>CAZQAB010000005.1:0-120018 GCA_964591265.1 uncultured Lachnospiraceae bacterium
CTGAGACGAAGACTGAGACTAAGACTGAGACGAAGACTGAGACTAAGACTGAGACTGAGACGAAGACTGAGACGAAGACTGAGACGAAGGCGGCTAAGACTGGCGATGACACACCGGTCGCAATGTACGTGCTGATGCTCGTGGCGGCAGGAGTCGTACTCCTGGCGGGCGGGAGACGCCGCAGGAGAAATGCGGAGCGTTAAAGATACGCCATCAGACAGAACCCCTCCACAGCATCCCCTGACCACCTGTACCGGTTCATTAAAAAATAATTGAAATTCTGTCTTGACAACTAAGCCACTGTAAACTGCCTGTTATCCGGTATCCGAAGCGACTCCCAAAACCCAGGGAGAAAATATGTCTAAGTGCAGTGATAATTAGATGGATATTCGGGGAATTGCTTTGATAGTGATAGCCTGGTATTCAATCGTGGGTACAAGTGCGGGAGTTGGATTGATTGCGTTTTATTTTTATCTCAAATATATAAAAAGCGTTGTGTTAAAAAAATTCTGGTTACCGGAATCGTGCTTATTGGGATAACCGTTTTAATTTTTCTTGTATTTTCCTTCGGTCTATCCTAAAATAATCCTTGAGAGATTTAAAATTATTCAAAAAGAAAAGAGGAGAACAAGATGAAAAAAAGAAACGTATGGATGGCGGCTGCGCTTATGGCCGCCGCGGCGCTGACGGGTTTGAACGCAGGCGCTGAGGAATCGGCAATCCGCGTGGGTTCCCTGAAAGGGCCCACTTCCATGGGAATCGTCTCCCTGATGCAGAAGGCGGAGAACGGGGAAACCGCCTATGACTACGAGTTTACGATGGCGACGGCTGCGGACGAGCTGCTGGCCCAGGTGATCGGCGGGGAACTGGATATCGCCATGGTGCCGGCCAACGTGGCAAGCGTGCTCTACAATAAGACAGAGGGGGATATCCGCGTTATCGATATCAACACCCTGGGCGTGCTCTACGTGGTGGAATGCGGCGAGACGATACAGTCCGTGGCGGATCTGTCCGGGAAGACCGTGTATCTCACCGGGAAGGGTACGACTCCTGATTACACGCTTCAGTATCTTCTGGCGGAAAACGGCCTTACCACCGACGATGTGACGCTGGAGTACAAATCGGAGGCCACCGAGGTGGTATCCGTTCTGGCAGAGGACGAGACGGCCATCGGCCTTCTTCCCCAGCCCTTTGTGACCTCTGCCTGCATGCAGAACGAAAACCTGAGGATCGCCCTGGATCTGACCGAGGAGTGGCAGAACCTTCAGGGAGAGGAGGGCAGCAGTCTGGTAACGGGGGTAACCATCGTCACAGACGAATTTCTGGCCGATCATCCCCAGGAGGTGCAGGATTTCCTGACGGAGCATGAGACTTCCGCTGCCTATACCAACGAGAATCCGGCAGAGGCCGCCGAGCGGATCGTTTCCCTGGAAATCGTAGCCAATGCCGCGATTGCGGAAAAGGCAATCCCTTACTGCAATATCACCTGCATTGAAGGCGAGCAGATGAAGACAGCGCTGGAGGGATACCTCCAGGTGCTCTATGATATAGACGCCGCTTCCGTAGGCGGCGCGCTGCCGGAAGAGGACTTTTATTACATACCGTAATGATGGAAACTATGGGGAAAAAAATTCGGCGTATTGCCATAATTCTGGTCTGGATCGCGCTCTGGCAGCTGGCTGCCGGCGCGATTCATAACAAAATTATATTTGTGGGCCCCCTGGAGGTGGCGGCGGCTTTGTATGCCCGGATTGGCGCCCTTGATTTCTGGGGCAGCATTTTGTATTCCTTTGTAAGGATCGCCCTCGGGTTTCTGGGCGCGTTTCTGGCGGGGATACTGCTGGCCGGCGTCTCCGGACGCTTTTTTTTGCTGAGGGAATTTCTGGAACCGCTGGTCGGGCTGTTACAGTCTGTTCCGGTGGCGTCCTTTGTGATCCTCGCCCTGATCTGGATCGGCTCGGCCAATCTCTCTATTCTGATCACGTTTCTGGTGGTATTTCCTGTGATTTACCGGAACGTACTGGAGGGGCTGGGCCAGGTGGATCCCAAAATGCTCGAAATGGCCCGGGTATTTGGGATGCGTCCCTGGAAGAAGCTTTTGTACCTGTACCGCCCGGCCCTGTTCCCATATCTGCTTGCGGGCTGTAAAATCAGCCTGGGCATGGCCTGGAAATCCGGTGTGGCGGCCGAGGTTATCGGGGTTCCCGCCCATTCCATCGGCGAAAAGCTTTATATGGCGAAGATCTATCTGAGTACGGCGGATCTGTTTGCCTGGACCTTGGTGATCATTTTAGTGAGCCGTCTCTTTGAATGGCTGTTCCTGCATCTGCTGGAGCTGGCGGTGCGGGATCTGAAGGCGGCGGATACGGAAGCGTCGGAAGTGGCCGCATCTGAAACGGCAGAACCGGAAGCAATGGGTCATGGAATGGCCGCGCCGGAACTGGCAAAAGCCCGGGGGAACCGGACATCCGCCGGAAAGCCTGCAAGGACTCCCGCTTCGCCCGTTTTGCTGCGGCTGGAACATATTGAAAAATCCTATGCCGGAAGAACCGTGCTTCACGATCTTACCCTGGATGTGCAGCCCGGTGGAGTTTACTGTCTGTTTGGACCGTCCGGCATCGGGAAAACCACCTTGCTCCGGTTGATCATGGGGCTGGAGAAGCCGGATTCGGGCGACCGTTCCGAAGCAGATCCGATGCGGATCAGCGCGGTTTTCCAGGAGGACCGGTTGTGTGAGTTTCTGGACGGGGTAAAGAATATCCGGATTGCCTGCGGGAGCGCGCCCCTGATATTGGATCCGGAGGAGCTGCTCGGACAGCTGCTGGAGCCGGAGGCGCTTGGGCGCCCGGTGGCCCGGTTAAGCGGCGGTATGAGACGGCGGGTTGCCATTGCCAGGGCGCTGGCCGTATCCTCCCAGATGATTCTTATGGACGAGCCCTTTGCCGGGCTGGATGATGCGGCGCGGGAACGGGCAGTCTCTGTGATCCGTCAGAATCTTCTGGGGCGTACGCTTATCCTGGTTTCCCATCAGGAGGAGGACGCGGTCCGTCTGAACGCAAAGGTGATTCGTATATCCGGGAAGGGACGCTTTCTGCCGCCTGATGCGGAACAGGGAGGGGCATAGTTTATGAGAAACCGCCGGACCTTCTATCTCTCCGACATGGCTTTCACCGACATGGCGTATTCGGTGGGGGTCATGCCGGAGATTTTTTTGAACTGCCTGGAAAAATAGTGGATCGTGGAGTATCCAAGGAAATCCGAAATCTGGGTGAAATTAAGCTGCTGCTCCCTTATAAGCTGCTTTGCCAGTTCGATCTTCATGGAAGAAAAGAATTCAATGACCCCGCACTGGTGCTGCTCCCGGAAAAGCTTCTGGAGCTGGGAACGCCCGATCAGGTTGTCGTGGCAGATCTGGTCGATGGAGATGTGCTGCCGGATATGTTTTTCAAGATAGAGGATAACGGTGTTGTACATGGCGCTGCGCCGGCGGATCCCCTGGGGATGGGCCACAGGCATAGAAAAGGAAGCGGTGTATCTGCGCATCACCTCGATCAGAAGCTGTTCCAGATAATTGAGGATCAGCTGCTGGGAGCCGAAGTGTTCCCCGCCGGAAATCTCCATTTTTTCCGTATAAGGATCGTTCAGGGGCGTGGAAATGCAGTGAGCGGCCTCTGCCAGCAAAAGCCCCAGAAGCTCCCGTTCCTTTTCTGAAAAACTGAGAATCTTTTCCGCAAAGAAATTCATGCAGGAAGAATGGCAGGTAAAGGATACCACGATGATATTGGGGGCGTTTTTCCCCGTCGCCCGCAGGGAATGAAATTCATTGGGCCGGTGGAAGATCACCTGGCCCCGTCCCAGTATGTGAATGCCATGGTCGGTGCGGATCTCGGCCTGTCCCTTGTCCACATACTGAAATTCCCAGAAGTCATGCCGTTCCCCGGGAAAGTGAAAATCGCTCATATATTCAAAATAATGGATCGTATAGATCCGTTCAATATCGAGATCCTTCGCCAGAGAAATACTTTGATAAGCCATGAACGTCCGCCCCCTGTATATTCCGGAAGGTAATCTTCTTCTGAATTACACGCTACTTACACTCTACACCATGTTTCCCTGCAGTACAAGATTTTTGTGCAAAAAAAAGCTATGATCGTGCAAAAACAGATCAGGAGAGGATACGGTATACTATAAGTTATGAGAAGCCGCGCAGCGGCTTCAGGCTGTGAACGGTGGTGAACAGCTCATAACATGACGGAGAAAAATGCAGAGCATTTTTTCAGGTCTGTTGCAGAATATCTCGTAGTGTAAGATAAAAAGGGGGACACGGCCATGGCAAAGACCAGGGGAAGGGTGACGCTGCCCAGTGAGAGCAATTTTCTGGAGGAGACGAAAGGGCTGCTGGAGCGCTGGGGAGCGGACGCCCTGCGGGACAGCGACGGGACAAAGCTGGATGAACAGACGAAGGCGCTGAACGCAAAGATCTATACCACGTACTTTGTGGCGCGGGGGCACAATGAATTCGCCGTAAGGCACATGGAGGAATGCCAGCAGCTTTATCTCATGTCCCGGCATAATACGGCCACCGGCGAAGAACTGGCTGTTCCGTTTATGGAGGGCTATTATCAGGAACAGGTGGTGCCGGATTATCTGCACGACCCGGCAAAATGGTGGGAGGTCATGGACCGGACGACCGGACAGGCGCTCCCCCCTTCCCGGTGGGAGACAGATACTGAAAGGCATCTGGTCCTCATACATGGCGCCGAGCCGTTCCATGAATATACGGTTTCCTTTCTGGTGTACGCCATCTGGGATCCAACCCAGATGTACAACCATATTACGAACCAGTGGGGGGACCGGCCCCATGACATCCCGCTGGACGTGCGTTGCAGCGAAACCGACCGGTTTTCCAGAGCGTATCTGCTGCAGTGGCTGAAAGATAATCCGGACACGGACGTGGTGCGTTTTACTACCTTTTTCTATCATTTTACCCTGGTGTTCAACAGTCAGGCGAAGGAAAAATTCGTGGACTGGTTCGGCTACGGCGCTTCCGTGTCGGTAAAGGCGCTGGAGGAGTTTGAGCAGGAATACGGCTATGCCCTGCGCCCCGAGGATATTGTGGACAACGGATATTACAATTCTGCTTTCCGGGCGCCCACCAGGCCGTATCTCGACTACATGGATTTTATACAGCGGTTCGTGGCGGCAAAGGCCAGAGAACTGGTGAAGATCGTCCACAGCCAGGGCCGGGAGGCCATGATGTTCCTGGGGGACAACTGGATCGGGACGGAACCATACGGCCCATATTTCAGGGAGATCGGGCTGGACGCCGTGGTAGGAAGCGTCGGGAGCGGCGTGAGCCTGCGGCTGATCTCGGACATCCCCCATGTGAAATATACGGAAGGACGCTTCCTGCCCTATTTCTTCCCGGACACCTTCTATGAGGGGAACGATCCGGTGCCGGAGGCGATGCAAAACTGGATCACGGCCCGGCGCGCCATCATGCGCAGCCCGGTGGACCGGATCGGGTACGGGGGTTATCTGAGCCTTGCCTATAAATTCCCGAAGTTCGTGGAGTACATAGAACATGTGACCGACGAATTCCGGCAGATCTACGACAATATCCACGGGATTCGTCCCTGGTGCGGCCTGAAGGCGGCGGTGCTGAATTGCTGGGGCGCTCTGCGCTCCTGGCAGGCGTATATGGTGGCCCACGAGCTGTGGTACAAGCAATGCTATTCCTACATAGGCATTCTGGAAGTCCTGAGCGGGGCTGCGGTGGATGTGGTTTTTCTGAGTTTTAAGGATATCCGGGAGAAAGGGATTCCAAAGGACGTGGATGTGATCATCAATGCGGGGGATGCCATGACCGCTTTCTCAGGCGGCGCAGAATGGGACGATCCGCAGCTTGTGGCGGCTCTGCGGCGCTGGGTGTATGGCGGCGGCGGCTTCCTTGGGGTGGGGGAACCCTCCGCGTATCATAAGGGAGGCCGGTACTTCCAGATGGCGGACGTGCTGGGGGTGGACAAGGAGCTGGGCTTTACCCTGTCCACGGACAAGTATTTCACGGAGGTGCGCGAGAATCATTTTGTTATGAGAAACCGGACTGCTCCCACTGACTTCGGGGAGAGCATGAAAAACGTCTATGCGCTGGAGCCTGAGACGGAGATTCTGGAATATTCAGACGGAGAAGTTCATGCCAGCGCCCATCCCTATGGAAAGGGGCGGGGGATTTACCTGGCGGGGCTGCCCTACAGCCCGGAGAACACCGAGCTCCTGCTGCGGGCGCTGTATTACGCGGCGGGAAAAGAAGACCGGCTGGAACGGTGGTACGCCGAAAATAATGCCTGCGAGGTGCATGCCTATCCGGAGGGCGGGAAATACGCGGTTCTGAACAACACGCTGCAGCCCCGGCACACCGTCGTATATGACGGCGCGGGAAATAAAAAAGAGTATGATCTGGGGCCCGGAGAAATCGTCTGGCAGCAGATCTGACCGGTGTGCCCGGCGCCTTTCATCTGCCACGCCGGTATTTGTGCAAATAAAACGAACGATCGTGTAAATAATATTTGTGCAAAAATGCTAAAATGGAAAACATAAGGATGCGTTTTGAGTAAAAAATTGCCAACAACAAAAAGGAGGATTAAGAATGAAGAAGAAGTTATTTGGCACCGTGATCTGCGCGGCGGCAGCGGCGGCGATGATGCTTCCCTGCATTGGCAGCGCAGAAGGCGTTACCCTGACCTACTGGTCCATGTGGAACGAAGGCGAGACGCAGGCGACGGCGATCGAAGAGATCATTGCAGACTATGAAGCTGAGTCCGGAAACACGGTCAACATTGAGTTCAAGGGCCGTGACATTACGACTCTGATCGCGGCTTCCCTGGATGCGGGCGAGACCATCGACCTGTATGAGGATGATTTCCAGAGACTTTCCCAGAGCTTTACGGATTATGCGTATGACCTCACCGAAATGGCTGAGGCAGCGGATTATGCGTCCATGTCCAACGAGGCCCTGACTTCCGCAGTCACCACATGGGCGGACGGCGCGCTGGTCTGTCTCCCCTATCAGCCCTACGGCTCCGGCGTCTTCTACAACAAGGCGATTTTCGAGGAAGCAGGAGTTGAGGAGCCCGCCACCTGGGAGGAGTTCCTGGATGTGTGCGCGAAGATCAAGGAAGCGGGCTACACCCCCCTGACCCTGGACGACGCCTATATTAATCTGAACCTCGGCTATCATCTGGCCAGATACGTGGGCCAGGATACCGTAAAAGAGATTGTGACCAACGGCGATTTTGCGGAGAATGAGGCGGTTCTGAAGATGGCCCAGGATATGCAGACACTGGTGGACAACGGTTATCTGTCCGAGTACGCACCGGCGGCTTATCCAGAGGGCGAGAATGAGATCGGTTACGAAGAGGCCGCCATGGTTGTAAACGCTACCTGGGTACCGGAGGAGATCAAAGGCAACACGGACTGCGACATCGAATGGGGGATGTTCTCCTATCCGGCAGTAGACGGCGGCGCAGACGGGACAGAGGCTATGATGGTCGGCGCGCAGGGTATCTCCGTAAGCGCGAATTCCGAGAACGCACAGGCTGCGTTTGATCTGGCGCTGGCAATCGTGACCGGCGAGGGCGACGCGGCGCTTTCCACCGCATCCAATGCGATCCCGGCAGACCCCAACAATACCGAGTGGCCGGAGATCCTGGCAAACTGCAAACCGGCGTTCGACGCGGCGACCAAGAGCTACGAGTGGGATTGCGGTATCGATGAGAATTCCGATATGTCCACGGTCATTCAGGAACTGGGCGCCCAGCTGTTTACAGGCAGCCTCGACGCGCAGGGCTTTGTAGACGGACTTGAAGAAGCATTCGGCTGAGACCGGTACAGAAAAAGCAGAAAGGGACTGCCGCATTAACAGGCGGCGGTCCCCATTTTAGTATGAGGAAAGATATGAAGAAGAATAAAAAGATGATGGCGTTGTTTCTGACGCCGGCCCTGTTAATGTTTGCCATTGTGTTTGCATACCCCGTGATCCGGACGGTCCTGATGAGTTTCTTTGCCGTGGAACGTCCCAGCACCCCCGTAGCAAAGTGGGAGTTTGCGGGACTTGGGAATTACGCGAATATTTTCAGCAAATCCCTGTTTCGCACCTCCATGATGAATCTTCTGAAGATCTGGCTGGTGGGCGGGATCGCGGTAATGGCGATCTCCCTGCTGTTCGCGGTGATCCTCACCAGCGGCATCCGCGGCAAGGCCTTTTTCCGGGCGGTGATCTATATGCCCAACGTGATCAGCGCCGTGGCGCTGGCCGCCATGTGGATGTATTATGTGTTCAGCGAGCGCTACGGATTCTTCCACAACCTGTTCGGGGCGCTCGGGCTGACCCAGCTTTCCAGGATTAAGTGGCTGGGAACAGACATGAAGCTTTGGGCCATGCTGATTGCTTTCTGCTTCGGGGCTGTGGGCTATTATATGCTGATCTGGATCAGCGGCATTGAGAAGATCCCCCAGGATCTGTATGAGGCGGCTACCATCGACGGCGCAGGTCAGGCGGGCCGGTTCTGCCATATTACAGTGCCGCTCTTAAAAGGCACGTTCAAGATGAACCTGACCTTCTGGAGCGTCAACGCGGTGGCCTTCTTTGTATGGTCGAAAATGTTTTCTCCGGTGCAGACGGAGAACAGTACGGTGGTGCCAATGATCTACATGTACGACATCGTGTTCGGCAGTAAGACCGTAAGGACTACGGATGCCGGCGCGGGAGCCGCCGTGGGCTGTGTGCTGGCGCTGGCCGTGATGATCGTATTCTTTTTAATGAATCATCTCGTGAAGAACGACGACCTGGAATATTAAGGAGGGGAGACTATGGCATTTCGCAGAAAAAAAGAAAAGACCAGATACAGGGAACCCTTCAATCTCAAAAGGGAAATACGGTTTCTGCCGGGTTATATCCTGCTGCTGCTCTGGCTGCTCTTTACGGTGATCCTGGTGGGCTGGATCCTCGCAGCCAGTCTTTCCACCTCCCGGGAGATCTTCAAGGGAGAGGTGTTTTCCTTTGCCTCCGGGCTGCATTTTGAGAATTATGTGACCGCGTGGACGACACAGAATGTGTATACCTACTTTATGAATTCTCTGCTGTACGCGTCGGTGTCCACGGTGTGTCTGATTCTGGTGTGTGCGCCGGCAGCCTATGTGCTGGCCCGGTTTACATTTCTGGGCAACGGGGCCATTAAATCCAGCTTTGTGGCGGCCATGAGCCTGCCCCAGATCATGATCATCCTGCCGCTTCTGTCCATCACCACGGCGCTTCACCTGACGGGCAGCAGGATCTTGCTGATCTTCCTGTATGTGGCCATCAATATTCCCTATACCACCACGTTCCTGATCAACTTTTTTGCCACCCTGTCCACAGCCTACGAGGAGGCGGCGGCCATCGACGGGTGCAGCCCCATCCGGACTTTCTGGAAAATCATGTTTCCCCTGGCGCAGCCCGGCATTGTCACGGTGAGCATTTTCAATTTTCTGGCGGTCTGGAATGAATACTTTATGTCTCTGGTGTTTGCCAGCACCGATTCCAAGCGGTCTGTGGGCGTCGGGCTCTTCACCATCGTCAGCTCCCTGAAGCAGACCGGTGACTACGGCGCGCTGTTTGCGGCGGTTATGATCGTATTTATGCCCACTTTCCTTCTGTACATCGTATTATCGGAGAAGATCATCGCGGGCGTGACCGGCGGCGGAGTAAAAGGATAAGGATGGAAAAGGACAGATAAGAAGAATATTTTACTACATTATGGTAATGCGCTGTTTTGAAAAAGCGGTTGACAGAAAAAGTTGTTTGGTGTATAGTTTTTGCTAACAGACAAGGGCGACTGATAAATTCTTATTGTCAGGCGCCTTTTCTGCTTATTTGCCGTTTGATTGCACAGGCGCTTCTGCTGAAAATTCCTGTACAAGAGCATCCCGCAAAGGCACATTCGCGAAAATCCCGGAACTGGATGGATGGAAAATGAGTTTGGTACTTAGAATTGATTGTGAGAAAATTGCAGGAAACGTACGGCGAATGGTCGCGCTGTGCGCAGAATACGGCATTGAGATCACCGGGATCACGAAAGTGTTCCGCGGGGACCCGGCGTTGGCCCGGATTTATCTTGACAACGGTATTCGGCGCATCGGCGACAGCCGGATCTCCAATCTGAAGCGGATGCGTGATCTGGAATGTGAAAAATGGCTGATCCGTATGCCTCTTCCCGCAGAGGCCAGGGAGGCGGTCCGCTTTGCGGATGTGTCGCTGAATTCCGAGCTGGAGACTCTGAAAGCGCTGGAGGCGGCCTGTCAGAGACTGCAGGTTCGCCATAAGGTGGTCCTGATGTACGATCTTGGAGATCTTCGGGAAGGCTACCTGGACCGGGATGAGATCCGGGCGGCGGCGGATTACGTCCGCGCTTCCGAATATCTGGAGCTTTATGGTACGGGGACGAATCTCACCTGTTTTTCTTTTGTGCAGCCGGACCCGGAGAAGCTGAACCTCCTTGTGGAGGTGGCGGAGGAGATCGGCGCAGACCGGTGGATCTCCGGCGGCAATTCCGCCACGCTGGATCTGATGCTTCGGGACGGGATCCCGCAGAAGGTCAACCTGCTCCGTCTGGGAGAGAGCCTTTTGTTCGGGCGGGAGAGAGCCCATTACCGGTATCTGGAGGGCACGAGCAACGATGCGTTCATTCTCCGGGCTCAGGTAGTGGAATGCAAGGAAAAACCGTCCATGCCCTGGGGCACATTTGGAGCAGACTCATATGGAAGGACCCCGCATTTTACGGACCGGGGCAACCGTATCCGGGTGATCTGCGAGGCCGGGCGGCAGGACTGTGATACGCAGACCATGTGGCCGGTAGACCCGGGGGTGGAGATCCTTGGAGCCAGCAGCGACCATCTGATCCTGGATGTGACGGATTCCGGGCGTACATATCGGGTTGGCGATGCCGTGGAGTTCCGGCTTGGATATTTCTCTTTGCTGCGCGCCTATACCAGCGCGGATGTGGAGAAGACGTATTTTAACCAAACATGTATTTAGACCCGTCCGGGTTTGAATAAATAAATTATAAAATGGAGGAGACACGATGAAAAAAATAATGGCAATGGTACTTTCCGCTGCACTGGCGGCAGGAATGACAGCAGGCAGTACGGTAGCTTTTGCGGATGAAGAGAATGCATGGGACGCGGCGGTCGGCCAGACCTACACGGTGGGCACCGACACTACCTTCGCCCCCTTCGAGTTTGAAGATGAGGACGGCAACCACACCGGGATCGATATTCAGCTTCTGGATGCGATCGCCGAGGAGATGGGCTTCACCGTTGAGTGGCAGGTTCTCGGATTTTCCGCTTCCGTGACCGCGCTTGAGGCTGGCCAGGTCGATGCGGTTATGGCAGGTATGTCCATCACGGACGAGCGTTCCGAGAAATATGATTTCTCCGATTCTTATTATGACTGTGCGGTAGCGATCGCGGTAGCGGCCGATTCGGATTATGAGTCCGTAGAGGATCTCACCGGCCAGACCGTAGTGTGCAAGACCGGAACCACCGGTTCCCAGTATGCGTACGAAGTAGCGGAGGAGTATGATCTTGAGGTAATGGAAGTGGAAGAGTCCGCCATGATGTATACCTACGTTGCGTCCGGCCAGGCGGAGGCCTGCTTTGAGGATTATCCGATCGTACAGTATGAGATCTCCCGCGGCAACGTAGACTGCAAGGTGATCAATACCTCTGATTACTCCTATCCCACCGGTTTTGCCACCATCAAGGATGCGCATCCGGAGCTGGTAGCCGCATTTAACGAGGGCTTTGCCCGTCTGCAGGATGACGGCACCTATGATGAGATTCTCGAGACCTACTTTGGCGCTTCAGAGGAAGCCGAGACGGAAGCCGAGACCGAATAAACGGACAGGAATGAACGTATATGAAAGTGATTGAGCTGCTGACAAAGCATTTTCCCACATTTATAAACGCGCTGGGCGTGACGGTCCGGGTAACGATTCTCTCGCTGATCATCGCGTCGCTGATTGGCGTTGTGTTCGGGCTGTTCAAGATTACTGGGAATAAGATACTGAAACTGATTGCAAATGTTTACATCAGTATCATCCGGGGTACGCCGCTGCTGGTGCAGATTCTGTTTATCTACTTTGGCCTTCCTATGGCCCTTGGATTTAAATGGAATCTGTCCACGGCGTCTGTGGTTATCATGTCCATCAACGCCGGCGCCTACATGACGGAACTGATCCGGGGCGGGATCGAGGCTGTGGATCAGGGGCAGATGGAGGCGGCCCGTTCTCTCGGGCTTTCCTACGCCCAGGCCATGATCAAGGTTATTATGCCCCAGGCGCTGCGGACCATGCTGCCTTCCATCATCAACCAGTTTATCGTTACGCTGAAAGATACGTCCCTGCTTTCCGTGATCGGTCTGCGGGAACTGACCCAGAATACGAAGATCATTGTCGCCAACAATATGGAAGCCCTCAGAATGTATTTTATCGTGGGGATCTACTATTGGATCATTGTCAATGTGCTGACGCTGATCGCACAGTGGGTCGAGAGGAGGACGAAGTATGGCAGGTAAGATCAGTATTTCGCACCTGAAAAAATCCTTCGGAGAACTGGAAGTGCTCAAGGACATATCCATGGAAGTGCAGGACGGAGAAGTGGTGGTGGTCATCGGGCCATCCGGTTCCGGTAAATCCACGCTGCTGCGGTGCATGAACCGGCTGGAATCCATCACGGCGGGCAAGGTCGTGATCGACGGGTATGACGTCACGGACAAGAAGACCAATATCAACAAAGTGCGGCAGAATGTGGGCATGGTGTTCCAGCATTTTAACCTCTTCCCTCACAAGACTGTGAAGGACAATATCATGCTTGCGCCCCTGACCTTGAAGCTCAAAAACAAGGCGGAGGCATCCCAGGAGGCGGACGGACTGCTGGAGCGGGTAGGGCTGCTGGATAAGGCCGACGCCTATCCGATACAGCTCTCCGGCGGACAGAAACAAAGGGTGGCGATCGCCCGCGCTCTGGCTATGAATCCGGACATCATGCTGTTTGACGAGCCGACGTCCGCCCTCGACCCGGAGATGGTGGGTGAGGTGCTGGCGGTTATGAAGGATCTGGCCGCCCGGGGCATGACCATGATCGTGGTTACCCATGAGATGGGCTTCGCCAGAGAGGTGGGCAGCCGGGTGATCTTCATGGACGACGGCTTTATTGTGGAGGAGGGGGCGCCAAAGATGGTGATCGACCATCCGCAGCAGCCCAGAACCATCGACTTTCTCAGCAAGGTGCTGTAAAGTCGTCAGGATATAGAATGATCCCAGAATGTTTTTACGTAAACGGTGGCGCTGCCAGGGAATAACCGCCCGGGCAGCGCTTATTATTACCGTATCGTATCAGGAGATCGGCAAAACAGATCCGGAGTTTGCGGAGATCATGGCAGTTTTCCCAGTATGAGACGGGCGGCCAGAGCGGAGGGATAATTTACCTTGCAAAACGCCGCAAAAAGGGTATAATGGGAGAGCGCGAACAAATAAAAATTTCAGGAATCCGGAAAACAAAAGGAATACAGAGATCATGTACAGTTTTGAGAGCAGAGTGCGTTTCAGTGAAGTGAATGAAAAGCGGGAGCTGACGCTGGTGTCAATGTGCGATTATTTTCAGGATGCCTCCACTTTCCATTCAGAACAGTGCGGGTGCGGATTCGATTTTCTGCAGCCGAGAAATATGGCGTGGATGGTGCTGGCGTGGCAGGTGCAGGTCCTGCGGCGGCCGGTGCTGGGGGAAAAGATCGTCTCCTGCACCTGGCCCTACGCCTTTAAGGCGTTTTACGGCTACCGCAATTACGCGCTGAAGGACGGACAGGGCCGGTATCTGGCGAAGGCAAACAGCGTATGGGCGCTGATCGACGTTACGACCGGCCATCCGGTGAAGGTGCTTCCGGAATATATTTCCGGGTTCGACCCGGAGCCGCGTCTTGATATGCCGGAATACCCGAGAAAGATACAGGCTCCGAAGGACGGAATCCGGCAGGAGGCGTTTCCGGTCGTCCGCAGCCAGCTTGACACAAACCATCATGTAAACAACGGGCAGTACATCCAGATGGCGGAGGCGTATCTGCCGGAGGATTTTGAACCGGGCTTTCTGCGTGTGGAATACCGGAAGCAGGCCCGGCTCCACGATATAATCGCGCCGCTGGTGCATATGGAAAATGACACTTATACCGTGAGCCTGTGCGATACAGAGCGCAAGCCGTATGCGGTCGTTGCTTTTTCAAAGAATGTGTGAGGAGTAAATTATGCTGAGAATCGGAGAAAAACAGAAACTGACCGTGATAAGAGAGGCGCCCTTTGGCGTTTATCTTGGAGAGAAAGATGAAGCGATCCTTCTTCCCCAGAAGGAGGTGGATGCCGGGACGAAGCCGGGAGACGAGATAGAGGTATTTCTCTATCTGGATTCCAGCGACCGTCCCATAGCCACCCGGCGGGAACCGCTGATCACGCTGCATCATACGGCGGTGCTGAAAGTAAAAGAGGTGACAAAGATCGGAGCCTTCCTTGACTGGGGGCTGGAAAAGGATCTGCTGCTGCCCTACCATGAGCAGACGGCCCGGGTACGGCCGGGGGACGAATGCATCGTCGCGCTGTATCTGGACAAGAGCCATCGTCTCTGCGCCACCATGAAGGTGTACCATTTTCTCCGCAAACATTCCCCCTACCGGCCGGATGACCAGGTGACGGGCCGCGTGTATGAGATCAGCGGCAATTTCGGCGTATTTGTGGCGGTGGACGACCAGTATTCCGGCCTGATCCCGAAACGGGAGGGCGACGGGGGACTGCAGGTGGGCGATGTCATCCGGGCGCGGGTGACGGGCGTGAAAGAGGATGGTAAGCTGGATCTCAGCGTCCGTGAGAAAGCATATCTCCAGATGGACGAGGATGCTCAGTACGTGCTGGAAACCATCGAAGAATTTGAGGGCGCGCTTCCCTTTGACGACAAGGCCTCTCCGGAAACGATCCGGAGGGAATTCGGTCTCAGTAAAAATGCGTTTAAGCGGGCGGTGGGCCGTCTGATGAAGCAGGGAAAAGTCGAGATTGCGGACGGGCACATCCGTATTATCAGATAAAGGAGGAGATCAGTGTGAAAAAAGTAATCCATACAGACAAAGCGCCGGCGGCGATCGGCCCGTACTCCCAGGCGATCGAGGTGAACGGAACCGTATTCACCTCCGGAGTGATTCCGGTGGATCCGGCAACCGGCGGGATCCCCGAGGGCGTGGAAGCCCAGGCTGTACAGGCTTTCAAAAACATGGCGGCGCTGCTCGAGGCAAGCGGTTCCGACATGACAAACGTGATCAAAACGACGGTGTTCATCAAGGAGATGAATGATTTCGGCAGGATCAACGAGATCTATGCAGAATATTTTGCCAGGCCTTACCCCGCCAGATCCTGTGTGGAAGTTGCACGGCTTCCAAAGGATGTCCTGCTGGAAATTGAGGCAGTTGCCACAAAGCAGGGGAACAGCCTGTGAATAAAAGCGTGATAATGGTGGAAATGCCCCAAATTGGCCATGGAATAGATTGGAGCATTAGATTAGAGCCTTAAAAAACCTTGATTTCCGGGTATTTTCAGCGTATACTGTAGCCGTAGCAAAGAGAAGAAATCGAAATCCCAAAGGGAAACCATGATGTCGTTGGAAGCACGACAAAAAGGGGAAAGAAGAGGACAATATGAAGGTAGAAAACATTCAGGATATTGACAAATTTTTCAAAGTGATCGACTCCTGTAAAGGCAAAGTAGAACTTGTGACAGGCGAAGGCGACCGGCTGAATCTGAAGTCCAAGCTGAGCCAGTATGTATCTCTGGCCAAGATTTTCTCCAACGGAGAGATTCCGGGGCTTGAACTGGTTGCCTACGAAAAAGAAGACATTGAAAAACTGCTGGCGTTTATGATCAATGGCTGATCCTGCATACGCCGGGAAGGTACAGGAGGAGAATGCGCTGGTCTGTTCAGGGAGCAAATGAGCTGGCAAAGGCATGTACCAAAAAGAGAACGAGAAACGGATGGAAACACTGCTATACGGATGAACTGATATTTATCGTACAGGTGCAGGGGAAAAAGAATTATAACCGTTTCCGGAAACGAAACGGGAGCGGATATAATAATTACTCACAAGGAGGATTTTTTTAATGAGCAAAAAGCAACTATCACGCCGTGACTTTCTGAAAGGCACGGCCGCAGGCGCCGTCGGACTGGCATCGGCCGGTCTGCTTCGGGGTTACGCTCTGGCAAGTGAAGAGGGCGGCGCCGCGGAAGCGGAAGGCACGGCTGCCGCCGTCGGCAACGACATTCAGTGGGACTATGAGGCCGACGTGGTGATCCTCGGGGCCGGAGGCGCGGGACTTCCCGCAGGATTGAAGGCCATGGAGGACGACGCATCGGTCCTGTTCGTGGAGGCGAATTATGACTGCGGCGGCCATGCGGCCGTGTCAGAAGGCCAGCTCCACTCCGGCGGCAGCACCTCATCCCAGAAAGCCTGGAATATCACGGATTCCTCGGATCTGTATTACTATGATCACACCCGTGGGACCTCTCTGGATTCCCGTTACAATGATCGGGAGTATACCCGTTCCGTCGCCAACAGCATGGCGGAATGCTACGAGTTCATACTGGCCAAAGGGGTCGTAGTGCAGGACATTGAGCCCATGGTGCGTTCCTTCTACCGGGACGGCGGATACGACAGCGACGGCATTGCCCGTATGACCTACGTGGATGCCACCGCCTGGAAAAACGATATCACCGGCCTGCAGAACAACGGGATCGGCGTGACAAGACCCATGGAGCAGAACCTTCGTGAGAATGGCGCTCAGTTCCTGATGAACTATCACATGGACAAGCTTTATCGTGAGGATACATTCAGCGGGAGAGTACTGGGTGTTCAGGCCAGCTACACTCCCCACATCATGCCGGATGAGACGGAGCCTCTGACCAGCTTTTTCACGGACGGAAATATCGAAAGCACCGCAGAGACCCTGAATATCAAGGCGAACAAGGCGGTCATCATCGCTACCGGCGGTTCCATCGGCAATCAGAACTTCCGTACCATGATCGATCCCCGTCTGGGCCCCGAGTTCGACGGTCTGGCAGGAATGCCTTTCTCGGATCAGGATGCTTCCGGTGAGCTGGCTGCCATGAAGGTAGGCGCGGCGCTGGGTTCTATGGGCGGTTATATGCAGGACATGGGCGCGGCTCTGACACCTGCTGCCCGTCTGGGCTGCCAGTACGGTTACGGCAATGGATTTTCCGTGGACAGCAAGGTTTGGAAGCTCTTCCGCAGCCGCGGGATCTCTCCTGATTATGAGAGCATGATCATCGTCAACATGCTGGGATCCCGCTGCGGCAACGAGGACCTGTATACCAACACCCGTGCGCTTCCCGCCAGCTACGAGTATTATGGAACGGCTCTGTGCAGCGTGTTTATTGATGAAGAAGGCGACGGCAACGCAGTTTGCTATGGCGGTCCCCTCTGGGCGATCTTTGACCAGGCAGCCGTAGAGCGCAACGACTGGGACATTGATAACGCGGTGGACTACGACAACGGCTATGCGTTCAAGGCAGACACCCTTGAGGAACTGGCTGAGGCGGTTGTCAACAAGTATTATGAAGATATCAAAATGGATCCCGCCACTTTGGTGGACACCGTCACCCGCTACAATCAGTTCGTGGATGCCGGAAACGACGAAGACTGGGGCAAGACCCAGCTGAGCTACAAGATCGAGGAAGGCCCTTTCTACTGCGTATGGGCTACTCCCAATCTGCATGATACGCTGGCCGGCCTGCGCGTAAACGGAAAAATGCAGGTCATCGACCTTCAGGGCGAGCCTATTCCCGGCCTTTTCTGCGCCGGTGAATCCAGCGGAGGGATGCATGTACATGGGCTTGGCCGTGTTATCACCAGCGGTTACATAGCAGGCCGTTCGGCGGCATCCGTGGATGACACCGGGCTGGCTACGGCGGATACCGCGCTGAATCCAGATTATGCAGGAGATGAGACCAGCGATCAGACCAAGACGGACAAGCTCTCCTACTTCGATCAGAGAGGAGGCTCTCCTGCCACTATGACCAATTCCGAAAAGCAGGAAGAGCTTGCGGCCCTGGGACTGGCGGCAGCTGCCGAGACCGAAGCACAGACTGAAGCGCAGACCGAAGCGCAGACCGAAGCACAGACGGAAGGCGCTGGCGATGTCTATACCGGAACTTCCGACAACGGGATGGGCGGCGCAATTCAGCTGCAGATCACGGTGGAGGACGGCCGGATGACCGCGATCGACATTCTGAAGCAGAATGAGACGGTAGGTATCGGTGACGAGGCTCTTAAGCAGCTGGTCGCGCAGGCTCTTGAGTTACAGTCCGCAGATGTGGACACTGTAAGCGGAGCAAGCATTACCTCTGCGGCATTCAAAGAGGCTCTGGGAAAAGCCATGGAGAAGGCCGGACTATAAAGATCCGATGTGAAAGCAGCTTTATGCGGCAGGTCAGACGATCCGAAGGACACAGATCTGCCAGCTATAGGGAGGGTATCCCGGTGATGCTGCCGTATTATGGGAAACGACAGATATATTTGCCGTTTCCTGTAACGATGCGGCAGCTCCCGCGGATATCCTCTTTTTGCCGTTAAATATACTTATGCGTGTTTTTTGCCGTGAGCTGACGTCCAATCTGGCATATCCATGAGTAAATGAATATTTTTTAAGGTGCTGCCAGAGGCGGCTCTTATTTGCTCACAACGTCTGAATGATAAAATTGTCAAATATTGGATTTGCAAGCGACTCCGCTGACAGAGAGGCGGACTGTCGGATTACAAGATGCTGTGGAAGCTTGGAAATAATGGGACCACAATCTGGTTTTTCAAAAATTGTACAAAGTGTTTTCCATGCCTGAGCGGCTATATCCTGATAACTTTGACTGATTGTAGTCAGCGGGGGATCCACATAGTCATCCATTCGCAGGTTATCGCAACCGATGATAGAAATATCATCAGGAATAGATAATCCGGATTCGCGAATAGCGCGCATGGCGCCAAAGGCAATCAGGTCAGAAGATGCAATATAAACAGATGGAAGGTTTTTTAGTCCCCCCTTTTGCAGACGCTCCTGCATCAGCCGGTAGCCAATACTTAAATTATCGATCTGTGGGTGGCGGTTAATCTGTACATTACGAATATCCGTTTCCAGACCGTATTTTTGCATACCGGTGATGAAGCCAATATAACGGTCATTCAGATTCTGGATTATAATGCTTTCTGAGAGATAACCGATTTTTGTATGACCGGATGTTTTTAACAATTGAACTAATGTTTGAATAGTTTGCGAGTTATCAAAAGAAATACAGGAATAACCTTCCTGATAACGGTCAATTAAGATTAATGGGATATTAGCCTGCTGAATCATTTCTAATCCGGCATTGTCATCAAAACCATTATAAATCAAAATTGCGTCAACATTTCTGGAAATCAGGTTTTCAATTTCTGCTACCTCATATTTTGGGTTATGCTGAAAGTTGATGACGGATACAGAATAGGCAGATTCATAAGCGTACTCAACAAAGCTGCTGAAAAAGCTGGAATAAAAGCTGGTTGTGATATCAGGTATCAGGCAGCCAATGGATTTCGCGCGGGATCTTCGCAGAGCCTGAGCATAAGGATTTGGCCGATAGTTTAATAATTGAATCGCTTCATTTACCCGTTTGGTAGTCTTGGGAGAAATTTTAGCAGTCCCATTTATAACGTGCGAGACAGTGCCGATTGTTACACCTGCCTGTCTGGCTACGTCATGGATGGTTATACGGGCAGGTTTATCTATGTTTTGTGTAGTCATAATGAAATTCCTCCCTTATATCTATACAGTATAATGTTTATATGTAAAAAAATTTTTTTTGTCTACAAGTAAAGTATATTGCAAAAAAAAAAAGAGTCAAGGAATAAAGTGGATGAAATAACGTAAATATACAAACATTATATAAAAAGGAAGCAATAACGGAAAAGATAAATATATTTATTGAAAATTTATATATTAAAATGTTTAAACTGGCATATAATTACAAAAGAAAAAGAGTGCATTTTGAATAAAATTTTGCTTGACAAACGGACATTAATAGTGTAATATGATAAATGAAAATATAATTTATTTTTTTTCATCTATTAAAACGTTTTAATAACATTATGTAATTAGGTAAAGCTGCAGCTTAGTAACAGAGGGAAGCAAAACATTAAAGAATGGAGGTAGATAGCATAAGCATGAAAACAGCAGAGGAACTCAGAGAAATTAATAAGAATCGTGTGATCGATCAGGTGTGTTATGTGACGGATGATTACAGGAGGACGATTCGGTATTTTGTTGAAAAACTGGATATTGGTCCATGGTTTATACTTGAGAATACAGAAGATGTATGTCATCATGTGCAGTTGGACGGAAAAGATGTTACAGAACCATGGAAATTCTACATTGCTCATGCGAAAGTAGGCAATATGACGATTGAGGTGATACAGCCGGAATACGGATCGGATCCATACAATGAATTCCTAAAAAAACATGGCCCTGGTCTTCACCATATTAAAGAAAGTATTTATTCAGGAGACGATAAATTAAAAGAATTTATCGACAGCCTGATCGAAAAAGGGCATAAGATAAAGTATCAGGGATTTTATATGGAGGACATTTATTATTACCTTGATGTCGACCGGGAGCTGGGTGGTTATTATGAAATTGGAAACAGCGCGGTGTGCTCCAGCCATCCGAGGTTTGTAGGATATTATCCGGAAGATTAAAAATGACAGAACGTTGCTAATTATTCAAAATACAAGGAGGATATTTTCATGAAAAAGAGATTTGCATTATTATTAACGGCTGCGGTAACGGCAATTGCGGGTTCTGTTGCTTCGGCAGAAGATACCACAAAAGTAGGGTTTGCGTTGATGAATTTGGAAAATCCTGTATGGCAGACAATGTGTCAGGGTATGCAGTCAGGTGCGGATGAGGCAGGAGTAGAATTCCAGGTGTTTAATGGAAATGATGATGTAGCTACCCAGGTTTCAAATATTGAAAATATGATTACTATGGGATTCGACGCGATTATTGTCCATGCGTTCGACACTGAGGCATTCGCGGATGTGACACAGAAAGCGTTAGACGCGGGTATTGTTATATGCGCATATGATGATGTGATCCGTAATGCGGAGACAGGCGAGGAACTGGATTATGACTTTACATTCCTTTGCAGTAACTACGACATCGGTTATAATGTGGGAAAGATGGCGGCTGAATGGACGAAGGAGACCTTTGAAGGTGAAGAAGATATTGAATTTGGCCTCCTCTGGATGCCGGAATTTGAGTACCATCATACACGTAGAGAGGGTATTGAAGCTGCGATTGCGGAAATTGACCCGAGAATCAAAATTGTCGATGACCAGAACGGCTACTCTGTTGAAACCGGCGCAACGGCATGCGAGGTCTGGCTGCAGTCTCATCCTGAACTGAAAGGGGTTGTTGCCTGTGGGGATGGCCCGCTTCTCGGCTATTGCGAAGCTTGGGTCGCTGCGGGTAAGGATATTGCAGATCCGGAATTTGGAATGTTTGGAAACGATGGCGTAGACGACGCGATTGATTATATTTATGAAGACGCGATTCTTCGGGGAGATGTGGCACTTGACGTATATAATGGCGGAGCCGATGTGGTAAGGGCCTGTGTAAAGCAGATTAATGGTGAAGAGGCAGAGGATATCGTTATGCCGATGTTTAATGCAACAAAAGGAACTGTTGAAGAGTGGATGTCCAATGAAATGCTGTATCATGGTAAATACAGCGAAAGCGCTTCATAATTTGCAGAAATCATATTTGACAGAAGGATGCTTTTTGAGGATGCCGTATTAAGCGTGCTTTCAGTTTCTGGCAATTCTGTGTCCGCATATGTGAGACAGATGTACAGTCTGCGACGGACAAGATCCGTCGCAAATGTACTGATAACGAGTATGCGTGGCACACAGAGTTGTTGGAACCAAAACGCCGCTTAATGCGACAGCCTCATTCCTTAAAGGAGAGATTTATATGGCAGAGAATATTGTGCTGGCCTTGAATAATATAACGAAGATCTATCCTGGGGTTGTCGCTCTGGACGATGTTTCCATGGATTTCAGACAGGGTGAAGTTCATTGTATCGTCGGGGAAAATGGAGCGGGCAAATCCACGTTTATTAAAACGATTTCTGGTGCAATTGAACCGGATCGGGGTTCTATTGATCTGTGTGGGAACAACTACAATACGATGACTCCGCAGCTGTCCCGATCTCTTGGAGTGGAAGTTATTTATCAGGAATTTAACCTGGCAGAACACCTGTCGGTGGCAGAAAATGTGTATCTTGGACGCGAAGTGAAAAAACATGGCATGGTAGATATGAAAGGGATATATGCAGCCACAAAGCAGGTATTTGAGAGAATGCAGGTAAAAGTAGATCCAGGCGCGATTGTTGCCGATTTGTCAGTATCTTATATGCAGTTTGTTGAGATTGCAAAAGCTCTTTCCAAAAATGCGCAGATACTAATTATGGATGAACCTACAGCTTCTTTAACGGAAAATGAAGTAGATAAATTATTAGATTTGGTTCTCCGTCTAAAGGCACAGGGTGTAACAATAATTTATATTTCTCACCGGTTAGATGAAATTTTTCGTATTGGTGATCGGTATACAGTATTGAGAGACGGGCAGAAAATTATTACAGGCGATGTGGAAGCTACAACGATGGATGAATTGATTACCCATATGGTCGGACGTAAAATGAAAAACGAGTACCCGTCAAGAAACCACAAATTGGGGGAAGTGATTCTTGAAGCACGAAATATTCATTCAGAAAAGGTACATGGCGTTTCCCTGAAGGTGCGCAAAGGCGAAATACTGGGAATAGGAGGACTGGTAGGAGCGGGACGTACAGAGCTGGCCAGGGCAATCTTTGGCGCTGATTTACTTTATGCCGGTGAAATATTGTTTCAGGGAAAACCTGTTAAGGTCAGAAAACCAAGCGATGCGGTTCGGCTGGGAATTGGATTTGTAACAGAAGACAGAAAACATCAAGGACTTTTGCTTGAACATAGCATTAGCTTTAATATATCCCTGCCGATATTGCCCAGTCTGTCCAGAATGTCAGTAGTAAAAAAATCCCGCGAGAAGGTGTGCGCTGAAGAACAGAAAGAGGCGCTGCGTATTAAGGTACCGACGCTGGACATAACGGTGGATTCTCTTAGCGGCGGCAACCAGCAAAAAGTAGTTCTGGCTAAATGGCTGGCAAAAAAATGCAGAGTACTGCTTATGGATGAGCCTACCAGAGGCATCGATGTTGCGGCAAAGCAGGAAATTTATAAGTTGATGAATGAACTGACCAGACAGGGAATTGCGGTCATAATGATTTCTTCAGAAATGGAAGAACTGCTGGGAATGTCAGACCGCTTATTGATCATGCATGATGGCCGTTTGGTTGGGGAGCTGGACAAACCGGAATTCAGCCAGGAATTGGTAATGAAATATGCTTCACAAAATTAAACACCTGAACAGGAGGAAATGACATATGAAGAAATTTTTCAGATTCTATAACAAATATGGTGTGCTTCTGATTCTGCTGATTTTGGTAGTTGTATTCTGGGTTATTAATCCGGTATTTTTAACAGTACAGAATGTTATCAATATTTTTAAGCAGGTATCTATTATTGGTGTTCTGGCTGTTGGAATGACATTTGTTTTGCTGTCCAATGGTATAGATCTTTCCGTCGGCGGAGTGGTTTCGCTGGCCTGTGTAACATTAAGCCTGTTTGTGGTAAAATTTAATTTTCCCACCCCGCTTGGGATGGCGCTTGTAATTGCGGAGGGGATACTGGTGGGGTTTGTTAATGGCATAATTGTTGCCAAAATTAAGGTTCCGCCGCTTATTATGACATTGGGGACCTGCACGTTCCTGCAGGGTTTTAATTATACAATTTGCGGTGGTTTACCAATATACGGATTGCCTGCTTCTTTAAAATGGGCTGGACAATATAATGTTTTCGGAGCGATCCCGGTGTTGGTGATTGTCATGCTGCTGACACTGGCGGCGGGTGTTTTTATTCTGAATAAAACTTATCTGGGACGTTATTTTTATGCGATTGGAAGCAATGAGGAAGCGACCAGACTGATAGGTATCAATGCAGACCGTATTCGTATCCTCGCGTATACCCTTAGCGGTTTTATGGCAGGTATAGCTGGAATTTTGATGCTTGGCCGTATCGGAAGCGGTCAGCCTGGAGCTGGTGACGGTTATGAAATGGATGTGCTGACCGGATGCGTACTTGGCGGTGTGAGCCTGAGCGGCGGTAAGGGCAGACTGTCAAATGCATTTATCGGTATTCTCATTATTGGTGTTCTCAGCAACGGAATGTCAATTGCGGGTATGGGGACATTCCCACAGAAAATGGTAAAAGGGATAGTATTAATATTTGCCGTTGTTCTTGACCGTCTGCAATATGTAAAGGTTCGTAAAAAAGTAAAGGTTACTGCTACACCGGCAGGATAGAATGCCTGGAAGCCGGAATATATTTTAGAAAACAGGAGGAACAGAATATGGAAATTCGTCTGGATGGAAAATGTGCTGTGGTTACAGGCGGTGCGCAGGGCATTGGCAAAGGAATTGCAGCTGCATTGGCAGAATCAGGAGCGTATGTTATTATTGCAGATATCGCGGAGGAAGCGGCCGTGAAGACAGTGGAAGAAATCTGCGCCGCAGGTGGTAAAGCGGATTCGTTGTTTCTGGATATTACGAATGTGGCACAGGTGGATGAAGTAATGGATCAGGCCGTTCATATGGGCGGTGTGCTGGACATTTGCGTACATACAGTAGGAGTTCATGTGGCAGAAAGCTTTCTGAATATTTCTCAGGAAAACATAGAGCGTCTTACAAAAATTAATGCAGTTGGAACCAGCAATGTAATGCGCGCATCCCTGAAAAGAATGATTCCGAATAACTATGGCAAGCTGGTCGTTCTGACATCGATTGCGGCGCGTGCTGGCTGTACAGATGCGCATTATGGAATGACAAAAGCAGCTCAGATGCATATGGCATGGAGCGCGGCTATGGAAGTGGCGAAATATAATATTAATGTCAATTCTATTGCGCCCGGGTTTGTATATACAGGAATGTGGGACACTATTATTGATACACGGGTTGGCGCGGAAAAAAAGAATATTCCGGAAGAACGTGAGCGCTGTTGGAGAGAAGCGCTGGAAGAAACAATGTTCAAACGTCCGCAGACACCACAGGATATAGCTAATATGGCAGTTTTTCTGTGCAGCGACATGGCAAAGGAAATCACAGGACAATGCATTAATGTTTGCGGAGGGAGCCGTATGAATTAAAAAAGAGGGATTTTTGTGAAAAAGCTTTGTTCAATTCCAATAGCTTCATAAAAAGGAGGAAATTATGTCAAAAATTAAATACGGCAGTCAGACTTATCCCTGGCAGATGAACCTGAAAAAATTCCACGGACAGGTACCACATATGGCGGATACTCTCATCAGGGCTGGCTTTACCGGAATGGAAGCTGAAATTTGCATGTTAGAGGATTATTACAAAGACTGGGGGAAATTAAAAGATCTGTTGGATGAAAAGCAGGTTGCTTTCGCTGCGCTCGCTATTCATGATGGCTGGCTTTTGGATAAAGAAACTGATGACGAACGTTCCAGAACAGACGAAGCCATCGAATTTTTAAAACATTTTCCTGCTGCCAAACTGGTATTATGCCATGTTGCGGCAGATCCTGTCAGAGAACATAATCTCTATGAAAAACAGGTAAATCAGATGAAATGTATTTCTGATATTGCGCAACGGGCTTCGGAGGAAGGCATTGTAACAGTATATCATCCAAATTCCGGAGCAGGTTCTGTTTTCCGCTATGAAGGCGATTACCATATTATGTTTGACACTTTATATTCCAAAGGCATTGGATATGCGCCGGATGTCGGCCATATGCTGAACGCGGGAATCGATCCGCTGGCAATGATTAAAGAACACCGTGATATTGTGAAACACGTACATTTTAAGGATATCCGCGCAAATCATGTTTTTGCCACCATGGGCGAAGGCATTGGTGATTTTAAATCCATTGTAGATTTTCTGAAAGAAACGGATTATCATGGGTGGATTATGACTGAAGATGAATCACCCGATGCGGTTCTGGACTCTGACAGCGTCATTCTGGCTGACGGAAAATATATGAAAAGCATTCAATAAATGAATCAGGAGGTGTTAAAATTGAAAAAACACACTGTCGCAATTATGGGGCTTGGTGTTCGCGGGAAAACCCACCTAAAAGGCATCCTTAACAATCCGGATCGTTATGAAATTACAGGACTCTGTGATATCAGAGAAGACGTAATGAAAACTGTCTCTGAACAGTTTAATCTGAATGTACCTCTTTTTACGGACGTTGACAAGATGCTCTCCGAAACCAGACCGGAGGTATTTGTATTTGTTACTTACCCAAATCTCCGCCTTTCCATGATCGAATTAGCTGTAAAGCATGGTATTAAAGCAGTTTCCTTTGAAAAACCAATGGCTGAAAATATGCCGGAAGCCAAAAAGATGACGGATCTTTGTGTGCAAAATAAAATCAAAGCCATTGTGTGCCATCAGCAGAAATACCTGTCTCAGATGCAGGACTTAAAAAAGAAAATAGAGCGGGGGGATATTGGCAAAATTAAAAAAATTTTTGCTGAAACTCAATGCTGGATGGCGCAATTAGGAACCCATTACATGGATTACATCATCTGGGCGAACGGCGGATATCGCGCAAAATCCGTAATCGGTCATGTACACGGGCCCAAAACCTTAAAGGATAACCATCCTTCACCAGATTTTCTGTTTGGAGAAATCCTTTTTGAAAACGGAACCCGCGGATATATCGAATGCGGTTATTTTTCAGAGCGCCACAATCCTGAGCTTTACATGGATACCGATAATCGTTTGACTGTCTGGGGAACTAACGGTTATGTTTATGCTGAGACAGACGGTTTCTGGGGTGAATGCAGCAAAGCTACAAAAGGTGAGTTTATCAGCGGCAAAGCCCCCGGGTGGTATAATCATCAGGAAAAAATAATTCAGACCCCGTATTATGCGGAATACGCCGACTGGTTGGATGATGACAATAAAATCCATTCCTGCAACATTGAAACAGCTTTCCATGGCTACGAGATCCTGGAAGCAATCTGTATCAGCGCGTTGGATAAAAAACGCGTAGATCTTCCGTTATCTGATTATAATTATGAAGCGGTATTGGACCGCATGCATAGAGAACTTCCGGAATGCGGGACTGTCTTCCGCAAAGTTTATACAGGAGAGGAGCCAAGAGAAGAACGTGACTAAACAGTGTAAATCAAATGGAATCACTATAAGCTATGAAGAATTTGGTACCGGCGAACCATTAATTCTCCTTATGGGTCTTGGCGCCCCCGGAAGCAAATGGATGCCACACATTGAAGCATACAAAGGACATTTTCACGTATATGCGTTGGATAACCGTGGAGCCGGACAGTCGGACAAGCCCGTTGCCTATTCGTATTCCATAGAAGATATGGCAAAAGATACTGTCGGCGTAATGAACAGCCTCGGAATAGAAGCTGCCCACTTTAACGGGATTTCCATGGGAGGCGCTATCGCGCAATATATTGCAGTTCACTACCCGGAGCGTGTACGTTCTGTAATTCTGACAAATACGTTCCCATACTGCAATGTCAGTTTCCGCCGCTCTATTGAAATTCTTCGTGAAGCAAACGGGCAACTGGATCCGATCACAAGCGGACGCCTTACGCAGTGGTTCATCTTTTCCCAGCCTTTTATGGAAAAACATGAGGATTACATGCTGGATTGCGAGCAGGCAGACATGGCATATCCGTATCCTATGCCCTCATACGCTTTTAAAGCACAGTGTAATGCTATTCTAAGCTTCAACGAATACAGAAATCTTCCTGCCATCAAGGCTCCGGTATTGGTGGTCGCGGGTGACAAGGATTTATTTGTCCCCGTTTATCTTACAATGAAAATGGTAAATGCTATTCCGGGCGCTGAGCTTTACATGGCGCCAGACGGGGGCCATGTGCAGCATTGGGAACAATTAGAAAAGTATAATCAGGTTACATTGGATTTTCTATTAAAAAACAAAACTGAAAAATAATTTTTATCTAAAATAAGAGAGAATCATTATGGTGGATTTCTGCATAACTGATTCTCTTTTATATTTTCAGATGTCAGTCAATAACTGTGTTGACGCTGTATCATAGTGTTAGCCTGTCAGCGTTCCTCTTACCGACTCCGGTTGGGGAACGGAGTCAGGAGATATTTATTTACTAAAAAGTCCTCTGAACCAGTTTCACGCTGACAAGAGAACTTTTTTGATTTTTTGATGTTCATAATATCAGACTGTAGAAAAAGCTGGTACTAGAGGAAATTTTCAGCGCCGGCTTTTCGTTAAATATAACATCTCTCTTATTTTTGACCAAATGGAATGAAACGCACATGGTTTTTGCTTTCCGTATATTTATGAAGACTTATTTTCTTCTACAAGATGATAAATAAAAGTCCAGTCGATGGCTTTATCAATTAAACGCAGCATGTGGTTTTGCGGAACCATGTCGTCCATACAGAACATGATCATCTGTTCTCGTTTCTTATCTGCATTTTTTGTCATCATAAAAAACACCGCCTTTCTGATAGTTTCATTATACCAGAAAAACGGTTATAAATGTAGAAAAGCCCGGCTAACCCGTTGCTTGAAAAAACCTGCTGCCTGTAGTAGAATGAAACAAAATACAGTTTATGGAAGATAAAATGAGGCAGCATAAGATCAGATGAAAGCAACAGAAAGGAAAGAGCCGTGAATTTTACCCATCTGCACGTCCACACAGAATACAGCCTGCTGGACGGCTCCAACAAGATAAAAGAATACGTCGCCAGGGTCAGGGAGCTTGGCATGGACAGCGCGGCGATCACGGATCACGGCGTTATGTACGGCGTGATCGATTTTTATAAAGCGGCAAAAGCGGAGGGTATTAACCCGATCCTTGGCTGCGAGGTCTATGTGGCGCCGAACTCCCGTTTTGACCGGGAGAAGGGCAGCGACGAGGACCGGTACTACCATCTGGTGCTGCTGGCTGAGAACAATACCGGCTACGCGAACCTGATGAAGATCGTTTCCAAAGGGTTTGTGGAGGGCTTCTATTACAAGCCCAGGGTGGATAAGGAGCTTCTGCGCCGGTACCATGAGGGGATCATTGCCCTGAGCGCCTGCCTGGCCGGGGAGGTACAGAAGTATCTGGTCCGTGGTATGTACGAGGAGGCAAAGGACGCCGCGCTGGAGTATCAGGATATTTTCGGGGCGGGAAATTTCTTTCTGGAGCTGCAGGATCACGGAATACCCCAGCAGAAGCTGGTAAACCAGCAGCTTCTGCGCATGAGCCGGGAACTGCAAATCGATCTGGTGGCGACAAACGACGTGCATTATACGTATGAGGAGGACGCGGCGGCCCACGATATCCTGCTCTGTATTCAGACAGGCAAGAAGCTGGCGGACGAGAACCGGATGCGCTATGAGGGAGGACAGTATTTTGTCAAATCTCCCCAGCAGATGGCCGAACTGTTCCCGTACGCGCCCCAGGCGCTGGAGAATACCTGGAAGATCGCCCGGCGCTGTCATGTGGACATCGAATTCGGGGTGACGAAGCTGCCGAAATTTGACGTGCCTTCTCCCTATACTTCCTGGGAATACCTGAACAAACTGTGCCGGGAGGGACTGGAACGGCTGTACCGGGAGCGGGCCGGGGAGCTCAGTCCCCGGCTGGAGTATGAGCTGTCCGTCATCAAAAAGATGGGCTATGTGGATTACTTCCTGATCGTATGGGATTTTATCCGTTTTGCCAGAGAGAATGATATCATGGTGGGGCCGGGGCGCGGGTCGGCGGCCGGCAGCATCGTCTCCTATACGCTGGGGATCACCCAACTCGATCCCATCCGCTACAATCTGCTCTTTGAGCGGTTTCTGAACCCGGAGCGGGTCTCCATGCCGGATATTGATGTGGATTTCTGCTTTGAGCGCCGCCAGGAGGTCATCGACTATGTGGTGCAGAAATATGGCAAGGACCGGGTGGTGCAGATCGTCACCTTCGGAACCATGGCGGCCCGGGCCGTCATTCGCGATGTGGGCCGGGTCATGGATCTGCCCTATGCTCTCTGCGACACCATAGCCAAGCTGGTGCCCCAGGAACTGAATATCACCATCGACAAAGCCCTGACCATGAGCCAGGAGCTGCGGACCATGTATGAGAACGACGCGCAGGTGCATGAACTGATCAATATGTCCAGGAGTCTGGAAGGCCTGCCCCGCCATACCTCCATGCATGCGGCGGGGGTGGTGATCTGTCAGAAGGAAGCGGACGAGTATGTGCCCCTGTCCAGAGCGTCGGACGGCACCATCACGACTCAGTTTACCATGACGACCCTCGAGGAACTGGGGCTTTTAAAGATGGATTTTCTGGGCCTGCGGACCCTGACCGTGATCCAGAACGCCGTGCAGCTTGTCCGAAAGAGCACCGGCCGGGAAATCGTGATGGAGGAGATCGATTACAACGATCAGGCGGTGCTGGATTCCATCAGCACCGGCAAGTGCGAAGGCGTGTTCCAGCTTGAGAGCGCGGGAATGAAGAGCTTTATGAAGGAACTGAAGCCCAAAAGCCTTGAAGATATCATAGCCGGCATTTCCCTGTACCGCCCCGGCCCGATGGATTTTATTCCACAGTATATTCAGGGCAAAAACAATCCGGAGAGCATCACCTACGACTGCCCCCAGCTTAAACCGATCCTGGAACCAACCTACGGGTGTATCGTCTATCAGGAGCAGGTCATGCAGATCGTGCGGGATCTGGGAGGCTACACCCTGGGCCGCAGCGACCTGGTGCGAAGAGCCATGTCCAAAAAGAAAGGCTCGGTCATGGAGAAGGAACGCCAGAATTTCGTGTATGGCAACGCGGAGGAGGGAGTGCCGGGGTGCATTGCCAACGGAATCGATGAGAAGACAGCCAACAAGATCTATGACGAGATGACGGACTTTGCAAAGTACGCCTTTAACAAATCCCATGCGGCGGCCTATGCGGTGGTGTCCTACCAGACGGCCTGGCTGAAATATTACTATCCGGTGGAATTCATGGCGGCGCTGATGACGTCGGTTATCGACAATTCCGGCAAGGTCTCGGAGTACATTCTGAACTGCCGTCAGATGGGCATTCAGATCCTGCCTCCGGATATCAATCTGGGAGAGAGCGGTTTCTCCGTGGACGGCCGCAATATCCGGTACGGGCTTCTGGCGATCAAGAGCATCGGCCGTCCGGTGATCGACGCCATCGTGCTGGAGCGCAGGAACCGGGGCGTATACAAAAGCCTGCGGGATTTTATTGAGCGGGTTTCCTCCAGGGAGGTCAACAAGAGAGCCATCGAGAGCCTGATCAAGGCGGGGGCGCTGGACGGCCTCGGAGCGACAAGAAAACAGATGCTGCTGGTCTACAACGGCATCGTAGACCAGACGGCTCAGGAGAAAAAGAATTCCGTCGCCGGGCAGCTGTCCCTCCTTGACATGATGGCGGGAGAGGAGAAGCAGGAGTTTGAGGCGCGTCTGCCGGATGTGGGGGAATATGATAAAGAGGAGATCCTGGCCTTTGAGAAGGAAGTCCTGGGCATTTATATCAGCGGCCATCCTCTGGAAAAGTATGAGTCCCTCTGGCGCAGCGGCATTACCAATGTCTCGGCGGACTTTGCCCTGGATGAGGAGACAAACGCCTCCCGGGTGAAGGACGGCAGCACTGCGGTCATCGGCGGCATGATCACGGACAGTACCATTAAATATACAAAGAATAACAAAACCATGGCGTTTGTAACTCTGGAGGATCTGCTGGGCACTGTGGAGATCGTGGTATTTCCCAGGGATTATGAAAAAAACAGCCGGCTGCTCACCCGGGATCTGAAGGTTTTTGTGAAAGGCCGGGTAAGCTGCGAGGATGACAAACCCAGCAAACTGATCTGCGAGAAGATCTGGCCCTTCGGGGAGGCCCGGGAGCCGTCGAAGGAGCTGTGGATCCAGTTCGCGGACAAGCAGGCGTATCAGGAACGGGAACAGGAGTTGTTTGATATCCTGCGGCATTCGGAGGGGGAGGACCAGGTGGTCATTTTCGTCCGGAGCGAGCGGGCGGTCCGCCGCCTGGGAGAAAACTGGGGCGTACCGGCGGATGAGGCCATGGTGGAAAGGCTGTCGGCTGTTTTCGGCACAGCAAACGTAAAAGTCCTGCAGAAATAGTTAGATTTCTTTACAAAATTCTTAAAATGAATTAAAATGGGCATAAGAGATACGACAATGACACAGGAGGTGTGATATGGCGAAAAAGGTTAAAACGATTGGCGTGCTGACCAGCGGCGGGGATGCGCCGGGTATGAACGCCGCGATCCGCGCGGTGGTCCGCAAGGCCATGACCCGGGGCCTGAAGGTGAAAGGCATCAACCAGGGATATAAAGGCCTTTTAAATGAGGAGATCATCGATCTGAATTCGAGAAGCGTTTCCGATACGATCTCCAGAGGCGGGACGTTCCTTTATACGGCGCGGTGCTCCGAGTTCCGCACTGCGGAAGGGCAGGACATGGGGGCTGAGATCTGCCGGAAGCATGGAATCGACGGCCTGGTGGTGATCGGGGGAGACGGTTCCTTTGCGGGGGCGCAGACGCTGGCGGCCAGAGGGATCAATACCATCGGCGTACCGGGAACCATCGATCTGGATATCGCCTGTACGGATTATACCATCGGATTTGACACGGCGGTGAATACGGCCATGGATGCCATTGACAAGGTGCGGGATACTTCCACCTCCCATGAGCGCTGCAGCATCATTGAGGTGATGGGCCGCAATGCCGGATACATTGCTCTCTGGTGCGGGATCGCTACCGGTTCGGAGGAGATCCTTCTTCCGGAACGGTTCAATTATGATGAGCAGGAGCTGATCAACCATATCATGGAGAACCGCAAGCGGGGCAAAAAACTTCATATTATCATCAATGCGGAGGGCATCGGACACTCCACGAGTATGGCCCGTCGGATCGAAGCGGCCACCGGAGTGGAGACCAGGGCGACGATCCTGGGGCATTTGCAGCGCGGCGGCAGCCCCACCTGCCGGGATCGGGTGTACGCCACAGTCATGGGCGCATACGCGGCCGATCTGCTGGCTGATAACAGGTCCAACCGTGTAGTGGCCTTCAAGGACGGCAAGTATGTGGACTTTGATATCGACGAAGCGCTGAATATGCAGAAAGACCTTCCGGATTATATGGTACGCGTGGCGAAGGCCATGTGCATCTAGGTGGCAGTATGGTGATCACCAGTACGTCAAACAGCCAGGTCAGAGAGCTGAGCGCATTACAAAAAAAAGCCCGGGAGCGATCAGCCGGAGACGTGTTTGTGGTTGAGGGATTCAAGATGTTCCGGGAGGTCCCCCGGGAGCGTCTGGTGCGTGCTTTCGCTTCCGAGAGCTTTTATGGGGAACATGAGGATTTACTGGGAAATATGCCCGGTCTGACACTGCTTTCAGACCGGGTGTTTCAGGGTGTATCGGACACGAAGACGCCCCAGGGCATACTGTGCGTGGTGCGGCAGTATCATTACGGGCTGCAGGAGCTGCTGGGAGAACGTCCCCTGCTTGCAATTCTTGAAAATATCCGGGATCCAGGCAATCTTGGGACGATCCTGCGGACCGCAGAGGGAGCCGGGGGCACAGGCGTTCTGTTAAGCGCCGGCTGTGTGGATATCTATAATCCAAAGGTCATCCGTTCCACAATGGGTTCCATATACCGGATGCCTTTTTATTGCAGCGATAGCTGGCGGGAGGATTTGCTTGCGCTGAAAGGGCGGGGCGTTACATTTTACGCGGCCCATCTGAAAGGCTCTTCCGATTACGACGGCCAGGATTATACCGGACCGGCCGCTTTCCTTATAGGAAATGAGAGCCAGGGGCTTACGCCGGAAACCGCCGCCCTGGCAGATACCCGTATCCGCATTCCCATGCGCGGCCAGGTGGAATCTCTGAACGCAGCCGCAGCCGCTTCGATTCTCCTGTACGAGGCGAACCGGCAGAGGAGGAATGGAGATCAATTTGAAAAATGAAGTCATGCCGGGAAATTCCGGACTTATCCAGATTTAAATCTGTGGAGGCGTCGCTTAAATAAGGAGGCGCCTTTTTTGAACGAAAAATGATAAAATTTTAAATAAAGGTTGACAAGAATATTTAAATATATTACAATAGCGTCGTAGCATATTTAATATTTATGTAATATTTTTAACAGAATTGTTTTATCTACTTTTCAGGAGGAAAAACAGAATGAAACAGAAAAAGATTTGTGCCGTTTTTCTGGCAGCGGTCACAGGGGCATCCCTGCTGATGAGTTCCACGGCGATGGCACGGGAGGATACAATCTCGATTCCCTATCAGCAGGAATCCGCATGGGACGGGATCGCTATGGCGAACGATGATACCGTGTTCACCGGGGTGAATATCCACAGTGCGGCGGACCAGGACAGTTCGGTTATAGGCTATCTGTACCAGGGCGGAGCCGTCTGGGTCATTAATAAGGGGGAGAAATGGACGGAGATCTATTCCGGAGGGCTGACCGGATTTGTGATGAATGACTATCTGGTTTACGGCGCGGAAGCCACCGGCCTTGCCCAGTATTATGGTACGGAAGGCGTTGCCACCACCTGGGACGACGTAAAACTTTTTGAATCCGGCAGCGGCGGTTCGGAAGTGCTGGATTCCCTTGATTCCGGCGCGTCTTTTGTGCTGACAGAGGACGGTGGAGACTGGCTTCAGGTGCAGAGCAGTGCGGATAGCACGGCTTATGTGTCCGCAGAGGATGTTTCCCGCGTGCTGCTTCTGAGCACGGCGGTCGCCGTAGATGCGGAAGATACCTCTGCTTACTTTGAAGATGCGGATACATACTATGAGGAGGCAGAGACAGCGGAGGCTTACACGCAGGACGTCTCCTGCGACGCCCCGGCTGCCTATGCCGGCGAAACCTGTTACGAGGATACTTCCTACACGGAGGAAACAACATATTACACGGAAACAGAGACGGAAACGGCTTCCACATCCTCTTCGGGCCTTCCCGGCGGGATCGGGTATTATGACGAATACACCGGCACCTACTACGATTACTACGGGAATGCGGTGTACACCGGCGCTGCCGTGTTCGGGTATTATGACGAGTATACGGGGGATTATTACGATATATATGGGAACTGGATGTTCAACATCCCGTTGAATTACTACACTTCGGACAGTGCGGCCATCACCACGTCTTCTTCTGCGGCGGAGACGGCCTCGGCGGATACATCCGCATACACGGAGACGACGACAACGACAGCAGCAGAGACAGAGACGGCAGAAACAGAAGCGTCAGATACCACAACCACCTCTGCGTCGGTCAGCTCCGACGACGCCACCCTGCTGGCGGCGCTGATCTACTGCGAGGCAGGCAACCAGAGTTACGAGGGCATGGTTGCGGTAGGGGCGGTGGTAATGAACCGTGTGGCAAGCTCGTCCTTCCCCAACACGATCTACGACGTGATCTATGAGAGCGGCCAGTTCACACCCGCCTACAGCGGCGCGCTGGCGAGCGCAATGGCAAGCGGTGTCCCCAGCACCTGCTATGATGCGGCCGTAGCCGCAATGAATGGAGAGAACCCGGTAGGAAGCGCCCTTTATTTCAATACCGGTTCAGGAAAAGGAATAAAGATAGGAGCCCACCAGTTCTACTAAATGATTTCATCTACCCGAAATAAGCGTCGCCGGCTGGCGACGCTTATTTTGGATGTCTGACGCACTTGAAAGAGGTCTGCGCGGCCTGTTTCCCCGGCCTTTTGAGGCCGCGCTCCATTCAGAGCAATTCTTTCATCACATACTCATAGATATCCTGGCATTTCTCCTTCCAGCTTCGGCAAATGGCCTGGGCCTGGGCTTCACCGGGCACGGTGACCGTCAGATCGATGGGGTTGGAATATTTTTCCCGTACAACGCAGTGTACGGAATATTCCCCGGCCGTGTTTTTATAATAGTCGGACAGGACGGAGACCTCGTCCCGAAGCCGCATCTTGTTCTCCTGGATATATTTGTCTATGTCCTCCCGGATGGGTTCGGAAATGCGCTTCTGGAAATACTGCAGCGCCTCCGCCCCGGCCTCGGTCACAGTATAATAAGAAGTATTGCAGCCCGACTCCTGGCGAATCATTTCGCTCTGGATCAGCTCCGAGATCACAGACTGGAGCGTGAAATAAGTGGTATAGCCGCGATCCAGGATAAACTCGGAGATCTGGGAATTTGTCAGGGGAAAATCTACTTTCTGAAGCATATATAAGATAATCAGTTTGTAAAGCGTATACGGTTCCGGCATGAAGACATCTCCTCCTTGATAGCTTATCATACCATTTGAAACAGATTTCGTAAAGGAGTTGTTCATTTATTATTAAGAAAAAAAACGCGAATTTGCGCGGGAAGTGTGATTGACAAACACAAATCAATCTACTATGCTATCATGTAGAGTAAGGATAAAGTGAGGTTTTGAGATGGACAATGAGAAAAAAGCCTCCGGCGCACCGCAGGCGTATACCCGGGAATCCCAGCGCTATATTCAGGAGCTGGAGCTGCGCCGCCGGCAGCAGGAGCAGAAAGTAAAAGAAGAATCCCCGGGCCCTGACAGCCCGGAACGGGCCGGGAAGAAGCCGGCAGGCAGCAGTATTCGCAGGAGGGAGCAGGAGAACACGCAGAAAATACAGATCCTGTGTGTTGTTCTGGGCGTCCTGACCGTGATGCTGATCGCTGCGCTCATCTATGAGGTTGCGCTGGGCCATGGCGCCGTGACCACGGGGAACGAGCGTATGGCACAGCAGGAGCAGGAAGAAGCTTTAAACATAGCGTATGGGGAGTATTTTTCATAAAGAGGATGCTAATACTCTGTATAGAGCATGGAACCCTGTACAGAAGACTGGAAAGGAAATACTTGGGAGGAAGTTATGAATGACAGAGATCTGAAATACCAGCAAAGAAGAATGAAGCGGAGGCGCGACGTACTGATCGTTAAATGTGTTATATGCGTTCTGGTGCTCGTGATCGTGGCCCTTGGCGTCATCCTGATCCGGGATGTGGCGATACCGGAGCTGGCCCGGAAGGGAAAAACAGAGTCACAAAAAGAAACCTCGGCGGTGGTCCAGGCGGCTCCTGACACTGCAGAAGCGGTCCAGGAAAAACAGCAGACAGAAGGAGATACGGAGGCCTCCCTCATAGCGCAGGCCGATCTCATGGCAGCTCAGTACGATTATGACGCGGCGATTTCATTGCTGAAAGGCTCCGGGTTATATACCGGCAGCCAGAGTATGCAGAACGCCGTGACTGGATACGACGCCGCCCGGGAATCCTGTACCGCATATCCGGTGGATCAGATTACCCATGTGTTTTTCCACACGATGATTGTGGATACCTCAAAGGCGTTCGACGGAGACGCAAAGGAAGCCGGATATAATCAGGTTATGACCACCATGAGCGAATTTACCGCCATAATGGAATCGATGTACGCGAAAGGCTACGTTATGGTCAGTCTCCATGATATGTGTACGGTCAACGCGGACGGCACGGTGTCCCGGGGAGAGATTCTTCTGCCGCCCGGCAAGACGCCCTTCGTGCTGTCCCAGGATGACGTGAGTTATTACCATTACATGGACGGGGACGGCTTTGCGCAGAAGCTGATCGTGGACGAGAATGGCGACGTCAAAAACACCTATGTGGAAGACGACGGCAGTATCTCCGTCGGAGATTATGACATGGTCCCGTGGATCGACAGCTTTGTAAAAGAGCATCCGGACTTTTCTTACCATGGGCACAAGGGGATCATCGCCCTGACCGGTTACGAGGGGGTTCTGGGTTACCGCACCGACGAAGTGTACCGGACAAAGGACAGTTCAAGGGTCACGGAATACCAGCAGAAATTCTTTGACGAGCATCCGGACTTTGACGAGAGCGCATGGCAGGAGGAGGTAGCTGAGGCCACCGCCGTTGCAAACGCCATGAAAGCAGAGGGCTGGGAGTTTGCAAGCCACACCTGGGGACATATCTCCCCCTCAAGCAAGCCCCTCGACGCGGTGAAGCAGGATACCCAGCGCTGGCTGGATAATGTGGCCACGATCGTGGGCGACACGGATGTGATCATCTTTGCCTTCGGCGCGGATATCGGAGACTGGCAGAACTACACTTCCGACAATGAATACTTTTCCTACCTGAAGAGCGTGGGCTTCGATATTTACTGCAATGTGGACGCCTCCTCCACCTACTGGGTGCAGTTCGGCGACAATTATATGCGCCAGGGCCGCCGAAATCTGGACGGCTACCGGATGTACTATACCCCGGAACTCATCAGCGATCTGTTTGACGTGGACAGCGTCTGGGACAGCTCCCGTCCCACGCCGGTGCCGGAGATGTAAAAGGCGGAGATTGTTGAATTTCCTGTGAAATAATGATATACTATCCAGCAGTGTGTAAAAATTACAGCGGAGGTTTTATATGAGAACGTATCTCGTGACAGGCGGGGCCGGATTTATCGGCTCCAACTACATTCATTATATGTTTGGGAAATACGGCGATACGATCCGCATCGTCAATGTGGATAAGCTGACATACGCCGGCAATCTGGAGAACCTCAAGGATGTGGAGGATCGGGATAATTATCAGTTTATCCGGGCGGATATCTGTGATTCCCAGGCCATTCACAGGATCTTTGAAGAAAATGATATTGACCGGGTGGTGCATTTTGCGGCTGAGAGCCATGTGGACCGGAGCATCCGGGATCCGGAGGTCTTTGTCCGGACGAACGTGCTGGGGACGCTGGTAATGCTCAACGCGGCCAAGGCTGCCTGGGAGCTGCCGGACGGCTCCTTCAAACCGGATAAGAAATTCCTGCATGTCTCCACGGACGAGGTCTATGGTTCCCTGGAGAAAGAGGGGGAGTATTTCTACGAGACGACCCCCTACGATCCCCACAGCCCTTATTCTGCCAGCAAGGCGTCTTCGGATCTGCTGGTGAAGTCCTATATGGATACGTACCGCTTCCCGGCGAATATTACAAACTGCAGCAACAATTACGGCCCGTATCAGTTTCCGGAGAAGCTGATCCCCCTGATCATCAACAACGCCCTTCATGGCAGGAGCCTGCCGGTATACGGAGACGGAAAGAACGTCCGGGACTGGCTGTACGTGGAGGATCATGCAAAGGGCATTGATATGGTGCAGGAGAAGGGGCGGCTGTTTGAGACCTATAACATCGGCGGACACAATGAAAAACAGAATATCCAGATCATCCATATAATTCTGGACACCCTGCGGGAGATGCTGCCGGAGAGCGATCCCAGAAGAGCGCTGGTCAGCGAGGACCTGATCACCTATGTGACGGACCGGAAAGGGCATGACCGCCGCTACGCCATCGCGCCGGATAAGATCCGCGCCGAGATCGGCTGGGAGCCGGAGACCATGTTTGAGGAGGGCATTCGCCGGACGATCAAATGGTTCTTTGAGAATGAGGAATGGATGAAGAATGTCACCAGCGGTGATTATCAGAAGTATTACGAGGAAATGTATTCCCGGGAGGACAAATGAAAGGCATCATTCTCGCCGGAGGTTCCGGCACAAGGCTGTATCCGCTGACCAAGGCAGTTTCCAAGCAGATACTGCCCGTATATGACAAGCCCATGATCTACTATCCCTTATCCACGCTGATGCTGGCGGGGATCCGGGAGATCCTGATTATCTCCACGCCGAGGGATCTGCCGGTGTTTCAGGACCTGTTCGGCTCCGGAGAACAGTTGGGGCTTTCTTTTTCCTATGCGGTTCAGGAAGTACCCCGGGGACTGGCGGACGCCTTTATTGTGGGAGCGGATTTTATCGGGAAGGACAGTGTGGCCCTGGTGCTTGGGGACAACATTTTTTACGGGCAGAGTTTTTCCAGACTGCTCCGGGAGGTGGCTTCCCGAAAGGACGGGGCTACGATCTTCGGATACTATGTGCGGGATCCCCGGGAATACGGCGTTGTAGAATTTGACGGGGCGGGCAGGGCCCTCTCCATTGAGGAGAAGCCGGCCAGGCCCAAATCCAACTATGCGGTGCCGGGACTGTATTTTTACGACAATGACGTGGTGGAAATCGCCCGGAATGTCAGCCCCTCCGCCAGAGGGGAGATTGAGATCACCAGCGTTAACAATGAATATCTGCGCCGGGGGAAACTCCGGGTGGAGACCATGGGCAGGGGCTTTGCCTGGCTGGATACCGGCAGCCACGATTCCCTGCTGGACGCCTCTGATTTTGTGGCGGCTTTCCAGAAACGGCAGGGCCTGTATATCTCCTGCATTGAGGAGATTGCCTATAAGCGGGGCTTTATCACAAAGGAACAGCTCATTGCGCTGGCGCAGCCTCTGCTGAAAACCGCCTACGGGAAATATTTGGTCGAGGTGGCTGAGGGCCTGTAGAAAAAGCGGATAAATCCGGGAAGCGGCATTTACAGATATGGAAAGGACAGGATTATGGGGAAGATTACAGTTGAGACGTGCGGGATCGAGGGGCTGAAGGTCATCACCCCCGCCGTGTTCGGCGACGAACGGGGGTATTTTCTGGAGACCTACAATTATAATGATTACAAGGCGGCGGGGATCGATGAGATTTTTGTTCAGGACAACCAGTCCTCTTCCGGAAAGGGCGTGCTGCGGGGGCTGCATTTTCAGATTCATTATCCCCAGGATAAGCTGGTGCGGGTGATTTCCGGAGAGGTATTTGACGTGGCGGTGGATCTGCGCAAGGGATCCCCCACCTTTGGACAATGGTATGGCGTACTTCTGAGCGCGGAGAACAAAAAGCAGTTTTTTATTCCGAAGAATTTTGCCCACGGTTTTCTGGTGCTTTCTGACTATGCGGAATTTGCCTACAAGTGTACGGATTTCTATCATCCCGATGACGAGGGCGGCCTGCGGTATGACGATCCCGATATCGGGGTGCGCTGGCCGATCCCAGAGGGCATGGAACTGATACTGTCAGAGAAAGACCGGAACCGGAAATGGGGCGGCCTGAAAGAATATACGGGGGCAGGAGCGAACCAGCGGTAGCCAGGGGTTTGCAGAGGGCAAAGTATTCGCTTTGAAGACTGCGGAAAAGTGACTTGGGAGTCTTTTATGAACGGTTTTTTTTCACTGCTTCGGGATATCTGCCAGAGCAGAAAAATGATTTACAAGCTGGCCAGGAACGATTTCAGAAAGAAATTCGCGGGATCCTATCTGGGGGTTGTCTGGGCCTTTATTCAGCCGGTGGTGACCATCATGGTGTACTGGTTTGTGTTTCAGGTGGGATTCCGGGCCAACCAGGGAAGCCTGCCGGTGCCGTTTCTGCTGTACCTGGTGGCAGGGATCGTGCCCTGGTTCTTTTTTCAGGATGCGTTAAACGGCGGGACAAATGCGCTGATTGAGTATGATTACCTTGTAAAAAAGGTGGTGTTCAATATCGGTATCCTTCCGGTGGTGAAGCTGATATCCGCATTGTTTGTGCATTTGTTTTTTGTGGTTTTTATCATATTTCTGTACTGTCTGTACGGACATCTGCCGGATCTGTATTATCTGCAGCTTATCTACTATTCCGCCGGACTTTTCGCGCTGACGCTGGGGCTGTGTTACGCCACCAGCGCGGTGGTGGTTTTTTTCAGGGATCTGTCCCAGATCATCACCATCGTCCTGCAGGTGGGCGTCTGGATGACGCCGATCATGTGGATCGCGGAGGATGTACTCAAGTCCCATCTGCTGCTTTTGCGGATCCTGAAACTGAACCCGGTCTACTATGTGGTGACAGGCTACCGGGATGCCTTTGTATACAAAAACTGGTTTTGGGAGCGGCCCTTCTGGTCCCTGTATTTCTGGTGCTTTACGGCGGTGGTGTTCTGGTTTGGAAGCCGGGTATTCAGGAAACTCAGGGTTCATTTTGCGGATGTCTTATAAACTGAGGAGTATCTATGGAGAACAACATAGCGATTCATGTGAATCATCTGTCAAAAATATATAAGCTGTACCGCAGGCCTGCGGACCGGCTGCTGGACAGCCTCGGCCTCGCAAAGAAAAAGAATTATCAGGAGCGTCATGCGCTGAAGGACGTGAGCTTCGATGTCAAAAAGGGTGAGACGGTGGGGATCATCGGGACCAACGGTTCCGGCAAATCCACGATCCTGAAGATCATCACCGGCGTGCTGGGTCCGACCGGCGGAGAAGTGGCGGTGGACGGAAGGATCTCCGCGCTGCTGGAACTGGGAGCAGGCTTTAACTATGAGTACACCGGGGTGGAAAATATTTACCTGACCGGCACCATGATGGGCTTTTCGGAGGAGGAGATCGACGCCAGACTGAAGGGAATTCTGGATTTTGCCGATATCGGGGATTATGTGTACCAGCCGGTCAGGACATATTCCAGCGGTATGTTCGTGCGGCTGGCTTTTGCGGTTGCGATCAATATTGATCCGGAGATCCTCATTGTGGACGAAGCCCTTTCCGTGGGAGACGTGTTTTTCCAGTCAAAGTGTTATCATAAATTTGAAGAATTTAAAAAAGAGGGGCGCACCATCCTGTTCGTCAGCCATGACCTGGGAAGCATCACAAAATACTGCGACCGGGCGATCCTTCTCAACCAGGGAGACAAGATCTTTGAAGGGACGCCCAAGGAGGCCGTGGATATCTATAAAAAAGTGCTGGTTCACCAGTTTGACCCGTCGGAGCTTTCGGATGACGCCAAAGAGGACGGAAGCTGGAAGGATAAGGTGGCGGCCAACCCGAATCTCATCGAATATGGGGAGAAGAGCGCGGAGATCACCGACTATGCGCTTCTGGATGAGAACGGCCTGATCACCAATACCGTGATGAAGGGCGCAGAGTTTTCGGTGCGGATGAAGGTGGAGTTCCATCAGGACATTAAAGAACCGATTTTTGCCTTTACCATCAAAAATCTTCAGGGGATCGAACTGACCGGCACGAACACCATGTACGAAAAGACAGAGGTGCGGCCCCAGAAGGCCGGGGAGAGCCGGACCGTCACCTTTACCCAGCGGCTGGACCTCCAGGGGGGAGAGTATCTGATCTCCCTTGGCTGTACAGGATATGTCAGCGGCGAACTCACCGTGTTTCACCGGCTGTACGACGTGTGCAGCCTGACGGTGATATCCGAGCAGAACACAGTGGGTTATTACGATATGAACTCGAAGGTCACGCTGTCATAGCGCAGACCGATCAGGAGGAAATCATGGCAAAGCTGAATCTGGATGATTACTGCGGCGCGGACCTGTATTCCGACGGCGACGTGGAGGAGGAAATCCTGGAACTCGTGAGATCCGGCCGTGAGATCCGGCCGGGGGAGGACGTAGCTTTTCCGGTGCTGTATCATCTTTCCAAAATCAGAGAAAATATACTGAACTGGTACCCCTTCCGGGCGGGCTCCTGCTGTCTGGAGATCGGTTCCGGCTGCGGCGCGATTACGGGTCTGCTGTGTGACAGGCTGGAAAAAGTAACTTCCGTGGATCTGTCCAGGCGACGTGCCAGGATCAATTATGAGCGCCACCGGGACAGGGAAAATCTGGAGATCCGCGTGGGAAACTTAAATAGTATGAAGTTTGAAAGCGGATTTGATTATGTAATCCTAAACGGCGTGTTTGAGTACGCCATCGGTTTTACCCCCGGCGAAAAGCCCTACGAGACGTTTCTGAACCGTGTGAAACAACTGCTTGCTCCGAACGGCGTAATCCTGGTCGCCATCGAAAACCGGCTGGGGATGAAATATTTTGCCGGCGCGCCGGAGGATCATACGGACGGATATTTTGACGGGATTATGGGTTACCGGGAGAATCCGCCTGTGCGCACCTTTTCCATGGCGGAGTGGGAGGGCCTTATGAAGTCCTGCGGCCTTTCCTGCTACCGGTTTTATTATCCATACCCGGATTACAAATTTCCCAAAGAGATTTTCACGGATGAGACGCTCAAAGAGCAGATCTACGGGCGTCCCTCCTGGAACTTCAATGACGGCCGCATGATCTTCCTGTCGGAGACGGAGCTGGCGGCGCAGTTACAGAAGGAAGGCCTGATCAACCGGTTTGCCAATTCTTTTCTGATCGAGATGAGCTGCGATCCTCTGCCGACGGACGAAAGGGTGGAGTATGCCAAGCTCAGCACGGACCGGGCGAAGCGCTTTGCCATCGCAACGGTGATCAGGAGCCGGGAGGCAGAAAGCGGCAAAGCCGATGCAGAAGACGGAATACCCGGAGCAAATGCCGGGCGCGTCCGCACCGTCTGTAAGCGGGCAATGATGCCGGAGGCGCAGAAGCATATCGAGTCTATGCTCCGGGATATCGGGCAGCCCGGCACCTGGGAACCCCTGAAGGGGGCCGCTTGTGAAGGCGGGATCTGTTATCCGTATCTTGAAAAGGAAAGCCTGGGACAGAAAGCCGCAAAGGCGGCGGACCGGGGGGATATCGCCGCGCTGCGGGATCTGATGGGGCAGGTTGCCCGTATCTGCCGGAACCAGACCGGGATCCGCAAAAAGGGCAGCGAGCTCACCCCACGGGAAAAAAGGGAATTTGCCCGGGTATTTGGGGAAGGGGAGGTTATGGAGGACGCCCTGTGTGTTGCCCCAGCCAACATTGATCTGATCCTGGATAATATTTTTGAGACAGACGGGTCATATCAGGTTATTGACTGCGAGTGGGTGTTTGATTTCCCCGTTCCGGCCACATTCCTGATATGGAGGGCCGTCAATGAACTTTACAGCGTCCGCCCATGGCTGGAAAAGCTTTATCCGGAAGAAGACTTTCTTGGTGAATATGACATCACGCCGGAGATGGCCGCAGTATTCTGGAACTGGGCCACTTATTTTACGGAGCAGTATGTAGGGGCGAACCGTCTTTTGAACCGCAGCGTTCCCGGGAAGCCGCTGCCTCTGCGGGAACTGATGGAAAGGATACGCAGCCGGGAGCGCCTGACCTGCGCCCTGTATCTGGATACCGGGCGCGGATTTTCCCAGGAGGAGATGCTGGTTCAGAGTATGCAGTCTTCCGGCCGGGAATTCTGCGTTACCTTTGATCTTTCCGGGATCCAGGGCATACGTTCCCTGCGGTTTGATCCCCTGGAGGGATGGCCATGTATCTGCCGGATTGACGGTGAGAAGACGTCTATGCGTCTGACTGCCCAGAACGCGGCGGCCAGAACCGGGCAGGGCGATCTGTTTTTGACTACGGATCCCATCTATCTGATAAAGGGGAAGCCGATTCCCGGGCGCCTGACCATAGCGGGCAGCGTTACGGTGTTTTCCATGGAGGAGGCGCTGCAGAGGGCCGACCGGCTTCTTGGAAAAGGAAGCCTGAAGAAGAAGCTGAAAATCCGGGAAAAGGGCTGAGATCCCGGGGAAAGGGCTGCATGAAGCAGCAGGACAGCGGAGGAGATTGATGAAGCAGAAAACAGAGGCGGTGGATATCATCATCCCCGTATACAATGGATATGAGGATCTGCGGCTATGTATCCCCAGCGTAAAGAAGCATACGGATCTGACCCGGCACAGAGTCATTCTGATCGACGACTGCAGCCCGGATGAGCGGATCGCGCCTTATCTGGACGCTCTGGCACAGGAAAACATTCTGGTGCTCCACAATGGGAAGAATCTGGGATTCTCCGGCAATGTAAACAAAGGCATATCTCTGGGCAGAGACCGGGATGTGATCCTGTTGAATTCCGATACGGTAGTGACGAGGGGGTGGGTGGAGAAACTCATGGCCTGCGCGTACAGGGAGGAGAGCATCGGGACGGTAACACCCCTGTCCAACAGCGCGACCCTGTGTTCCGTTCCGGTCATGTGCCGGGACAATCAGGTGCCGGAGCATCTGACCGTTGACGAGTATGGGGCGCTGATCGAGCGCTGCAGCCTGCACCGCTATCCGGAAATTACGGTGGCGGTGGGATTTTGTATGTATATCAAGCGCCGGGTCATCGAGGACGTGGGGCTTTTTGACGCGGAGACCTTCGGGCGCGGCTATGGGGAGGAGAACGATTTCTGTAACCGGGCGCTTCAGCTTGGGTACCACCATGTGATGTGCGACGACACCTTTATTTATCACAAGGGTACCGGCTCCTTCGACACGGAGGAAAAACAGGCCCTTTTACGAGCGCATAACGCGATCCTGGAGGAGCGGTATCCGGAGCTGATGCAGAGAAACGCCCGGTACTGTGCGGAAAATCCCGACCAGGAGATCCGGGACAATATCAATCTGTATACACAGCTCTTCAACGGAAAGAAAAACCTGCTTTACGTACTTCACCTGGATTTCCGTGATCAGGCCATGAGCAATACCGGCGGTACCCAGATCCACGTAAAGGAACTGACGGAGCATTTGCGGGGCGATTACAACGTCTTTGTGGCGGCCCGGGACGGGGATTACCTGAGGGTGACTGCTTACACGCAGGATGCGGAGATTCCCCTGAAATTTGAGATCGGAAAGGCGCCGGAGTTTCCCGTATTCAGGGATGCGCGTCTCAGGAAGATTTTTGACCAGATCCTGATGGCTTTCTCCATCGACCTGGTGCACGTACACCATACCCAGGATCTCTCCCTGGAGATTTTTGAGGCGGCGGCAAAGCTGGATATTCCGGTCGTTGCCACGCTGCATGACTACTATTATGCTTGTCCCACGATCCTTCTGCTGGATGCCGAAAACAATTTCTGCAAAGAACAGGACGGCGATCTGACCCGGGAGGAGCAGGAGAAGCGCTGTCAGGCATGTCTCTGGAAAAAACGTCAGATCGTTCCCCGGGCCGATTATCTCAGAATCTGGCGCAGGGAGAACAAAGAGGCGCTGTCGGGCTGCAGGGAGCTGATTTTCCCCTCACAGAGCGCCAGAGATATTTTCCTGAGCTATTACCCGTCCCTCCGTGCAAAATGCCGCGTCATTTATCATGGGGAGGACCGGCTTTCCTGTGAGGCGGTCCATGTGGATCCCCCGGAACATGCGCGGAAAAACCCTGCCCTCACCGTAAGGCTGGATCATATTGCAAAGGCCGGGCAGGGCCTGAACGATATAAAGGGCTGGGCCTATCTGAAGGGCGCTGACAATGAGAAGACAGAGATCATTCTGGAACTGTCCGATGGCCGGGGTGGCATCGACTGTTTTCGCACGGCGAAAACGGCCAGACCGGACATCGTGGACGCGGCCGGAGATCCCCTGGCGCTCATGTGCGGAATCGATCTGCGGGTCAGTTCGACGCGCCTCGCGGACGGGCCGGTGAAGATCCGGGTCTATGTAAAGCATGAGGGCAGGACATACGTGGCGGGACGGTTTTTCAAGGGAGAATACCGCCGCCGGTTCGGCGAGCCGGGCAGACTGAACGTGGCGTTTCTGGGGGGCATGGTGCAGCAGAAGGGAAGCGGCCTGGCAAAGGCGCTGATCCCGATGGACCGCACAGAGATCAACTGGTTTGTCTTCGGGGAGATCGGAGATACGGATATGCTGGGCCTTGCGCAGGAGAACTGCTTTTACAGCGGAAAATACCGGAAGGAGGAACTGCCCCGGCTTTTGAAGGACAATGCCATAGATATAGTCTGCATTCTGCCCATCTGGCCCGAGACCTTCTCTTATACGGTCTCAGAAGCCTGGATGAACGGCATCCCCGTGCTGGGTACGGACATAGGCGCGGTGGGAGAGCGGATCCGCAGCACCGGCGGGGGATGGACGGTGTCCCCGGACAGCACGCCGGAGCAGATTCTGGAGAAGCTGCATTCCATCCGAAACAATCCGGAGGAATATGAAGAAAAGCGGCGGATCGTGGAACAGATGGATCCGAAGAGTGTGGCGGATATGTGCGGGGAGTACCGGGAGCTGTACGAAAGGCTGACGGAGCGTACGCCCCGGGACGGGGCGGAAACAAAGATCGATTTCGATTTTATTTTCCAGGGCCTGGCGACGGCAGATCCGTCTGTGGGTGGAAGCGGAGGCACGGCGCGGGCCAACTATCTGAGAAACGAGAACGCGGCCCTGAAAGCCTACATTGACGTTTTGCAGGACACCACCGCCTACCGTCTGGCCAGAAAGCTTTCGGACGCCAGCATTCCCTTTAAGGAGCCCCTGAAGAAACTGGCAAAAAAGCTCCGCTGACTTGACAGAAAAGTTTGAGTTGCATATGATGATACCGTCTGAATTTTTGAAGGACCGGCAGAAAACGGAGGGATTTCCCATGATTGGATTTAACAGGCCTCCCTTTACGGGAAAGGAATTTGAATATATGGAACAGGCCGTCAAGGCGCGGAAGATCAGCGGCGACGGGAAATTTACAAAGCTCTGTTCCCAGTGGATGTCCACGCGGTTTGGGGTAAAGCATGTGCTTTTGACGGCGTCCTGCACCCACGGCCTTGAGATGGCGGCTCACCTGGCGGGGGTGAAGGAGGGAGATGAGGTGATCCTGCCCTCCTATACTTTCTGTTCCACGGCGGACGCTTTCGTACAGAGAGGGGCGAGGCTGGTGTTTGTGGACATCCGGCCGGACACCATGAATCTGGATGAGCGCCGGATCGAGGAGGCGGTCACCGACAGGACGAAGGTGATCGTTCCGGTGCATTATGCCGGTATCGCCTGCGCCATGGACGAGATCATGGATATCGCCCGGCGGCATAATCTGCAGGTGGTAGAGGATGCGGCCCAGGGCGTGGATGCGTATTATAAAGGGAAAGCCCTGGGCACCATCGGGGATTTCGGCTGCTACAGCTTCCATGAGACGAAGAATTTTACCATGGGAGAGGGCGGCGCGGTGGTTTTCCAAAGGGATGACAAACTGGAAGAAGCGGAGATCCTGCGGGAGAAGGGCACGGATCGGAGCAGGTTTTACCGGGGCGAGATCGACAAGTATACCTGGGTAGACTACGGTTCCTCCTATCTGCCCAGCGACCTGAACGCGGCTTATCTGTGGGCGCAGCTGGAGATGGCGGACGCAATCACCGCAGACCGGATGGAGACGTTTGCATTTTACCATGAGGCGCTTGCGGATCTGGCCCGGAAGGGGTATCTGGAGCAACCCTTCGTGCCGGATTACGCGGAGCACAACGGGCATATGTACTATATAAAACTGAAGGACGAGCCGGTAAGAGCGGCGCTTATCCGGTATCTGGATGAGCGGGGGATCCACGCGGTATTCCACTACGTACCGCTGCATTCCTCACCGGCGGGCCGTAAATTTGGCCGTTTTCACGGCGAAGACCGCTATACCACAAAAGAGAGCGAACGGCTGCTGCGCCTGCCGTTGTACTACGGGATGAGCCAGGAGGACCGGGAGCGGGTTGCGGACTGCATTCATTCGTTTTTTGCATCGTAATCTGCAACAGCCATGCAGGACAGCCGGGGCGGGAGGAACCGATGGACATACAGCAGCTTCTGAAGAGCCTGAATATATATACAATTAAAAAGGGGCTGGCCTACCTGAGGCAGTACGGCTTCCGGGAGTTTAAGGTACGCCTTTCTGAGCGCTTCGAGGAAGTGGAAGTGGATTACGGGCAGTGGTGTGAAGCGGATGCCCTGTCCGGGGCGGAACGAAAGGCGCAGCGGGAGAAAAAATGGGAACAGCCGCCGCTGATCAGCGTTGTGACGCCGGTTTACAATACGCCGGAGCAGTACCTGCGGGAGATGGTCGAATCGGTCTGCCGCCAGACTTATCCCCATTGGGAGCTGTGTATTGTGGACGGCAGCCAGGATGCGTCCGGGACAAAAGAGATAATCGGATCCTATTTGCAGGACAGCCGCATCCGGTACCGCGCTCTGGAGGAAAATCTGGGCCTTTCCGGCAATACGAACGCGGCGTTTGAGATGGCGGCGGGAGAATACGCTGCTTTGCTGGACCATGACGACGTGCTGGCGGAGAACGCGCTGTATGAGGTGGCGCTGGCGGCGCAGCGCACAGGAGCGGATATCATATACACCGACGAGGACAAGATAAGGGGCGCCACAGGGGAGCGGTATCAGCCTAACTTTAAACCGGATTTCAACGAGGATCTGCTTCGTTCCAACAATTATATCTGCCATTTACTGGTGGTGCGCCGGTCGCTGATCCTTCAGGCAGGGAACCTTGACCGGTCCTTTGACGGGGCGCAGGACCATGAATTTCTGTTCCGGCTGACGGAACGCACGGAAAAGATTGCACATATTCCAAAAGTGTTGTATCATTGGCGTGTGCATCCTGCTTCCACGGCGGACAATCCCCTGAGCAAAAAATATGCCTATGATGCCGGAAAGAGGGCCGTGCTGGAGCACATCCGGCGCCGCGGGGAGGACGGCGAGGTCACGGACACGAAGTTCCCGGGATTTTATCGGGTGAAGTACCGCATACAGGGAGAGCCGCTGATCTCGATTGTGATTCCCAACAAGGACGAGAGGGAGACGCTGCGGGCCTGCCTGGAATCCATCTGGCGGAAATCTTCTTATCAGAATTATGAGATTATTATTGTAGAGAATAACAGTACGCAGCCGGAAACTTTTGCATATTACAAAGAGATCGATGGAAAAAAAGGCGTTCGTGTGGTATACTGGAAAAAAGGCTTCAATTATTCCGCACTGAATAATTTTGGTTTTACTTATGCGAAGGGGGATTACATCCTTTGCCTGAACAATGACATTACAGTGATTACGTCCCACTGGCTGGAATGGATGCTGGGCCAGTGCCAGAGACGGCAGGTGGGGATCGTAGGAGCCAGGCTGTACTATCCGGATAATACGATCCAGCACGCCGGGGTCATTGTGGGAATCGGCGGTGTGGCCGGCGCCATGTTTGTGGGAATGCCCCGGGAGCGCAGCGGGTATCTCCGAAAGGCAGTTTTGCAGCAGGATCTCAGCGCCGTGACGGCCGCCTGTATGATGGTGGACCGCAGGGTCTGGGAGAGCGTCGGGGGTTTCAATGAAGACCTGGCGGTGGCTTTTAATGATATTGATTTTTGCCTGAGAGTCCGGGAGAAGGGCTACCTGGTGGTGTATGAGCCGAATGCGGAGCTGTATCACTACGAATCCAAAAGCCGGGGCTATGAGGATACGCCTGAGAAACAGCGGCGTTTCAGGAAAGAGGTCGATTATATGAAGGCGCGCTGGCCGGAAATACTCCGGGAGGGCGACCCATATTACAATCCGAATTTTTCGCTGACGGCCTGCGATTATTCGCTCAGGAAAAGATAAAAGAGGAAACCGGTATATGGAAGCGACAGTCGTGATACCGAATTATAACGGAGAAAAATATCTTGAAGCGTGTCTGGATTCCCTTCGGAAACAGAGCCGGACGGATTTTCGGGTGCTGCTGATTGACAACGGTTCAAAGGACGGCAGCGTTTCCCTTGTGGAGAAGCATTACCCGGAGGCGGAGCTTGTCCGCTTTGACTCGAACCGGGGCTTTTGCGCGGCGGTCAACGAGGGGATCCGCCGGACGGACACGCCCTATGTGATCCTCCTGAATAACGACACGGTCTGTGAGCCGGATTTTGTGGGCGCGCTGATCGGCGCCATGGAATCGGTTCCCCGCTGTTTTTCCTGCGCGGCCAAAATCGTGAAGATGCAGGATGCAGACCGGATGGACAACGCCGGAGATTACTACTGTGCCCTCGGCTGGGCCTATGCTTACGGGAAAGACAAGCCCGCCTCCCGCTACGGGAAGAGACGGCAGATCTTTTCCTCCTGTGCGGCGGCCGCCATTTACCGCCGGGAGATCTTTGACGAGATCGGGCTCTTTGACGAGACGCATTTTGCGTATCTGGAGGATGTGGATGTGGCGTACCGCGCCAGGATCGCCGGATACCGCAATTACTATATTCCGGAGGCGGTGGTGCGCCATATGGGAAGCGCCACCAGCGGCTCTGTTTACAACGAATTTAAGATACGGCATTCCTCCAGAAACAGTGTTTATCTGATCTACAAGAATATGCCGGTTTTGCAGATTCTGATCAATCTGCCCTTTTTCATCGCGGGTTTTCTGATCAAATTTATATTCTTTGCGCGCAAGGGTTATGGAAGGGAGTACCTGACCGGCCTGTTTAAGGGGGTCAGGCTGTGTGACAGAAGCAAAAAGGTAAGAATCCGGAGGGGAGACCTGATGAATTACCTGAGGATACAGTTGGAACTCTGGGTAAACATCGTCCGTAAATTGTCCGATCTGTGAGTCGGAGGATTGCAGGGGTGAAACATTGATAAAGGATAACCAAAAAACTTTTAACCGTCTCCAGGTGATCCTGGATGGCCTGGTGATCATCGCATCCTACCTTGTGGCCTGGTACCTGATGATCGCCAGCAGGGGAGATGAGACCGGTATTCTGCCGCCGGAAATTTATATGATGGCGCTGGTGATTCTTGTGCCATTTTTTTTGCTGCTGTATTCGGCCTGTAATCTCTATACCCCGAAGCGGGTGCAGGGCTGGCGTATGGAGGGCGGCAATGTACTGAAAGCCAACGCTGTGGGCGGCCTGACCTTTATGGCGGCGCTCTATGTGCTGCATCAGGGGGATGTGTCCCGTTTCCTGGTGGGCGTGTTCCTGGCGCTGAACGTGACGCTGACTGTGCTGGAGCGGACGGTGGTGCGGCTGATCCTGATGAATGCCCGGAGGATCGGACACAATCTGAAGCATATTATCCTGGTGGGCTACAGCCGTGCCACGGAGGAGTACATCGACCGCATTGTCCAGAATCCCCAGTGGGGCTACAAGATCATGGGCATACTGGACGACAATGTGGCGCCCGGGACGCTGTACCGCAATGTGGAGGTGCTGGGCTTTACGGAGAGTCTCAGCTTTATTCTGGAGGGAAATCACCCGGATGAGATTGCCATCACCCTTGGCCTGAATGAATATTACAAGCTGGAACGCATTGTCGCCATGTGCGAGAAGTCCGGCGTTCACACGAAGTTCATTCCGGATTATTCAAATATTATTCCCACAAAGCCTTATACGGAGGATCTGCTGGGTCTTCCGGTCATCAATATCCGTCATGTCCCGCTCTCCAATACGTTTAATATGTTGATAAAGCGTGCGATGGATATTGTGGGGTCCCTGGTATGCATCGTGATTTTTTCGCCGGTGATGCTCATTACGGCTGCGCTGATAAAGCTTACGTCCAAAGGGCCGCTGATCTATAAGCAGGAACGGGTGGGGCTGAACAACCGGCCTTTCCAGATGTATAAATTCCGTTCCATGGAGGTACAATCGAAGAAAGAGGAGAGCAAGTGCTGGACCGTGAAGAACGATCCCCGGGTGACCGGTATCGGGAAATTTATCCGCAGGACCAGTATCGACGAGCTTCCCCAGCTCTTCAATGTGCTGAAGGGGGATATGAGCCTGGTGGGGCCAAGGCCGGAACGTCCCCAGTTTGTAGAAAAATTCCGGGAGGAGATCCCCAGGTATATGGTGAAGCATCAGGTGCGCCCGGGCATGACCGGGTGGGCGCAGGTGAACGGATACCGGGGAAATACTTCCATCAAGAAGCGAATCGATTACGACCTGTATTATATTGAGAACTGGACCATAGGGCTTGATTTCAAGATCTTATTTTTAACGGCATTTAAGGGGTTCGTCAACAAGAATGCCTATTGAAAGAAGGAGAGTATATGGCAGGAAAAAGGGAGAGGAAAGGACAGAAGCAGAATTCAGATTGGGAATACGATGAATATTACGGCTACCAGCAGGCTTACGGCGCCCCGGAGGGCTATTACGGCGATCCCAGGGTGTTTCAGGGCGGCGGCCGCAAAAAGAAAAAAAGGCGTCGTAAGCTCAGGTTTTTCCTGGCGCTTCTCGTGCTGCTGATCCTGGGGCTGGGACTTTTCGCGGTGGCACAGCTTGGGCGGATGGACCGGATCCGCCTCGGCGATATTCTGGTAAACGCGGGAATCAGCAACGCCGGTTACCGCAACATCGCGCTGTTTGGCGTGGACTCCAGAGAAGGCGAACTGGAGAGCGGCGCCAACAGCGATACCATTATGATCGCCAGCATTAACCAGAAGACCGGCGAGATCAGGCTGGTGTCCGTCTACCGCGACACATATCTGGACCACACGAACGGGACCTACGGAAAGGCTACGGAATGCTTTTCCGGGGGAGGCGCCGAGCGCGCGGTGAATATGCTGAATAAGAATCTGGATCTGGATATCCGGGATTTTGTGACGGTAGATTTCAACGCAGTGATCGAGGCGGTAGATCTGCTGGGAGGCATCGAACTTGACATCACCGAGGAGGAGCGCGGCTGGCTGAACGGCTATCTCGTGGAAACCTCCCAGGTTACCGGCGTCCCTTATGAGGAAGTAGCCTGTGCGGGCACACAGACCGTATCCGGGATACAGGCCATGGCCTACTGTCGGATCCGCTATACAGAGGGCTGGGATTACAAGCGCACCGAGCGGCAGAGAACCGTTCTTGAGAAGATCTTTCAGAAAGCCCAGGCAAAGGGCGTGACCGGTCTGGTCCCTCTGATAAATATCATGATGGATTATATTTCCACCAGCCTGAGCAACACGGAGATGCTGAGCCTGGCGGCGGGGATATCAAAATACAGCATCGGCGGGACCACGGGATTCCCCTTTGAATATCAGGCGGCGGCGATTTCCGCCGGGGACTGCGTGGTTCCTGTCAACCTGGCAAACAATGTTTCGGAACTTCACGCATACCTGTTTGGCGAGACGGGCTACATCGTATCTGATACGGTGCAGGAGATCAGCAATCAGATCATTTACGCCACAGGGATTCAGTGACAGAAGTAAGAGAATAAAGACGGAGGAAAGATGCCAGATACAGCGATAGAGGTGGTGATTCCGACGCACCGGCCCGGCAGTGAGCTGAGACGGCTGCTGGAGGGCCTGAACCGGCAGACGGTGAGACCGGCCCGGATTCTCCTTGTAAATACAGAAGAAGAATATTTTGATCCGGGCTGCACGGCGGGGCTTCCGGGGATTCAGGTGATCCACATCGCCGGATGGGAATTTGACCACGGCGGTACCAGACATATGGCGGCGTCTATGCTCACCGGCGCGTTTATGGTGTTTATGACCCAGGACGCGGCGCCTGCGGACGACCGGCTGCTGGAGGAGCTCCAAAAGCCCTTTGCCGATCCGCTGGTTTGCGCGGCTTACGCCCGGCAGCTTCCGGCGCCGGACTGTAATCTGATCGAACGGTATACCCGAAGCTTTAATTACGGGCCGAAGAGCCGTATCATGACGGCGGCGGATCTGCCGGAGTTTGGAATCAAGACCTTTTTCTGTTCCAATGTGTGCGCCATGTACCGAAGGAGCGCTTACGAGGAATCTGGCGGCTTCCCCCGGCATACCATCTTTAATGAGGATATGATCCTCGCCGGCAGGATGATCCGCAGCGGGAAGGCCGTGGCGTACTGCGCCGGCGCGAAGGTGATCCATTCCCACAATTACAGCGGTCTGCAGCAGTTTCACCGCAATTTTGACCTGGGGGTCTCCCATGCGCAGTATCCGGAGATATTCGGGACGGTGAAATCTGAGAGCGAGGGGATCCGCATGGTGAAGCAGACCGCCCTGTACCTGCTGAAGAACAAAAGGGCGTATCTGCTGCCGAAGCTGGTATGGCAGAGCGGATGCAAATACGTCGGTTACCGGATGGGAAAGCATTACGAAAAGCTGCCGGGATGGCTGATCGATCAATGCACTATGAATCAGAATTATTGGAGGTAAGACTATGTGCGGCATTGTTGGATATATCGGAAGGGAGCAGGCGGCGCCGATCCTGCTGGACGGACTTGACAAGCTGGAATACCGGGGCTATGATTCCGCCGGGATCGCGGTTTTTGACGGGGAGAAGATCCGGGCGGTGAAGGCGAAGGGACGGCTGAAGGTGCTCCGGGAGATGACCCATGGCGGGGAGATGCTTCCGGGGGTCTGTGGCATCGGACACACCCGATGGGCGACCCACGGGGTCCCCTCAGACAAAAACGCTCATCCCCATTTTAATGAGGAGGAATCCATCGCGGTTGTCCACAACGGAATTATAGAGAATTATCTGAAGCTGAAAAAAATTTTACAGGAAAAAGGCTGCCGTTTTATTTCCGATACAGACACGGAAGTGGTGGCCCATCTGCTGGACTATTATTATAAGGGGGATCCCCTGGAAGCAATCATCCGGCTGATGAACCGGGTGGAGGGCTCCTACGCCCTGGGCATTATTTTCCGCGATCATCCCGGAAAGCTGTACGCAGTCCGCAAGGACAGCCCTCTGATCACGGGGAAAGCCCCCTCCGGAAGCCTGATCGCGTCGGATGTTCCGGCTGTACTTAAATATACGCGGGAGGTATACTTCATCCAGAATCAGGAGATTGTCTGTCTGGATGAGGAAGGCCAGCAGTTCTTCAATGTGGACGGGGAACCCATTCACAAGGAGCCGGTGGAGATCGGCTGGGATGTCTCTGCGGCGGAAAAGGCCGGATATGAGCATTTCATGCTGAAGGAGATCTACGAGCAGCCCAAAGCGGTGCTGAACACCTTAAATCCAAGGATCCGGAACGGAGAGATTGAGATAGAAGAGCTTGGGATGACCGATGAGGAGATCCGGGCAATCCGGAAGATCTATATTGTGGCCTGCGGCTCCGCGTACCACACCGGCGTTTCCGCCAAGTATGTGTTTGAGGGGATGGCAAGGATCCCGGTAGAAGCGGATCTGGCCTCGGAATTCCGGTACCGTAACCCGATCCTGGGCGAGGGGACCATGGTGATCGTGGTCAGCCAGTCCGGGGAGACGGCGGACACCCTTGCGGCGCTTCGGGAGGCGAAGCGGCAGGGAGTACGGACCCTGGGTATTGTGAATGTGGTGGGAAGTTCCATCGCCCGGGAGGCCGACAATGTGATGTATACCTGGGCCGGCCCGGAGATCGCGGTGGCGACGACGAAAGCCTACAGTACCCAGCTCATTGCGGAATATCTCCTTGCCATAAAATTTGCCCTGGTGCGGGGAACGGTCACCGGGGATGAGGCGGACGCAATGGTGAAAGAGCTGAAAAAACTTCCGGAACAGATCGGTCTGCTTCTGGACCACAAAGAAAAGATCCAGAGGTTTGCAAACCGGTACATTGCAGCGAAGGACATTTTCTTCATCGGACGGGGCATGGATTACGCGATATCTCTGGAGGGTTCGCTGAAGCTGAAAGAAATTTCCTATATCCATTCCGAGGCGTACGCCGCCGGGGAACTGAAGCACGGGACGATTTCGCTGATCGAGGAGGGAACGCTGGTGGCGGCGGTGCTGACTCAGGAGGATCTGTACAAGAAGACCATCAGCAACATGGTGGAGGTAAAGACCAGAGGCGCATTTCTGCTGGCGGTTACCAACGTGGGCAATACCGAGGTGGAAAAGACCGCAGATTATGTGATCTACATTCCGAAGACCTGTAAATATTTTACAAATTCACTGGCAGTGATCCCCTTGCAGCTTTTCGGCTACTATGTAGCCCTCGGCAAAGGCTGCGACGTGGACAAACCGAGGAACCTGGCAAAATCCGTAACGGTAGAGTAAAGGACAGAAGATGGAAGATAAAAACGAAGAAAAGAAAGAAGAAAAGAAAGAAGAAAAGAAAGATGAGTCTGAGAAGATCTGTTTTCTCTGCAAGCGTCCGCAGAGCAAGACCGGAAAGATGACGGAGATGGGGAACAATATCTGCATCTGCCAGGACTGCCTGCAAAGGGCGGTGGACACCATGCAGTCCTCCGGCCTCTCCTACCGCGACCTGATGGCCATGGCGATCCAGCCGCCCCAAAACAGCGGCGACGGCGGAAACGGTCAGAAGGACGACGGGAACGGGGACGGAAAAGACGATAAAAAGGAATCCGGCTTCCCCACCATCAGTATGATCAATCTTTCCGACCTGCTGGAAAGCATGGGAATTGGAATCCCGCAAAGAAAGCAGGTAAAAAAGAAAAAGCCGAAGGAGAAGCAGGAAAAAAAGAAATTCGATATCCATTCCATCCCGGCGCCTCATAAGATAAAAGAGAGCCTGGATGAATATGTGGTGGGCCAGGAACACGCGAAGAAGGTGATTTCCGTGGCTGTTCACAACCATTACAAGCGGATCACAGCCGGAGAGATGGAGGATATTGAAATAGAAAAATCCAATATGCTGATGCTGGGTCCCACGGGATGCGGCAAGACATATCTGGTGAAGACTCTGGCGAAACTGCTGGATGTACCCCTTGCCATCGCGGACGCCACCTCGCTGACAGAGGCCGGTTACATCGGCGACGATATCGAGAGTGTGATTTCAAGATTGCTTGCGGCTGCGGACAACGACGTGGACCGGGCGGAACAGGGTATCGTTTTCATCGATGAGATCGACAAGATTGCGAAGAAGCACAACACGAACCAGCGGGACGTCAACGGAGAGGCGGTACAGCAGGGGATGCTGAAACTGCTGGAGGGCAGTGAGGTGGAGGTGCCGGTGGGCGCCGCCAGCAAGAATGCCATGGTTCCCATGATCACCGTGAATACGAAGAATATTCTGTTTATCTGCGGCGGAGCGTTTCCGGGTATGGAGGATATCATCAAAGAGCGTCTGAATAAACAGTCTGCCATCGGCTTCATGGGGGATCTCAGAGACAAGTACGACGATGATCCCGACCTTCTCATGCAGGTGACGGCGGATGATCTGCGCAAATTCGGCATGATTCCGGAGTTTATAGGGAGGCTGCCCATTATTTTCGCGCTGCAGTCCCTCACCAAGGAGATGCTGGTGCGGATCCTGAAGGAACCCCGCAACGCCATTGTCCGGCAGTATCAGAGGCTTCTGGCGATGGATGAGGTGGAGCTTACCCTGGACGACGGCGCGCTGGAGGCCATCGCAGAGAAAGCAATGGAGAGGAAAACCGGGGCCAGGGCGTTGCGTGCGATCATTGAGGAGTTTATGCTGGATATCATGTATGAGATACCAAAGGATGACAGTATCGGAACCGTGCGGATCACCCGGGAGTATGTCGAGCATACAGGAGGCCCGGTAATTTCCCTGCGCAGCGTGACGCCGCTGCTGGAGAGCAGATAAGGCAGTTTTTTTCTTTCCGGCAGAGCTGAAGCGTGAAAATCTGGGAATTGCAGCCCGGAGATTGACACTGTTTGACAAAAATGGTATGTTAGGAAGAACGAAAGTAATGAGGTGAGAGCCATAATGGGTGAGGCACAGGAGCAGTTTTTAAAGACTCTGGAAAGTCTGAAAGCGTTGGCAAAGTCAAAAAAGAACATGCTTGAATACGACGAAATCTTAAATGCTTTTGCCGGTGTGGAAATCACAGAAGACAAGATGGACCTGATTCTGGAGTATATGGAAAAGAGCCAGATCGATATCATCCAGGGCAAATCCCCGGATGACAATACGGACGATATGCTGCTGGAGTCGGAGGAGGACATCCTGCTTTCGGACCATGAAGAAATCGAATTGGTCAGCGATGTGGACGTGCTGGAGGGTGTCAGTACGGAAGACCCCGTCCGCATGTATCTGAAAGAGATCGGCAATGTGCCGCTGCTCTCCGGAGAGGAAGAGGTGGAACTTGCCAAGCGGGTGGAAGCAGGCGACGAGGAGGCGAAGAAGCAGCTCACAGAGGCCAACCTTCGTCTGGTGGTCAGCATCGCAAAGAAATACGTAGGCCGGGGTATGCCTTTCCTGGATCTGATCCAGGAGGGAAACATGGGCCTGATGAAAGCGGTGGACAAGTTTGACTACACCAAGGGCTATAAGTTCAGCACCTATGCCACCTGGTGGATCCGTCAGGCCATCACCAGAGGGATTGCGGATACGGGCAGGACGATCCGTGTTCCGGTACATATGGTGGAGACCATCAACAAGACGCTGCGCATGACCCGGACGCTTCTTCAGGAGCTGGGCCGGGAGCCCACGCCGGAGGAGGTGGCGGAGCGGCTGAACGTTCCGGTAAGCCGTGTCCGGGAAGTGCTGAAGATCTCCCGTGATCCTGTATCCCTCGATACGCCCATCGGCGAGGAGGACGATTCCCATCTGGGAGATTTTATAGAGGATGACACGGCGTTGTCGCCTGCGGATTCTGCCGCATTCTCCATGCTGCGAAAGGAACTGTCCACGGCGCTGGAATCCCTGACCGACCGGGAGCGCCAGGTGGTACGTCTGCGCTTTGGCCTGGAGGACGGCAGGGCGCGCACCCTGGAAGAGGTGGGCAAGGAGTTTAACGTGACCCGGGAGCGCATCCGCCAGATCGAGGCGAAGGCGCTGCGAAAGCTGCGCCATCCCTCCAGAAGCAAGAGGCTGAAGGATTTTCTGAATTAAATAAAACTGAAAGTTAAGGCTGTATCAGGCCGGAAGATTTCCGTTTCTGTTACAGCCGGTTTTCGTACCCTGCTGCGAAGCGCGCGTCCGGGGGCCTGCATTACGGGACGCCGGAGGGCATGGATTTTCAGAGAGAAAGGCAGACTATGATAGCGAAAAAAATGAAACCGTATGTGGAAAACAACTCCGCGATACGCATGATGTTTGAAGAGGGAAAGAAAATGGCGGCCGAGTTCGGTCCGGATAAGGTCTATGATTTCAGTCTGGGAAATCCCAATGTGCCGGCTCCTGCCGGGATACGGAACGCTATCGTGGAGATCCTGGATCAGGAGGATCCGGTGGTGGTACACGGATATATGAGCAACGCCGGTTTTCCCCAGGTCCGTCAGTCCATCGCCGACAATCTGAACAAACGGTTCGGGACAGAATTCTCCTGGAAAAATCTGATTATGACGGTGGGAGCCGGCAGCGGACTCAACGTGTGCCTGAAGACGCTGGTGGATCCCGGGGACGAGGTGATGGTGTTTGCGCCTTATTTTCTGGAGTACGGCGCTTATGTCCGCAATTATGACGGAACGCTGGTGGAGGTGGCCCCGGATACAACGACCTTCCAGCTGAACCTGGAGGATTTTGAGAGAAAGATTTCCCCCGGGACAAAGGCTGTGATTATTAACAATCCCCACAATCCCACCGGCGTGGTGTACTCTGCAAAGACGATTCAGAGACTTGCCGCGCTGCTGGAGGCAAAGCAGAGAGAGTACGGGCATACCATTTACCTGATCTCGGATGAACCGTACCGGGAGCTGGCCTATGACGGCGCTTATGTCCCGTTTATCACAAAATATTATGACAATACCATAGTGGTTTATTCCTACAGCAAATCCCTGTCCCTTCCGGGAGAGCGGATCGGCTATGTGCTGATCCCGGATGAGGTGGAGGACAGTGCGAACACCATCGATGCGGCGACCATCGCCAACCGCATCAGCGGCTGCGTCAACGCCCCCTCCCTGATCCAGCTTGCGGTGGGAAAATGCGTGGATGCGGAGGTAGACATCGATTTTTATGACCGGAACCGCAGAGCGCTCTATGAGGGCCTGACCGGTTTTGGCTTTACCTGCGTAAAGCCGGAGGGGGCTTTCTATCTCTGGATGAAGTCTCCGGCGGCGGATGAGAAAGAGTTTGTAAACGCGGCAAAGAAATACCATATCCTGATGGTGCCCGGTTTTTCCTTTGCCTGTCCCGGATACGTGCGCCTGGCGTACTGTGTGTCTTACGAAACGATCATAAATTCTCTGCCGGAGTTTGAGAAGCTGGCGAAGGAGTATTTTTAAGGAGAGTATGAGATATGAAGATTATTATTGTCGGACTTGGCAAGGTGGGACAGTCTCTTGCGGAAGTGCTGAGCGGGGAAGACAACGACATTACAGTGATTGACAAAGATGAGAATGTAGTGGAGGAGATCGCCAGCCAGTACGACCTGATGGGGATCGTGGGTAACGGTTCCATCTATTCCACTCAGATGGAGGCGGAGATCGAATCGGCGGATCTGCTGATCGCGGTTACCGGTTCGGATGAACTGAATCTGCTCTGCTGCCTGATCGCCAAAAAAGCGGGTAACTGCCATACCATCGCACGGGTGCGCAATCCGGAATACAGCACGGAACTGGATTTTATCAAGGAGGAGCTGGGGCTTGCCATGGTGGTCAATCCGGAACTCGCGGCGGCCAGCGAGATCGCTCAGGTACTCCGGTTCCCATCGGCCATCAGCGTCAACACCTTTGCGAAAAGCAGGGCGGAGCTTTTAAAATTCTGTCTTCCGGAGGAGTCCATCCTGAATGGGGTGCAGCTGTCCGAGCTGAGCAGGGAAATCCAGGGGAATGTGCTGGTCTGTGCCGTTGAGCGGGGAGAGGAACTGATCATTCCCGACGGCAACTTCGTGCTCCGGGCGAAGGACCGTATCTCCATCGTTGCCCCTACTTCCGATGTCGGCAACTTTTTCCGCCAGGCGGGAATCGTCACCAATCAGGTAAAGAGCATTATGATCGTGGGGGGCAGCCCCATTGCCTACTATCTTGCCCGGATCATGCTTTCCAGCGGAATTCGCGTCAAGCTGGTGGAAAAGGAAAAAGAGCGCTGTGAGATCCTGTGCGATCTGCTGCCGAAAGCAACGGTGGTTTACGGGGACGGTTCCGACAAGGAACTCCTCCTGGAGGAGGGAATAGGCCGGTACGAGAGCTTTGCGGCGCTGACGAATATGGATGAGGAGAATATTTTCCTTTCCCTGTATGCCAGGAAAACAGGGAATAAAAAGACCATCACAAAGATTAACCGGCTCGCCTTTGAGGAGGTGGTGCGGGACCTGGATCTGGATACGGTCATCCGTCCCAGTGAAATCACCACAGAGCATATCGTCCGTTACGTTCGGTCCATGAAAAATTCCCTGGGGAGCAATGTGGAAACGCTTCACCGGATCATAGAGGGCAAGGCGGAGGCCCTGGAATTTATAATCCGCAAGGAGTCCAGGGCCACTGGCAGCCTGATCCGGGATATGAAAATAAAAAAGGGGATCCTTCTCGCCGGCATTGGCCGCGGCGGCAAGATGATTATTCCCAGAGGCTCCGACCAGATTCTGGTGGGCGACAGCGTGGTGATCATCACCCAGGAGAAGGGACTGGATGATATAGACGATATTATTGCAAAGTAGGATGCAGAGATGAATTACAGAGTAATCAGATACATTGTGGGAGTGGTACTGAAATTCGAGGCGGTTTTTATACTGCTTTCCTGTCTCGTGGCAGTTCTTTACCGGGAAAGAGAGGGCTTCGCGCTGCTGCTGACAGCGGCTATCTGCCTGGCGGCGGGCGCCCTGCTGACAAAGGACAGGCTGAAAAACAAAAATATGTACGCGAAGGAGGGCTTTGTGGCGGTCGCTCTGTGCTGGATCGCCCTGAGCCTTTTTGGGGCTTTGCCTTTTGTGATCTCGGGGCGGATCCAGTCCTATATCGACGCGCTGTTTGAAATCGTGTCCGGGTTTACCACCACCGGTTCCAGCATACTCCCTGAAGTGGAATCCCTTCCCCGTTGCCTGCTTTTCTGGCGGAGCTTTACCCACTGGATCGGCGGTATGGGGGTGCTGGTGTTTGTGATGGCGCTGCTTCCCCTGACCGGCGGCAGCAGTATGTACCTTATGAAAGCGGAGAGTCCGGGGCCCTCTGTGGGTAAGCTGGTTCCAAAGGTGAAGAGCACGGCGGTGATCCTCTACCGGATGTACCTGGTCCTCAGCGTGGCGCAGCTTATATTTCTGCTGCTGGGCAGGATGCCCCTGTTTGACGCCATAACCACCGTGTTCGGAACGGCGGGCACCGGAGGCTTCGGGATCAAGAATGACAGCTTCGCGGGTTATTCCACCTATCTGCAGGGGGTGGTCGCTGTGTTTATGATCCTGTTCGGCGTCAATTTCAACGTATATTTCCTTCTGGTGAAAAAGAAATATTCCAGCGCTGCCAGATCAACGGAGGTGCGGACGTATTTTGGGATCATTGCGGTATCGGTTCTCCTGATCGCGTGGAATATATCAAAAATGTATTCCGGCGCTTTTGAAGCCTTTCATCAGGCGGCCTTCCAGGTGGGTTCCATTATCACCACCACCGGCTTTGCCTCGACGGATTTTGACCTGTGGCCGTCGTTTTCAAAGACGATCCTGGTCCTTCTGATGTTTATAGGAGCCTGCGCGGGAAGCACGGGAGGCGGGATCAAGGTGTCCCGTATCATCATCCTGTGCAAGTCCATTCTGAAGGAGCTGGATGTGATTGTGCATCCCCATAACGTCAAGAAGCTCAAGCTGGACGGTAAGGTGATCGAACATTCGGTCCTGCGCTCCGTAAACGTGTTTATCGCTTCTTATCTTGTGATCTTTGCGGGTTCGGTGCTGCTGATCTCGCTGGACAATTTTGATCCGGTCACAAACTTTACGGCGGTGGCTGCCACGATCAACAACATCGGGCCGGGCCTTTCCCTGGTGGGTCCCACGGGGAATTTTGCGGCGTTCTCTGATTTCTCAAAGCTGGTGCTCATTTTTGATATGCTGGCAGGGCGTCTTGAGATCTTTCCGCTGCTGATTCTGTTTTCCAGGAGAACCTGGACGAAATAGAAAGGCAGAGTTTACAATCCGGACTCAGGATGCTATAATAATATGATTTGTTGTGTGGGGGATATATAATATCTATAGATACAGGGGATTTGTAATGCGAAGAAAGAAATTGCTAACCGCCGCATTATGCGCGGTGCTTGCGATTGCATCTTATACGGTTAAAACGCCTGCTTTGGGGGCGGGAACTGCGGGGGCGGTGGCTCTGGCGGCCGAGAGCGCAGAGGATACCGAGGCTGAGGGCGATCCCGGCAGCTCGGAGGATCCCGGCAATTCGGAGGATTCCGGCGGCGCCGGGGATGCGGGCGGCAGCTCGGAGGATGCGGGCGGCTCAGAGGACGCGGGCGGCAGTTCGGAAGATACCGGAGACGATCCGGGCAGCGATCCGGGAGAATCGGAGCATTCTGAGGACGATACCGGCAGTTCTGAGCCTGATCCCGGTTCTGACAGCACACAATCCGGTGAAACGGAGACCGCAGGCTCTGCGGACGGGAACGCCGGGGAGAGTGAGACCATTCTGACGGAGACCTCATCTGAAACAGGGACGGAGTCAGAGCCGGAGACCGAAACAGAAGAGATACAGGAAGAGGAAACGGAGTCGGAGAGCGATTCGCCCTACAGCACGAATGAAGAATTGATCGCCTGCCAGAATATCGTTATCCCGCCGGATATCAGGCTGGAATTTCGCTTCACCCGCGTGGAGAAGGTCATCGCGGTGGTGAGTGAGAAGGAAGGCGCCAGTGTCTGCGAGTCAAAGAGCGAGACGGCCAGAGAGGTAGGCGAGCTTGCCTATTATGGTTATTGCTATATCCTGGAGGACCAGGGAGACGGTTGGTATTACATAGAGTCCGGCAATGTCCGGGGATTCATTAAGAGCGATCAGGTGGTCACAGGCGAGGTGGCGGAGCGGATCGTAAGCGTAAAAGGCCTGGAGGAACTTTCCACGGCCCGGCTGCTGGTGGCCCGCACGGAAAACGAGGCCTACGATTATACGCATACCACTACAACCGAGGTGATTGCGGAGAAGATCTACGCGCTGGCGGCGGGGGAGGTCCGTATTTACGAACAGAGGAAAGATTCTGCGCAAGTGACGGGCGTCCTTTCGGATCAGTCCCTGTGCTATATTCTGGCGGATTCCGATAAGGCCTGGGTGTATGTGGAGTCCGGGGATGCCAGGGGTTTTGTAAAAGGCAGCCAGCTGACCACCGGGATTGCGGCGGAGGCGAAGGTAGCCAGCGTGGGCGAGAACAATATGACGCTGGCCAGCGTTCTGATACAGCCGGAGGACAACAGCGCCTGCTATTACACCCTGACCTCCGTGCGGGAAGCGTCCCAGGCGGCAAAGACCAGGGAAGCGATTGTGAATTTTGCGCTTCAGTTTGTGGGCAATCCCTATGTCTGGGGCGGCACCAGCCTGACGAACGGAGCGGACTGCTCCGGCTTTGTACAGAGCATCTATGCGTATTTTGGATATTCCCTGCCGAGGGTGGCGTCGGACCAGGCCGGCTATGGTATGCAGATTCCGGTATCCTCAGCGCAGCCCGGCGATCTGATCTTCTACGCAAAGAACGGTTACGTCTACCATGTGAGTATGTACATCGGGGACGGCCAGGTGGTTCACGCCTCCAGCAGCCGGACAGGCATCATCGTGTCCGGCATCAACGGAAACGCGGTCTGGGCAACCCGGCTTGTCAGCGATTAAAAGATTTACGGATCTTCAGGCAGGAAAAGCCGGATCGTTTCGATCCGGTTCTTTTCCATCTTATCTACCGTGAGGACGATGCCATCCCCCACTGTGACGGATTCTTTTTCGGAGGGCAGATGATCCAGAGCTTCGATGATGAGGCCGCCGATGGAATCAAAATCCTCTGAATCCATAGACAGTCCAAGCGCATCATTGATATCGTCCAGCTTTACGGAGCCTTCGATCAGATATTCATGCTCTGACACCTTTCGGATCAGGTTTTTTTCGTCTTCGTCGTATTCGTCCCGGATTTCCCCGACAATTTCTTCCAGAAGATCCTCCAGAGAGATCATTCCAACCGCGGAGCCGTATTCATCCAGCACAATCGAGATACTGACTGAATTCTGCCGCATCTCCATCAGGAGTTTTGAGGTTTTTTTTGACTCATAGGTGAAGTGGGGCTCATACATAATATCGCATACGCTGAAATTCCCGGCATCACAGAAAAAGAAATCCTTAAAATTCAGAATGCCGGTTATATTGTCCCGGTCTTCCCGGTATACCGGGAGACGGGTGTATTTCTCCGTACGGAACAGTTCCCGGATTTCTTCATAGGAAGCCGTCTCGCTGACGGTCACCATATCGGCCCGGGGAACCATCACATCTTTTGCCTGGGAATCCCCGAAATCAACCACGTTGTAGATCATCTGCCGTTCCTCTGTCTCTATGACGCCGTCCCTGTGGCTGACGTCAACGACCGTGCGCAGCTCCTGTTCCGTCATTTCATTCAGCGAACGGTCCATGTCCACATGAAGCAGCCTCAGCAGAAAACGGCAGATCCGGTTGATGACCCAGATTACCGGGGTCAGCAGTTTCATCAGGAACAAAATGACAGAGGCGTAAGCCAGCGCCAGCTTTTCAGAGTTGACTGTGGCGAAGGTTTTGGGCGTGATTTCTCCGAAGATCAGGATCACAGCTGTCAGAATTCCGGTCACAGCGCCTACACTGCCGCTCCCGAACAGACGGATTGTGACGGACGCGGCAAGGGCAGCCGCAAAATTGTTTACCAGATTGTTGCCGATCAGGATGGAACTCAGCATTTTGGAGGGATTTTCGATCGTTTTCAGGACAGTGGCTGCCTTTTTGTTGCCGCTTTCAGCCAGAGTCTGCAGCCGGATGCGGTTTACCGTCGTGAGCGAGGTCTCGGCGGAAGAAAAGAAAGCCGAGAGTATCACAAGAATTAACAACGTCAGAAGTTGTATGGCATCATCGGAAGCCAAAAAACCATCTCCTTTAAAATTATTTACAGAGAATCATACAATAATTGCAATGGAATTGCAACTAAAGTTTCTGTAAAGTGAGAGAATGACGTGAAAGAGCGGCGCATACAATGATATCAGGGCCAAATAGTGCATAAGAAGGGGGAATGTGCGTGGAACAGACATTTGGGAAAGGGAGGACAGCAGGTATCCTGCTGCGCGCTCTGGCGCTGGCCGGGGTGGTGAGCATGGCGCTATTGCTGCTGCTGGCGTTTGTAATGCTGAAGCTGCAGCCGGAGACGGAACAGATTGAAAGGGGGATTCTCTTTGTGTATGCCCTGTCCGGTTTTGCGGGAGGCTGGTACAGCGGAAGAAAAATGGGACGCCGGAAATATCTGTGGGGCCTGGCTGTGGGCGCGCTGTATTTTGTACTGCTGTTTGCCGTGTCGGGTATGAGCGATACAAAGACGGGACCGGAGCTGGCCCGCTCTCTGGCGGCTCTTGCAATATGCGCCGGGGGCGGTATGCTGGGCGGCATGGCGGCACGGTAGAGGGCGTCATCAAATCTGCGAAAAAACAGGTTTTCGCAGATTTTTTGATTGCATTTTTCAGTTAATGTGGTATGATACTGATTGAGAGTAAGGTTCTGTCGGTTCCGACATCGATCCCAGTTATCTTGCAAACAGATTTTTATGAGGTGATTATGAGAGAAAAATATGAATCCCTTTCCCTGGCCGTGCTCAAGGACCTGGCAAAAGCCAGAGGAATGAAGGGTATATCAACGTTGAAGAAAGCCCAGCTCATCGAGGCAATGCTGGCCCAGGATGAAAAAGACAAAGAGGCGGGAGAGGCAAAGCAGGCAAAGGAGGCAAGGGAGATCCCGCAGCACAGACAGGAGACCGGGTCTGAGAGGAAATCCGTCCCCCACGGGGACGGACATACTGTGAGAAGGGAAAACCGGAATACGGAAGCGCCCCGGACGGACAGGCCCCCCACAGAGCTTGCACAGCTTGACAGCGGAATCATTGCCACGGGCATCCTGGAGGTCATGCCGGACGGGTTTGGATTCATCCGCAGCGATAACTACCTGCCGGGAGAGAACGACGTGTATGTATCCCCCTCCCAGATCCGCAAATTCAATCTGAAAACGGGGGATATTATTTCCGGCAATACGAGGATCAAGGCACAGCAGGAAAAATTCAGCGCCCTGCTGTACCTGAAAAGCATCAACGGACACGCGCCTTCCGATATGGCAAAGCGGGTGAATTTTGAGGATATGACCCCCATCTTCCCCAACGAACGGCTGCGTATGGAGCGAGGCTCCAACGCGCTGGCGATGCGCATCGTCGACTTGTTTTCGCCCATCGGAAAAGGGCAGAGAGGCATGATCGTATCCCCGCCCAAGGCCGGGAAAACCACGCTTTTAAAGGAAATTGCCCGTTCCATCCTGCGCAATGACCCGAATATGCGTCTGATCATTCTGCTGATCGACGAGCGCCCCGAGGAAGTCACCGACATCAAGGAGGCCATTCGCGGCGAGAACGTGGAGGTCATATACTCCACCTTTGACGAGCTTCCGGAGCATCACAAACGGGTATCCGAGATGGTGATCGAGCGGGCGAAGCGTCTCGTGGAGCAAAAGGAGGACGTTACCATTCTGCTGGACAGCATTACCCGGCTGGCCAGGGCCTATAACCTGACGGTTCCCCCCAGCGGCCGCACCCTTTCCGGCGGCCTTGACCCGGCGGCGCTGCATATGCCGAAGCGTTTCTTCGGCGCGGCCAGAAAGATGCGGGAGGGGGGCAGCCTGACGATTCTTGCCACTGCGTTGGTGGACACCGGCAGCAAGATGGACGACGTGGTCTATGAGGAATTTAAGGGCACCGGCAACATGGAGATGGTGCTGGACCGCAAGCTTTCCGAAAAACGGGTGTTCCCGGCCATCGACATCCCGAAGTCCGGCACCCGAAGAGAGGATCTGCTTCTGGACAGGGACGAGATGGAAGCCGTCTATGTCATGCGACGGGGGCTTAACGGGATGAAAGCGGACGAGGCGGTGGAGAATATTCTCAACACCTTCGTCCACACCAGGGAGAACCGGGAGCTGGTGATGAGAGTCCGCAGGCAAAAATTTGTTTGATTACAGTCGCCTGACCCGCATAAGCGGCGAAACCGGTGCATATCAGCGCGACAAGTGCGTATGCGGGCGGCTGTGAACAGGAACAAATTTTGCGGAAACAGTTGCAATTTTGCAGAATCTATGCTATGATCCCTATGTTGCCCCATACAGGGGCGAACTGCAGGGACTTGCAGGGATAGCCCGGGGAAACTTGCCGCGGTACGATGTGAGCGGCATTGACCGGGAATTGACCGGTCCGGCCGGTCTGGCAGTTCACAGAATAAGAGGAAGAGGTGAATACCATGAAAGAAGGAATCCATCCGGAGTATTACGAGGCAACCGTAACGTGCAACTGTGGCAACACGTTTACGGTAGGTTCTACCAAGAAGGACATTCACGTAGAAGTCTGCTCCAAATGCCATTCATTCTATACCGGCCAGCAGAAAACGGCACAGGCGCGCGGTCGTATTGAGCGGTTTAACAGGAAATATGGCATCGTATCCAAATAAAAATGTGGGTAAGCAGAGGTTGAGGTTGAAAAAAACCTCAACCTTTTTTATAAAGGCAGGGAGGAACATATGAAACCATCCGGTATTGGTGGCCAGGCGGTCATCGAAGGGGTAATGATGAGAAATGGCGGCAGGTATGCGGTGGCCGTGCGCACGCCGGACCGGCAGATCGCGGTGGACGTACAGGAGATCAGCAGCAGCGCCATTCAGGATAAAAAATTGGCGAAGCTTCCCATCATCCGGGGCGTGATCAATTTTTTTGATTCCCTGATCCTGGGCATGAAGGCGCTCATGTACTCTGCTTCTCTGTATGCGGAGGAGAGCGAGGAGGAAAGAACCGGGCGGGAGGAGAAAGCACGCGCAAAGGCCCGCTCGAAAGCGCAGAAGCTGGAGGAGAAGGGCAGGACGGCAGAAGCAAAGGCCGCGCTTGAAAAGTGTGAGAAGAAGCTGGCGAAAGAGAGGGAAAGCGGATCCGGCGAAGAAGAGGACGACTGGATGATAACGCTGACGGTGATCGTGTCGCTGATCTTTTCCATTGTGCTGTTTATGATGGTACCCTATTTTCTGTCCAGGCTTTTGAAGCGGGCGATCGCCTCCGAGACGCTGATTCTGGTGATCGAGGGCATCGTGAAGCTGGCGATCTTCATGGGTTATATGGCGCTGATCTCCCGGATGAAAGATATTCAGCGCACCTTTATGTATCACGGCGCGGAGCACAAGTGCATCAACTGCATCGAGCACGGCCTCGAGCTGAATGTGGAAAACGTCCGGGGCAGTTCCAGGGAGCACAAGCGCTGCGGCACCAGCTTTCTTTTTCTTGTCATGTTTATCAGTATCGTGTTTATCATGGTGGTCAGTATCCCGCTGTTTGCGCTGATCCATGTGCATACCTCCCTGTGGCGCATTGTGCTGCGCCTTGCGCTGCTGCCGGTGATCGCGGGGGTTTCCTATGAATTCCTCCGTCTGGCGGGTTCCACCGATAATAAGATTATCAACGCCCTCAGCAGGCCGGGCATGGCGCTGCAGCGCCTGACTACGAAGGAACCGGACGACTCCATGATCGAGGTGGCGATCGCTTCGGTGGAGGCGGTCTTTGACTGGAAAAAATTTGAGAATGAGCAGTTCGGGACGCATTACGCCCTGGAGGGGGCGGATCCTCTTTGGAGCGTGTCTGAGGAAAAGAGGACGGAGGCGGAAACGGAAAGGGCTGCCGCATCCGGGCATGGCGCGCAGGCATGACGCTGCAGGAGACTTTGAAAAACGGGGAACAGTATCTGCGGGACTGCGGCATTGAGGAGGCCGGGATTGATGCGTGGCTGCTGCTTTCCTTTGTCACCGGCATGGACCGCACCCGTTTTCTGCTGAACCGGGAAGAGGAGACGGGGGAACGGGAGGCCCGGAGGTATCTGGAACTTTTGAAACGGCGGGGAAGCCGCATTCCCCTTCAGCATCTCACCGGGGAGCAGGAGTTTATGGGCCTGTCCTTTCATGTAAACGGATCTGTGCTGATCCCCAGGCAGGATACGGAGATTCTCGTGGAGGAAGCGCTGAAACGCCTGAAGCCGGGGATGCGTGCGCTGGATCTGTGTACCGGTTCCGGCTGCATCGCCGTCAGCCTGGCGAAGCTGAGAGAGAAAACCGAAAGGGACAGGCCGGAGGCAGCTTCCATCCGGAACGCCCAAGGCAGGCAGCCCCTGGTAGACGCCGCCGATATTTCTCCGGAGGCCCTGGCTGTGGCCGCAGAGAATATACGGCAGCACCGTGCGGATGTGCGGCTGGTTTTGAGCGATCTGTTTGCCGGAATTCCGGAGGCCTACGACATGATCGTATCCAATCCGCCCTATATCCCCACAGCGGTGATCGGGGAGCTGCCGGAGGAGGTTCGGTTTCACGAGCCGCATCTGGCGCTGGACGGGCGGGAGGACGGCCTGTTTTTTTATCGTGAGATTCTCAGGCAGGGTCATGAGCATCTGTCGGCGGGGGGCTGGATCTTATTTGAGATCGGCTGCGATCAGGGAGAAGCGGTATCGCGGCTGATGGAAGAGAACGGATACGCAGAGATCCGGATTGTGAAAGATCTGTCCGCGCTGGACCGGGTGGCGCTGGGCCGGGCATTGAGATAAACAGGAGGGAATCCATGTTTGATAAATTAGAGGACTTGCTGATGCATTTCGAGGAGCTGATGAATATGCTGAATGATCCGTCGGTCACAGCGGACCCAAAGCGCTTTCAGAAGCTGATGAAAGAGCAGGCCAGTCTGCAGCCTGTCGTTGATACGTATAAAGAATACAAAAAATGCAACGAGACGGCAGAGGACAGTCTGGCGATGCTGGAGGAGGAATCCGACGAGGAAATGCGAAAGATGCTGAAAGAAGAGCTGGCACAGGCCAAAGACCGCATCGGGGAGCTGGAGCACGAGCTGAAAATCCTGCTTCTGCCCAAAGACCCCAACGATGAGAAGAATGTGATCATGGAGATCCGGGCCGGGGCAGGCGGGGACGAGGCAGCTCTTTTTGCGGCGGAAATTTACCGTATGTATGTACACTACGCGGAGAGCCGTCGCTGGAAAGTGGAGACGCTGGATTTTGAGGAAATCGGCATCGGCGGCATGAAGTACGTCAATTTCATGATAACGGGACAGGGAGCATATTCCAGGCTGAAATATGAATCTGGTGTGCACCGGGTACAGCGGGTGCCGGAAACGGAATCCGGCGGACGAATCCATACTTCTACGATCACTGTGGCGGTGATGCCGGAGGTGGAGGAGGTGGACGTGGCCATCGATGAGAAGGATATCCGGATCGATGTGATGCGGGCCTCCGGAAACGGAGGGCAGTGCGTCAACACCACAGACTCTGCGGTCCGTCTGACCCACTATCCCACGGGGATCGTGATCTACAGCCAGACCGAGAAATCCCAGATTCAGAACAAGGCCAAGGCATTTGCCCTGCTGCGGGCCAAGCTGTACGATCTGGAACAGCAGAAGGCAAAGGACGCGGAGGCTCAGCTTCGCCGCAGCCAGATCGGCACGGGAGACCGCTCCGAAAAGATCCGTACCTACAATTTCCCCCAGGGCCGGGTCACGGATCACCGTATCAACCTGACGCTTTACAAGCTGGATAAGGTGATGAACGGGGATCTTCAGGAGATCATCGACAGTTGTATCGCGGCAGATCAGGCGGCGAAGCTGGCAAAGCTGGGGGAGGCATGAGCATCGTATGCAGGGCCCTGGCGGCCCGGAAAAGAAAGAAACAGCTGGTATGAGATTGAAAGTTTCAGCAGGAGAGAGAGGATTGCCATGCGTATAAGAGATGCCCTGTCCGCCATGAAAGCGGGAAAGCAGGCGCCGACAAAGGATAATAAACTGTCCACGATCTGGAGCGAGAAGGCCCGGCCGGGGGAAGTCCCCGAGGATTATCCCCGTCCACAGCTGTATCGGAAAGACTGGATCTGCCTGAACGGGTACTGGCATTACGCTTTTACGGAGAACGGCGGACGCCCTGAATTGTTTGAGGGGAGGATTCTGGTTCCGTTTTCGCCCGAATGCCGCCGCTCCGGCGTGGAAAAAAGACTGGAACCGGGGAGTTACCTCTGGTATTTCCGCAGCGTAGAGCTGCCGTTGGTGCCGGAGGGGAAGCATTTGCTTCTCCATTTCGGGGCCGTGGACGAGCGGTGTATCGTGTGGTGGAACGGACGGCTTGCGGGCAGCCACCTGGGCGGCTATCTCCCCTTTTCCTTTGATGTGACAGAGATGGCCCGTGAGGGCAAAAACACCGTCTGGGTACGGGTACAGGACGACACGGACAGCGGTTCGGCCAGCCGGGGCAAGCAGAAGCTGGAAGCCGGGGGTATGTACTATACGCCCCAGAGCGGAATCTGGCAGACTGTGTGGCTAGAGCTTGTGCCGGAGAATTTTATTGAACGGATCCGGATCACACCGCTGTTTGATAAGGAACAGGTCCGGCTGGAGGTGACGCTGGCATCCCCGGCGGATACCGAAGTGCTGATCCGGGGGGAATGGACCTCTTACCGCCACCGCATCCGCAGGGAGGAATTTGCCTGGCGGGACATCGGTGCGGCATCTGCGGGACGGTGGGACGGTACCCTGACCAGAGGGGCGGTGGCGTCTGCGGTGATCGACCTGCCGGAAGTCCACGCCTGGAGTCCGGAGGATCCGTTTCTTTACGACCTGCTGCTGACGGTGGGAGAGGATCGGGTACAGAGTTATTTTGCCATGCGGAAGTTTTCTGTGGGCGAGGATGAAAAAAAACATCCCAGGCTGATGCTCAATAACCGGCCGTATTTTTTCGACGGCGTTCTGGACCAGGGCTACTGGCCGGAAAGCCTGTATACGCCTCCGTCTGACGAGGCAATGGTTTTTGATATCCAGGAAATGAAAAAGCTGGGATTTAATATGCTGCGCAAGCACATAAAGATCGAACCCCTGCGCTGGTATTATCACTGCGACCGTCTGGGCATGGTGGTGTGGCAGGATATGGTGAACGGCGGAGGGCGGATAAATGAAAAGCTGCTGACCTATATGCCCAGTGTTTTTCCTTCTCTCGTGAATAAATTAAAAGACAGTCACTACCGCATTTTTTCCAGGACGGATCAAAAGGCCCGCCAGCAGTGGCAGGAGGAATGCCTGGCCACGGTGGAGCTGCTCTGCAACTGTCCGTGCATCGGTTTGTGGACGCTGTTCAATGAGGGGTGGGGGCAGTTTGATTCCCTGCGGATCACGGAGCTGGTCAGGGAGGCGGATCCAACCCGGCTGATCGATTCCGCCAGCGGCTGGTGCGATCAGGGAGGCGGGGATGTGAGGAGCGAGCATAATTATTTCCATGCCCTGCGGGTAAAAAAAGACAGACGGCCCTTCGTCCTGTCAGAGTACGGCGGGTATACCTTTGCGGTAAAGGGGCATATGTTCGCGGATGTTACCTACGGCTACCATACTTATAAAACAAAGGAGTCGTTTGCGAAGGCGTTTTTTGGGCTCCGCAGAAAAATACATAAGCTGGAAAAGAAAGGACTTTCCGCAGCAGTTTACACGCAGCTTTCCGACGTGGAGGAGGAGATGAACGGGCTTTGCACCTACGACAGAAAGAGAATAAAAATTTAAAGATTTTTGACAAAAATTTTATGGTATTCCGGCAATAATTCGCTTGTGATTCCCGGTGCGAAGTAGTAAAATATACAGCATAATAGTACAGAGACCTTGCTTTTTCAATTCAGATTCTGGTCAAATTTCTGAAATACGGAGGCAGGACAGGGGAGCAGATACTTTGAAGAGAATATTGTTTGTATATAATCCCAGATCAGGGAAGGGGCTGATCCGGACCCATCTTTCCTCCATTGTCGAAATCTTTGCGGAAAAAGAATATGATGTGACGGTTCATCCCACCAGAATGGAAAAGGACGCCCGTGATGTGGTAGGCGCGCGCGCGGCGGAATATGACCTGATCGTATGCAGCGGCGGGGACGGCACGCTGGACGAGGTGGTGACCGGTATAATGAACAGCGGTGTACGCCGCACCCTGGGCTATATCCCGGCGGGGAGCACCAACGATTTCGGAAACAGTCTGGGCATCCCAAGACAGATGGAGCAGGCGGCGGAGGTGATCATGGATGGAGAACCCTTTGCCTGCGATGTGGGAAAGTTCAACGACGATTATTTTGTGTACGTGGCGGCGTTCGGGTTTATGACGGACGTCTCCTACCAGACCAATCAGGAAATGAAAAATGTCCTGGGGCATACCGCCTACATCATAGAGGGAATGAAACGCCTCGGGGTATGGAAGAGTTACTGCCTGAAAATTGAGAGCGACGAGTTCTCCTGCGAGGGGGATTTCATGTACGGCATGATCTCCAATTCCACCTCCGTGGGCGGTATCAAGGGTCTCCCGGGTAAAGATATCGAGTTGAACGACGGCGTGTTTGAGGTTATGCTGGTGCGCACCCCAAAGACCCCTCTCGACTGGCAGGATGTGATCAAAGCGATTCTGATGCAGGACGAGACCAGCAATAATGTGATCCGGTTTAAGACCAGCCATCTGACGGTTTCCTCGGATGAACCCGTGGCCTGGACCAGGGACGGGGAGAACGGCGGCGAACACATCTTTGTGGAACTGACGAATCTTCAGCATGAACTGGAGATTATGACGCGGCCCTTGCCGGAGATCTCCCCGCACGGGGCCGAAAGCTGAAGGATAATGCATTGAAGGAGGAGAAACTATGCTGTATGTAGGTGTTGACCTCGGCACATCAGCCGTAAAGCTGCTGCTGATGGACGGGGGCGGGAAGATCCGTAAAATTGTCTCAAAGGAATATCCCATCTTTTTTCCCCATCCGGGCTGGTCGGAGCAAAAGCCGGAGGACTGGTATGAGCAGACCATAACGGGGCTTCAGGAGCTCCTGGAGGGCTGCGACAGGAGCCAGGTGGCGGGCATCAGCTTCGGCGGACAGATGCACGGGCTGGTGATTCTGGACGCAAAGGACCAGGTGATCCGGCCGGCTCTTCTATGGAATGACGGAAGGACCTTCGAGGAATGCGATTACCTGAACAACGTGATCGGCAAGGAAAAGCTCTCAGAGTATACGGCTAATATTTCCTTTACCGGATTTACGGCGCCCAAGATTCTCTGGGTGAAGAATAAGGAGCCGGAGAATTTTGCCAGGATCGCGAAGATCATGCTCCCGAAGGATTACATAGCGTACCGGCTTTCCGGCGTACACTGCACGGATGTGTCCGACGCCTCCGGTATGCTCCTGTTTGATGTGAAAAACCGCTGCTGGTCAAAGGAGATGCTGGATATCTGCGGCGTCCGGGAAGACCAGATGGCGAAGGTATTTGAGAGCTATGAGACAGTGGGCACGATCCTGCCGGAGATTGCCGGGCAGCTCGGCGTACCGGAAAGCGTGAAGATCGTGGCGGGAGCCGGGGACAATGCCGCTGCGGCCGTGGGCACCGGCACCGTGGGCGACGGTATGTGCAATATTTCTCTGGGTACCAGCGGCACGATCTTTATCTCCTCCGAAAAATTCACGGTGGACAAATACAACGCGCTCCACGCCTTTGCCCATGCGGACGGGCATTACCATCTGATGGGCTGTATGCTCAGCGCCGCATCGTGCAACAAGTGGTGGATGGACGGGATCGTCGGCACACAGGATTACGCAGGGGAGCAGGCGGCCATCGGAGAACTGGGTGAGAACCACGTGTATTTCCTCCCCTATCTCATGGGAGAGCGTTCCCCTCACAACAATCCCAACGCCCGGGCCACGTTTATCGGCATGACCATGGATACTACCCGGGCAGATATGACCCAGGCTGTGCTGGAGGGCGTAGCCTTTGCCCTGCGGGATTCCCTGGAGGTGGCGAAAGCCCTGGGCATCCGGATCGAGCGCACCAGGATCTGCGGCGGCGGCGCGAAGAGCCCGCTGTGGAAGAAGATCATTGCAAATGTTCTGAACCTGAAGGTGGACGTGATCGAGAGCGAGGAGGGCCCCGCCCTCGGCGGCGCGATCCTGGCAACGGTGGCCTGCGGGGAATATGCCTCCGTGGAGGAGGCCGCCTCAAAGCTGGTGAAAATCGTCGATACAGTGGAACCGGAGCCGGAGCTGGTGGCGAGGTACGAGGCCAGATACGCCCGGTTCAAGGAGATCTATCCAACCTGCAAACCGTTGTTTGACAAGCTGCTGTAAAGGAGAAATAATATGGAGATCAAGAAAATAACGGATGCGGCGTTCCGCAGATACGGCCGCGTCATAACAAATATAGATTTTTCTGATCTGGTAAAGAAGATGGAGGAAACGCCCTGTCCGGCGGACGTGGTGTACGAGCCATCCGTGGATATGCTGGAGCGGCTTCCGGTGTTTGAGGAGCTGCGGGTGAAGACCTACGGGGAACTGCCAATCCAGATCGGTTACTGCAATGGCAACAATTATCAGCTTAATGCCGTGGAGTATCACCGTTCCTCCGAGATCAACGTGGCCGGCACGGACGCCATCCTTCTGATGGGCTGGGAGCCGGACGTGACGGAGGAGGGGACCTACGATACCTCTCTTATGGAAGCATTTCTGGTTCCAAAGGGGACCGGCGTGGAGCTCTACGCCACCACCCTGCACTATGCGCCCTGCAATGCGGATGCAAACGGTTTCCGGGTGGCAATCGTGCTTCCCAGGGATACGAATCTTCCCCTGGATCAGGAGCATCAGGGAGGAGAGGACAGCCGCCTGACCGCAAGGAACAAATGGCTGATCGGACATCCCGAGGGCGGTCTTCCCGAGGGATCCCCGCTGGGGCTGATCGGCGAAAATATCCGTTTAAACTGAGCTGTGTGGCGAAAGCCCATAAAATAAAATATTTTTAGGAGGATAAAAAAATGATCAACATTCCAAAAATCAAGGTCGGCATCGTTGCGGTGAGCCGGGATTGTTTTCCGGAATCGCTGGCTGTAAACCGGAGAAAAGCCCTGGTAGCAGCCTATCAGGCAAAGTATGACGGGGCTGATATTTACGAATGTCCCATCTGTATCGTCGAGAGCGAGATCCACATGGTACAGGCTCTTGAAGATGTGAAAGCGGCGGGCTGCGAGGCCATCGTCGTTTACCTGGGCAACTTCGGCCCGGAGATTTCCGAGACGCTCCTGGCGAAGCATTTTGACGGTCCCGCTATGTTCGTGGCGGCGGCGGAGGAGAGCCAGGAGGATCTGGGAGACGGTCGCGGAGACGCGTACTGCGGTATGCTCAACGCCAGCTACAACCTGAAGCTGAGAAATATCCGCGCTTACATTCCGGAGTATCCGGTGGGTACGGCGGATGAGTGCGCCGATATGATCCATGAGTTTATTCCAATCGCCCGGGCTGTGGTGGGCCTGAACAATCTCAAACTCATCACCTTTGGACCGCGTCCGCTGAATTTCCTGGCGTGCAACGCGCCCATCAAGCAGCTCTACAACATCAACGTGGAGATCGAGGAAAATTCCGAGCTGGATCTGTTTGAATCCTTCAATAAACATGCCGGGGACGAGCGTATTCCGGAGATTGTAAAGGATATGGAAAATGAACTGGGCGCAGGCAACAAGAAGCCGGAGGTTCTGGCAAAGCTGGCCCAGTATGAGCTGACCCTTCTCGACTGGGTTGAGGCCCACAAGGGCTACAGGAAATACGTTGCCATTGCCGGGAAGTGCTGGCCGGCCTTCCAGACTCAGTTTGGTTTTGTTCCCTGCTATGTGAACAGCCGTCTGACAGGCAGAGGCATTCCGGTATCCTGCGAGGTAGATATCTACGGCGCGCTGTCCGAGTTTATCGGCACCTGTGTCAGCGACGACGCGGTTACGCTGCTGGATATCAACAACTCCGTACCCGCCGATATGTATGAGGAGTCCATCAGGGGCAAGTTCAATTATACCCACAAGGATACCTTCATGGGCTTCCACTGCGGCAACACCTGTACCGCAAAGCTCACCAGCTACAACATGAAATATCAGAAGATCATGGCAAGGAGCCTTCCCGTCGAGGTTACAAACGGAACCCTTGAGGGGGACATCATTCCGGGCGACATTACTTTCTTCCGTCTGCAGAGCACTTCCGACAATATCCTGCGGGCGTATGTGGCTGAGGGCGAGATCCTTCCGGTAGCCACCAGATCCTTCGGCGGTATCGGCGTATTCGCGATTCCCGAGATGGGACGCTTCTACCGTCACGTTCTGATCGAGGGCGGATTCCCCCATCACGGCGCAGTTGCGTTCGGGCATTTCGGAAAGCAGCTGTTTGAGGTATTCAAGCTGATCGGCGTATGTCCGTGCGAGATCGGGTACAACCATCCTGCGGGTGTGCCCTATAAGACGGAAAACCCGTTCGCGTGATGACGAGGGAGGAATACGGTGGAAAAGAGGTATTTTGGCAAATTAAAGGACGGCAGCGACATTTACAGCTATTCTTTCACCAACGAGAATCATATGTCCATGACGGTGATCGATCTGGGGGCCACCCTGGTAAATCTCCTGGTGCCGGACCGGGAGGGGGCGCTCCGGGATGTGACCCTGGGTTATGACACGCCCCAGGAATACGTGGACAACGCCTGCTTCTTCGGGGCGGTCATCGGCCGCTGCGGCAACCGCATTGATAAGGGAAGGTTTGTGATCGGCGGGAAAGTATATCAGCTCGCCATAAACGACAACGAGAACAACCTGCACAGCGGGACCAATTTTTACCACTGCCGCAAATGGGCGGTGAAGTCTGTGGACGAGGCGGCGAACAGCATCACCTTCGAGCTGTACAGCCCGGACGGAGATCAGGGCTATCCGGGGAACTTCCGGGTAACGGTAACCTATACCCTCTCCTGCCACAATGAGCTCATCCTGCATTACAGCGGCATCTCCGATGGGGATACGGTGGCGAATGTGACCAACCATGCTTACTTCAACCTGGCGGGGCATGACAGCGGCCGGATCGAGGATCAGATCCTGACGATTTACGCAGACCGCTACACCCCGGTGCTGGACGCGCAGGCAATCCCCACGGGAGAACTGGCGGACGTGGAGGGTACGCCTCTGGATTTCCGGGAGGCAAAGCCCATCGGCCGGGATATCGGCGCGGATTTTGAACAGTTAAAGTTTGTGCAGGGCTACGACCACAATTTTGCGCTGGCTGACAAGCCCGGAGAAATCCGGAAAGCGGCGGAAGCATATTCGGAAAAGACGGGAATCCTCCTGGAGGCTTTCACGGACTGCTGCGGTATGCAGTTCTATGCCGGCAACTGCATTACGGAGCAGGGCGGCAAGGGCGGCGTTTCCTACGGCCCCCGCACCGGCTTCTGCCTGGAGGCGCAGTATTATCCCAACGCTGTCAACCAGAGGGGATTCGCCAGCCCTCTCCTGAAGGCGGGAGAACCCTATGATTCGGTCACTTCCTATAAGTTCAGCGTAAGGAAGTGACGGTGCGGCTCATACCTGAAACAGGAAAAAATTGCAAAATAAAAAGCGGCTTTGCAAAAATGTCCAGATTTTTGCCGGAGCCGTTTTTTTACACCGCAATAAATCAAAGACCAATCCAAAAGGATTCCATTTTAAGCAAATTGTATATATGATAAGATGAAAGCATCCAAAAGTTACGCAAAGTAACGGAAAAAAGAAAAGGGAGGAATTCAAACATGAAAAAACAGGTACTTATGCTCCTGACAGCCGCACTGGCAGTCGGCGCTCTTGCAGTTCCGGCAAGTGCAGAAGGCGAGAAGATCGGTATCGCGATGCCGACCCAGTCTCTTGAGAGATGGAACCGCGACGGTTCTTATCTGCAGGAGCAGTTTGAGGCAGCAGGCTACGAAGCATCCCTCGTTTACTCTGACAATGAAGTGGATCAGCAGGTAAACGACATCCAGAACCTGATTTCAGACGGCGTTGATCTTCTGGTTGTCTCCGCAATCGACGGCGAAGCCCTGAACACGGTTATGGAAGAAGCTGCGGACGCAGAGATCCCGGTTATCGCATATGACCGTCTGATTATGAACGACGCGGTTTCCTATTACATTTCCTTTGATAACTACACCGTAGGTACTCTGCAGGGTCAGTTTATCGTAGATACCCTGGATCTTGACAATGCGGGCGACACTACGTACAACATGGAGATCACCGCGGGCGATCCGGCTGACAACAACGCAGGCTATTTCTACAATGGCGCTATGGATGTCCTGAATCCGTACATCGAAGCGGGCACTCTGATCGTTGTTTCAGGACAGACGGATTTCGATACGGTTGCCACGGATCAGTGGGATACCCAGACTGCTCTTGAGAGAATGCAGAACATCCTTGCTTCCTACTATGCGGACGGTACCCAGCTTGATATCGCTCTTTGCTCCAACGATTCCACCGCGCTCGGTGTTGCACAGGCGATCGAGTCTGACTACGCAGGCGACAACAGCGTACTGATTACCGGTCAGGACGGCGACGAAGCGAACCTTGCCAACATCGTTGACGGCAAGCAGACCATGACCGTTTACAAGGCAGTTGCAAACGAGGCGGTTGTTACCCTTGACCTTGCGGCAGCGATCCTGAACGGCGAAGACCCGGATGCATCTCTGATCGAGGCTTCCGATTGGGATTTTGACTGTGCATTTGATACTGAGTCCTACTCCACATCCGAAGGCAATACCTGCCCGTCCTACCTGCTGGTTCCGACTGTAGTTACGGTCGACAACATGGTGGAGGCTCTGGTTGACACCGGATACTATACCCAGAATGATGACGGATATCTTACTGCTGTAGGCTGACAACCGGCGCAGAAAACGGGGCATCATGAATAATGAAAACAGATGGGCGGGGTGAATAGCCCCGCCTGTTTTTAATGAAGAGAGGAGGATTCCATTTTGGCTGACAATATTCTTGTAATGGAACACATTACAAAAGAGTTTCCGGGCGTCAAGGCTCTGGATGATGTCAATCTGGAGGTGCAGCGCGGGGAGATCCACGCACTGATCGGTGAGAATGGCGCGGGGAAATCCACTCTTATGAACGTATTAAGCGGCGAATATCCTTACGGAACGTATGAGGGAACGATTACCTATGAGGGAAAGGAATGCCATTTTAAAAAGCTGAAAGACAGCGAGGCAGAGGGAATCGTAATTATTCACCAGGAGCTTGCCCTGATCCCCCTGCTTTCCATCGGCGAGAATATGTTTCTCGGCAATGAGATCAAGAACAGCATGGGGTACATAGACTGGGACAAGACATACAGTGAAGCGGAAAAGCATATGAAACAGGTAGGGCTGCACGAGTCGGCCCAGACGCTGATCAAGGACATCGGTACCGGCAAACAGCAGCTCGTGGAGATTGCGAAAGCCTTCTCCAAGAAGGTCAAGCTGCTCATCCTGGATGAGCCGACTTCATCCCTGAACGACGAGGATGCGAAGATGCTGCTGGATCTTCTGCTTGAATTCAAGAAGCAGGGGCTGACCTCCATTATCATTACCCACAAACTGAATGAGATCGTGTACTGTGCGGACCGCGCCACGATCCTGCGGGACGGGAGTACCATCGAGACGCTGACCAAGGGCGTGGATGATCTCAGCGAGGACCGGATCATCAAGGGCATGGTGGGCCGTCCAATGGAGGACCGCTATCCGGAGCGTGAGCACAGGATCAGCGACGAGGTAATGCTGGAGGCCAAAAACTGGACGGTGCATCATTCGCTGTACCCGGAGAAGGTGGTGGACGACAATATTTCCTTCAGGGTAAACCGGGGCGAGGTTATCGGCTTCTCCGGCCTGCAGGGCGCAGGGCGCACCGAGCTGGCCATGTCCATCTTCGGCAGAAGCTATGGCACGGACATTTCCGGCGAGCTGTACATCAAGGGCGAAAAGGTGCAGCTTAAAGACCCAAGCGCGGCGATCCGCCACGGGCTGGCCTATGTAACCGAGGACCGCAAGACCAACGGGCTGATCCTGGATCAGAGCATCCGGTTCAACACCACGCTCGCCAGCCTGAAAAAGGTCTGCAACGGCGGCGTGATCGACGTGGACCGGGAGGTTCACGAGGCGGAGAAGATGACCGAGGAGATGGGTACCAAAACGCCGTCCAACGAGCAGAAGGTCGGCAATCTGTCCGGCGGCAACCAGCAGAAAGCGCTGCTGGGCAAATGGATGTTCACGGAACCGGAGATCCTGATCCTGGATGAACCCACCCGAGGCATCGATGTAGGCGCAAAATATGATATCTACTGTCTGATCAGTGAGATGGCTGCAAACGGCAAGGCAGTGATTATGATTTCGTCTGAGATGCCGGAGCTTCTGGGTATGTGCGACCGTATCTACGTTATGAGCGAGGGCAGACTGGCCGGCGAACTGGATGCGAAGGAAGCCACCCAGGAAAAGATCATGTCCTGCATCATGCAGACCATGACCGACCGCATCGGGTAAAGAAAATGAAAGGAGAAAAACAGATGAATTCAAAAGTAAAAGATTTCCTTACAAAATACACCATGGTCATTGCGCTTGTGGTCGTATTCGCTTTGTTTTGTTATCTGACCGGCGGACGCCTTCTGTATGCCCAGAATATGTCCAATCTGCTGCTGCAGAACGGTTACGTGCTGGTACTTGCCTGCGGTATGCTGCTGTGCATCCTGACCGGCGGTAACATCGACCTGTCCGTTGGGTCTACGATCTGCCTGGTGGGCGGTCTCGCGGCCGTTCTCGTCAGCAACAAGGGCTGGAACCCGTATATGACCATTCTCCTGTGCCTCGTTGTAGGCCTGGCGCTGGGGGTGTGGAATGGTTACTGGATCGGCTATATGCGCATTCCGCCGTTTATCACCACCCTGGGCGGTATGTTCATGTTCCGGGGCTTTGGACGGCTGATCCTGGACAATAAAACCGTTTCCATCCAGAATAAAGCGTTCCTGAACGTATTTACCTCATATATTCAGATTCCGGGGCTGGACGATAACGTGTCTTACTCTGCGGTGGTCGTTGGCGTGGCCGCGGCCTGCTTTGTGATCCTTTCTACTTTCCGTTCGAGAGCCAACAAGGCGAAAAAGGGTTACCGTCAGAACAGCGCGGTATCCGACTACGGAAGAGCGGTGGTGATCGCAGCTCTGATCGTGTGGTACAGCTACCAGCTTCTTCGGTACAAGGGTATTCCGGTCATGCTGATCTGGGTGGTTGTGATCTGTCTGATCTACAATTTTATTACCTCCAAGACCGCGTTTGGCCGTTACTTCTATGCCATCGGCGGCAATGAGAAGGCCACCAAGCTTTCCGGTATCGACACGAACAGGATCTATTTTGTCGCATACGCGAATATGGGGCTTCTGGCAGGACTTGCGGGTCTGCTCTGCGCGGCCCGTGTAGGCTCCGTAAACGGAAGTACCGGTACCTCCTTTGAGATGGACGCCATCGGTTCCTGCTTTATCGGCGGCGCCTCCGCATACGGCGGCGTGGGAACGGTAGGCGGCGTGGTGATCGGCGCGCTTCTTCTGGGCGTCATCAACATGGGTATGTCCATCATGGGCATCGGCGATTCCTGGCAGTACGTGGTAAAGGGCGCCGTGCTTCTGGTCGCGGTTATCTTTGATGTGATGTCAAACCGGAAATCCGGTTAATATCCGGTGAACTACAGGGGCTGTTGTATTGAGATGCTTCGGATTCATTGCCTTCCGCATCAGTCAATATAACGGCTCCTTTTTTATTCCCGGAGCTTTGGGGGTCATTTTTTGTTGTTTTATTCCGGATACAGATATGGTAATATTACTGTAAAAGCGTTAACGGTGGACGCAGACAGGCAAGTTTATTATGGGGAAGGAGAGCCGGCATTCTTTTTTGCGGTTCGTGAGAGTAAATGAAGAATATTACGCGCAATATACTCATCATCCTGCTGGGCTGTATGGTCATTCTTTCCGGGATATGGATTTTTTTCCAGAAGAATATGGAGCAGGTCGATCTGGAAGAGATGGGCAGAAGCAAAACCTACAAAAAACACTATGTGCTGATCGCGGATGGAAAGGATTCCATGCTCTGGCAGTCTGTGTATGAGAGCGCCAGAGCGGAGGCGGCGGGCGCGGACGCCTATCTGGAGCTGCTTCAGCTGGAAGACACCGGGGATTATACGCTGGAGGACGGCCTGCGGATCAGTATCGCCTCCATGGCGGACGGCATCATTCTGCGCCCGGACGGGAGCGAGGGCGTGCGGGGGCTGATCGACCAGGCGGTGGATGCAGAGATACCGGTGGTCACGATTCTGAACGACGACACCCAGAGCAGCCGGATCAGCTTTGTGGGCCTGAACAGCTATCAGATGGGGGACGCCTATACGGAGCAGATCCTGAAATACCTGAAGGACGGACCTGCAGAGGTCATGGTGCTGGTGGATTCTCAGAACAAGGATTCCAGCGTCAATCTGATCTATTCCCAGATGCTCAAGGCGGTGGACGAGCAAAAGCCTCCGGATCAGACCGTGAATTTTACGCTGTATCAGGTGGACAACTCTGCGGATTTTGAGACAGATGAAGTGATCCGGGACATTTTTGTGAACGGGGAGAAACTGCCCGACATTATGATCTGCATGGACGAGGTGGCCACCGAGTGCGCCTATCAGGCCCTTGTGGATTACAATGAGGTGGGAAATGTGGATATCATCGGTTTTTACTATTCCGACCTGATCCTGGACGCGGTGAACAAGGGGACGATCCCCGCCACCGTCGCGCTGGATACCGGAGAGATCGGGAAATACAGTGTGGACGCGCTGGAGGAATACCTTTCTCTCGGATATGCCAGCGATTATTACAGTGTGGGCATGAATATCATTAACGCTGAAAATATTGATCTGTATATAGAAACCGGAAGCGGACAGGAAGAATAAGGATGAAGCGGAAAGACAGTCTGAAAGCGTACAATTCCATACAGAATAAACTGAGCAGCGTGATGCTTCTGGTGCTTGTCTTTGTGGTGTGCATCAATTTCTTCATTTTCAGCCAGATCAACTCGGCGGTGCGGCGGATCGACGCGGTGTTTTCCAGCAATGTCACCATCAACAATCTGTCTGACACACTGGAACTGGTGCAGGATTCGGTATACGAGTACCTGAATACCAGGAGCAGCCAGGCTCTGGAGGATTATTACCGCTATGAACAGGATTACCGGGAACTTCTGGAGGAACTGAATGACCGGAATGTGGACAGCCAGATTATGATGCTGGAGAAAAACATCCGCAATATGTCAGAGAGCTATCTGGGCCAGACCAATTCCACCGTGCAGGCAAAGCGGGGCCGGAATGCGGAGCGTTACAAAGAATCCTATGAGCAGGAGACCCAGATCTACCGATATATCAACACCTACATCTATCAGCTCAACAACCTGCAGTTCCGGCAGAATTCCTCCAACTATCAGATCCTGCTTTCTGCCATGGACGTGCTGGAAAAGGTCAGTATGGTGATTCTGCTGATCGTATTTTTGCTTGGAATCTTTATTACCGTCCTGATGGTCCGGAATATGATCCGGCCTCTGATGGCTCTGTCCTCCACAGCCCATGAAGTGGCGCAGGGAAATCTGGACGTGCCGCTGCTCCCTATTGTTTCTGAAGACGAGGTGGGGACCGTGACCCATGGATTTAACCAGATGCTGATCAGTATCCGGGAGTATATCGTGCGCCAGAAGGAGAGCCTGGAGACGGAAGCCCGTCTGAAGGAGCGGGAGCTCTCCATGGAGGCGCATCTGAAGGAGGCGCAGCTCAAATACCTTCAGGCACAGATCAACCCCCATTTCCTTTTTAATTCCCTGAATGCCGGCGCCCAGCTTGCCCTGATGGAGGATGCGGAGAAGACCTCCGTTTTCCTGGAGAGAATGGCGGATTATTTCCGGTACAACGTACACGCCATGGCGGATGATTCCACACTGGCGGAGGAGATCGAGGCGGTGGACAGCTATATTTACATTCTGAATGTCCGGTTTGCCGGAGATATTACCTATATTAAGGATGTGGAGGACGGTCTGGGCAATATCCGGATTCCCAGCATGATTCTGCAGCCCATTGTGGAGAATGCCGTTCAGCATGGGATCCACGACTGCATGGAGGAGGGCTGGATCCGTCTGGAGGTACACCGGGAGGAGACACATCTGCGGATCACGGTCAGCGACAACGGAGAGGGGATGCCGCCGGAGCTGATACAGGCGGTGCTGGAGGGCCGGCTTCCCTCTGACGGGGAAAACAGTAATTCCACCGGAATTGCCATAGACAATGTAATTCACCGGCTGCGGCTGTACTATAACCAGGAGAATCTGCTGAATATAGAGAGCAAAGGGAGCAAAACGGGCACCAAGGTGACCATATTGCTGCCCATGGAATAAAAAGGGAGGAGAAATATGTATCGTATCTTACTGGCAGATGACGAGGGAATCATGCTGGAATCGCTGAACGCCATCATTATGGGTCAGTTTGGGGAGGAGTGTGAACTGGAAACGGCGAAGACCGGAAGAGCTGTGATTGAGAAGGCGGAAACCTTCCATCCGGATATCGTGTTTATGGATATCCATATGCCGGGCATTAACGGCATCCAGGCCATGAAAGAGATCCGGAAATTCAACACGGCCGCCCTGTTCTACATTATTTCCGCCTACGATAAATTTGATTACGCCAAGGAAGCCATCGAGCTTGGAGTGGAGCGGTATCTGACGAAGCCCATATCCAAAAAGACGGTGATCGGGGTGGTGGAGGAAGCTCTGAAAAAGGTGGACGCAAAACGGCGGGAACGAAGCGATCTGCTCCGGATCCAGGAAAAGCTGGAAACGGTGATCCCGGTGGTGGAAAACGGTTTTGTCAGCAGTATCCTGTTTCAGCATGAACCCCAGGACGTGATGCATTACCGGGAACTGCTGGACATCGAGGAGGAATATGCCTATGTCATGGTGGCGGAGTTCGGGCAGGACTACAAAAATGGAAAGCTGGTCAGCCCGGTGGGGATGAATGTAAGGGCCCAGTCCAGTTATCCGGAGTTCCGTGAGCTGGTCAAAGCATCTTTCAAGTGTGTGGTCAGTCAGGTCATGTCCAACCAGATCGTGATCATCGTTCCCCATTCTTCCGGCGATCTGTCCTACGAGGAACGCATTGAGATTGTGGAGAGGGCGAGAATCCTGGCAACAAAGCTGGAGCAGCGCCTGGATGGCCGATTCCGTATCTGCATCGGCAGGATCCACCGCATGGGGGAGCTGGAGAAATCCTATCGGGAGGCGCTGCGGGCGCTGCGGGACAGCCGGGCGCGGGTCATCCATACGGATGATGTACAGCAGAACGGCCAGTATGACGAGGCATTTCCGGAGGAAACGGAAAAACGGATGTTTCAAATGATTGAAGCGGGGGATACAGAGGGAATGCTCCATGAACTTACGGTGTTCTTTGACTGGATGGTACGCTGTTACCCGGAAGATATGAACAATATCCGCCTCAAGGTGCTGGAATACATCATCTGGGCGGAGCGCCTAGCCTTTGAAGGGGGAGCGGTCAATTACGGTTTCAGTTACCGGAAGGATTATCTGGACATTGCCATGGGCTGTCGGGACTATGAGGAGCTGCGGAAATGGTTCCAGGAGAAGATGACGGACATCTGCCATGTCATCCGGAATCAGAGGGAGGACCGTTCGGATTCCGTGATAAAGCGGGCCAAAAGCTATATAGACGGGAATTACAGCCGGGACATCTCCCTGGACGAGGTCTCCAGGGAGGTCAATATCAGCCCCTACTATTTCAGCAAGGTGTTTAAGGAGGAATCCGGAGAAAACTTCATTGAATACGTGACCCGGACCCGGATTGAGAAGGCCAAGGAGATGCTGAGCCATTCAAACGCCAGCATCAAGGAGATCAGTATACGCTGCGGATATGCGGATCCCAATTATTTCAGCCGTATTTTCAAAAAGCAGACGGATATGACGCCCAGGGAATTTAAGGCGAAATACGGGAATCCATAATCCTGCAAAAAGAGGAGAGGAAAGATGACAAAAATCAGAAAGGGTTTATGGATGTTCGCGGCGGTTTTGGCGCTGATGGCGCTTCTTACGGGCTGCGGCGCCGGGCAGGAGGAAACACAGAGCGAGGCGCTGGCGGAGGCGGAGGAGATGCAGATCGGCCTCAGCTTTGACTCCTTTGTGATCGAGCGCTGGCTGCGGGACCGGGATATGTTTGTGTCCACGGCGAAGAGCCTGGGAGCGAACGTCAATGTGCAGGTGGCAAACGGATCCGTGGAGGAGCAGATTTCCCAGATCGAGTATTTCATCCAGAAAAAGATGGACGTCATTGTGATCATCGCCATTGACGGAGACGCATTGCGGGATGTGGTGGAAAGGGCGAAGAGCAACGGAATCCGGATCGTCTGCTATGACCGTCTCATCGGCAATGCAGACGCGGATCTGTATATATCCTTTGACAATGAGACGGTGGGTATTCTGATGGCGCAGGCGCTGATCGAGGCATGCCCGGAGGGCGGCAATATCTTTGCAATTTACGGTTCTCCCACGGACTACAATGTGGAGCAGGTGGAGAAAGGCTTCACCGGGACGCTGGAGGGCAGCGCCCTGGATATTGTGTACTCCGGTTACTGCGATAACTGGCTGGCAGAGCTGGCTTTTGACCATGTGAACGAAGGGCTGCAGGTGACGGAGGATATCGTGGGCGTCATGTGCGGCAACGACGACCTTGCCAGCCAGGCGGTGAAAGCGCTGTCGGAAAACCGGCTGGCCGGAAAGGTGGCGGTGGTGGGTCAGGATGCGGAACTGGCGGCCTGCCAGAGGATTGTGGAGGGCACCCAGGAGATGACGGTGTACAAGCCGGTGGAGAAAGAGGCGGAAGCCGCCGCCGTGCTGGCCGTGGCGCTGGGCAGGGGCGAGGATATCACGGCGCAGACCTGTCAGATACAGGTGACGGAAACCATTTCCGACGGAACCTACGAGATCCCCTATTACCGGATCGATCCCATTGCGGTGACAAAAGAAAACATGGACGAGGAAATCATAAACGGCGGGTTCCACTCCAGAGAGGATGTGTATCTGAATGTCAAACAGGACAGCGAATCAGCGAATTGATTAAGCAGACCGTTTTTTTGACGGAAATTTTGTAAAAAATATGGAAATAAGCGTTTTGACCGTAATTTCTACTTGATTTTTAAGATGGGATAGAGTATTTTAGAGTCAGAACAAGGGTGTTCCATGGAAATGGAGCGCCCTTTCCTGTATCACGGCGTTCCGGCAGCTTCCTGTGATCCGGGGACGGCGGGAAGCAGACGCGCACCCATATATCAAAAATGAGGAGGATATTATGAGCGAGTATTTTAACGTAGCAGACATTTTTGGAGAAGATGTGTTTACGGACAAAGTAATGCAGGAACGTCTTCCGAAGAAGGTCTACAAGGCTTTGAAAAAGAATATGGAAGAGGGCAGAGAGCTGGATCTGGCAACGGCGGATGTGATCGCGGCGGCCATGAAGGACTGGGCCATCGAAAAAGGCGCCACCCACTATACCCACTGGTTCCAGCCGCTGACCGGCGTGACCGCAGAGAAGCATGATTCCTTTATCACGTCCCCCAATCCGGACGGCACGGTTATGATGGAGTTTTCCGGCAAGGAGCTGATTAAGGGCGAGCCGGACGCTTCCTCCTTCCCCTCAGGTGGGCTTCGCAATACCTTTGAGGCGAGAGGTTACACGGCATGGGACTGTACTTCCCCGGCATTTGTACGTCATGACGCGGCGGGCGCCATCCTGTGTATCCCCACGGCGTTCTGCTCCTACACCGGCGAGGCGCTGGATCAAAAGACCCCGCTTCTGCGTTCCATGGAAGCGATCAACGCCCAGGCTCTGCGTCTTTTGAGGCTGTTTGGCAATACCACCTCCAGGAAGGTAACCCCCTCTGTGGGACCGGAGCAGGAATATTTTCTGGTAGACGAGCAGAAATTTCTTCAGAGGAAGGATCTGATCTTTACCGGCCGGACCCTGTTCGGTGCAATGCCTCCCAAAGGCCAGGAACTGGACGATCATTATTTCGGAACGATCCGCCAGAGGATCGCCTCCTTTATGAGGGATGTTAATACAGAACTGTGGAAGCTGGGCGTCACCGCAAAGACCCAGCACAACGAGGTGGCTCCGGCACAGCATGAGCTGGCCACCATCTACGCGGAGGCGAACGTGGCCGTTGACCACAACCAGATCGTTATGCAGACCCTGAAGCGGGTAGCCTGTCAGCACGGCCTGAAGTGCCTGCTTCATGAGAAGCCCTTTGCCGGCGTCAACGGTTCCGGCAAGCACAACAACTGGTCCATTACCACGGACGACGGCATCAACCTTCTCGACCCGGGCAAGACGCCCCACGAGAACGTGCAGTTCCTGCTGGTCCTGACCTGTATCCTCAAGGCGGTGGATACCCATGCCGATCTGCTCCGGGAGTCGGCGGCAGATCCGGGCAATGACCACAGACTTGGGGCAAACGAGGCGCCGCCCGCCATCGTTTCCATTTTCCTGGGCGAGCAGCTGCAGGATGTGATGGCGCAGCTTATCCGCACCGGTACGGCTACCCATTCCCTCAAGGGGGGCAGGCTGGAGACCGGCGTGAAATCCCTGCCGGATCTGGAAAAGGATGCCACGGACCGCAACCGTACCTCACCTTTCGCTTTCACAGGCAACAAATTTGAGTTCCGTATGGTGGGCTCCCGGGATTCCATCGCGTCCCCCAACATCGTACTGAACACCATCGTTGCGGAGGCATTCTCCGAGGCATGTGACATTCTTGAAAAAGCGGATAATTTTGACGATGCGGTGCATGATCTGATCACGGAGTACGCAAACGCGCACCAGAGGATCGTATTCAACGGCAACGGCTATTCCGAGGAGTGGGTGAAGGAGGCCGCGAGAAGAGGCCTTCCAAACATCAAGTCCATGGTGGAGGCGATTCCGGCCCTGACCACCGACAAGTCGGTTGAACTGTTCGGGAAATTCGGCGTATTTACGAAAGCCGAGCTGGAATCCCGGGTGGAGATCAAGTATGAGAACTATGCGAAGGCCATTAATATCGAGGCGAAGACCATGATTGATATCGCCAGCAAGCAGATCATTCCCGCAGTCATCAAATACACCGGGAGCCTTGCGGACACGATCAATTCCGTAAAGGCCGCAGGCGCACAGGCATCCGTACAGACCGGGCTTCTGAAGGAGACCAGCGCTCTGCTATCCGAAACGAAAGACGCTCTTTCCAGGCTGGCGGATGTGACCGCAAAGGCCGCCGAGATGGCGGAGGGCGCAGAGCAGGCGAACTTCTACCATGATGCGGTGGTTACGGCTATGGCAGAGCTCCGGGCGCCGGTGGATAAGCTGGAGATGATCGTCGATAAGGATATGTGGCCGATGCCCTCCTATGGCGATTTGCTCTTCGAGGTATAGGAAACGGGGAAAGAGGCCATACTTCTGATAAACGGCGCGGAAAACAGCGCGGGGAAAGGAGTATGGCCTTTTTATGTCTGAAAAGGGAAAAAAGATCCGGTGGGAGGATTTAAGTCCAGACGATAAGATGAAATATGAGATCGCCGGGGAGCTTGGACTCCTGGACAAGGTGAAAACCCAGGGGTGGAAGGCCCTGACGGCCAAGGAGACGGGACGGATCGGCGGCCTGATGACCCGGCGGAAGCGGGAACGAAAGGAAGAAAAAGAGTGGAAACACACTTGATAATTATTCTGTAACGCTTTAAAATAGAGAAGAATTCTGGCTGGATATTTTTCCGGGAAAGGATTTTCTCTATGAAGAGTCTGAACGAGGATATCAAAACAGGAAATTTCAAGCAGGCCTACCTTCTCTACGGGGAAGAAGAATACCTGAAGCGCCGGTACAAAAACCAGTTTCGGGCTGCGATCGTGCAGTCGGATGATACCATGAATTTCACTGCCTTTGAGGGGAAGAGCATGGATGTGCAGGCGGTGATCGATCAGGCGGAGACGATGCCCTTTTTCGCAAAGCGCCGTCTGATCCTGGTGGAGCAAAGCGGGCTGTTTAAGAGCGCTGCCGGAGGGGAACTGGCGGAGTATCTGCCCCGTATGCCCCGGGAAACGGTCATGCTCTTTGTGGAAAACGAGGTGGATAAGCGCAGCCGTCTGTACAAGGCGGTAAAGCAGGCGGGCCGGATTGTGGAGCTGGGACGGCAGGATGAGGGGACGCTGCGTTCCTGGGTACTGTCGGTCCTCAAAAAGGAGCAGAAAAGCATCACGCGGGAGGCCCTGTCCCTGTTCCTCGAAAAAGCCGGGGACGATATGGAAAACATTGCCAGTGAGCTGGAGAAGCTGCTTTGCTATACGAAAGACGCGCCCGGCATCGAGACGCGCCATGTGGAGGAAATCTGCACGGTCACCACAGAAAGCAGGATCTTTGAGATGGTCCGGGCCGTGGCCGGAAAACAGCGCAAACGCGCGCTGGAACTGTATTATGATCTGTTGGCCCTGAAGGAACCGCCCATGCGGATCCTCTTTCTTCTGGCCCGCCAGTTCAATCAGATGCTGCAGGTGAAGGATCTGCGGGAGCAGGGGCTTGACAGCGCCGGGATTGCCCAAAGGGCGGGAATCGCTCCGTTTATTGCAAAGCGGATCCTGTCCCAGGCCGGTGGATTTTCACTGGAGGAGCTGCGCCGCATCGTGCGGGACTGCGTGGAGACAGAAGAGGCCGTCAAGACAGGCAGGCTTGGAGACCGCCTTGCGCTGGAAATGCTGATTGTGAAATATACCGCATAATTCTGGCCCGGAGGGCATGGAATACGGGGTGCCCTTTGGGTATACCGCATAATTCTGGCCCGGAGGGCATAGAATACGGGGTGCCCTTTGGGTATACCGCATAATTCTGGCCCGGAGGGCATGGAATACGGGGTGCCCTGTTCCTTGTGGAATTTGACAACATTTTTGCAGCTTTACAAACATTTTTAGCATTTATGACAAAAAAGGTTTTGAGGGCTCTTTTCCGTTTGACAAGGGCCCTTTATGTTGTTAAACTTCAGTCAGTAGTGTTGTCCGATATAGGTCTGGGAAGATGGTCCAGATGTTTCTACCGCACGCCGTTCAGTTGCGACTATTGGTTGAATACGAACGATCATCTGCGGATGCACGGGAGTGCATCTGCGGTTTTTATCTTGTGAAAAATGGCTCTCATTTTCCTGTCGATGAAAAGCTCCGAAGCGGCCCGCTTCTTTTGGGCCGGATCTGCCTGTACCGCCTGACACCCTGCACTGTCAATCACATAAACAAGAAGGAGAGAACAAGATGAAAAAGTGTGTTAAGTTAGTTCTGACAGCCGTTATGGTATTCACTTTTGGCGTGCTGACCTGCTTTGCAAGCAACGCTGAGGAAACCGCTGTTAAGGCAGGTTTTATTTTCCTGCATGATGAAAACTCCACCTACGACCTGAATTTCATCAATGCTGCGAAGGAAGCATGTGAATCCATGGGTATTGAGTATGTTTTCAAGACCGGTATCCCGGAAGGGCAGGAGTGCTATGATGCGGCCTGCGAGCTTGCGGACGCCGGATGTAACTTTGTGTTTGCGGACAGCTTTGGGCATGAGGATTACATGATCGAGGCTGCAAAGGAATTCCCGGACGTGCAGTTCTGCCATGCCACCGGTACCAAGGCGCATACAGAGGGTCTTGGCAATTACCACAATGCATTTGCTTCTATCTATGAAGGCCGTTATCTTGCCGGTATCGCGGCAGGAATGAAACTCAACGAGATGATCGGGAACGGCGAGATCACTGAGGATGAGGCCAAGATGGGTTACGTCGGCGCTTATACATACGCAGAAGTTATCTCCGGTTACACCTCCTTCTTCCTGGGCGCCCGTTCCGTATGCCCCTCCGTTACTATGGAAGTCACCTTCACCGGTTCCTGGTACGATGAGACGGCTGAGAAGGAAGGCGCAAATAAACTGATCGAGAGCGGCTGTGTGCTGATCAGCCAGCACGCGGATTCCATGGGCGCTCCGACGGCCTGCGAGACCGCCGGCGTACCGAATGTTTCCTACAACGGAAGCACCGAGAGCGCCTGCCCGACCACCTTTATCGTATCATCCAGGATCGACTGGGCTCCGTATCTTGAGTATGCAATGGGCTGTGTTGCCGGCGGCGAAGCCATCGATGCCGACTGGACCGGTTCGATCTCCACTGGCTCTGTTGTCCTGACGGATCTGGGCGCTGCGGCTGCAGAGGGAACCCAGGATGCCATCGACGCGGCTTCCGAAGAGCTGGTTGCAGGCGGGCTGCACGTGTTTGACACTGCCACCTTCACGGTAGACGGCGAGGCGCTTGAGAGCTATATGGCGGACGTGGATACGGACGCGGCCTATGAGGGAGACCACGAGGCGATCGCAGACGGTTACTTTGCCGAGTCCACATACCGTTCCGCTCCGTACTTCGACGTACAGATCGACGGTATTGAACTTCTGGATACCGCTTTCTGAAAATACGGATGAAATAAGACACGACGGGGGGAGTCGCATTACGCATACTGCAGGTTTCCGGCAGTATTGCGTCAATGCGGCCCTTTCTTTTTAATTCAAATACCGACGAATGGGAGGACACATATTTGGAAAGCCAGGGAACCGTGGTGACTATGAAAAATATCACCAAAAAATTCGGCCCGGTGATCGCCAACGACCGGGTCTGCCTCGATATCCGAAGCGGCGAGATCCTTTCTCTGCTGGGGGAGAATGGCAGCGGCAAAACGACCCTGATGAATATGCTTTCCGGAATCTATTTTCCGGATGAGGGGCAGATCTATATCAATGGGAAAGAGGTGGTCATCCGCTCCCCGAAGGATGCTTATGATCTGGGAATCGGGATGGTGCACCAGCACTTTAAGCTGATCGATGTGATGACCGCGACGGAAAATATTATTCTGGGACTGAAAGGAAAGCTGGATATCCGGGGGGCCGCCGCGCGGATCAGGGAGATCTGCGGCAAATACGGATTCGAGATCGATCCGGATCAGAAGATATATGATATGTCCGTATCCCAAAAGCAGACGGTGGAGATTGTCAAGGTGCTTTATCGGGGCGCGGATATTCTGATTCTGGATGAGCCGACGGCTGTGCTTACACCCCAGGAAACGGAAAAACTGTTTGCGGTTCTGCGGAATATGCGGGACGACGGCAAGGCGATCATCATCATCACACACAAGCTGCACGAAGTGGAAATCCTGTCCGATCGGGTGGCCGTCCTGCGCCGGGGCGGATATGTGGGAGAGATGCGGACGAAAGACACGAATGCGGCCGAGATGACGGATATGATGGTGGGGCACAAGGTAACGCTGAACATTGAGCGACCAGAGCCGGTTCATCCCCACACAAGGCTTGCGGTGAAGAATCTTACGGTGCTTGGGGAGGACGGCATCGAGAAACTGAAGAATGTGTCCTTTGAGGCGCGCAGCGGAGAGATCCTGGGCATCGCCGGGATTTCCGGCTGCGGCCAGAAAGAACTGCTGGAAGCCATCGCAGGACTGCAGAAGACAGAGACGGGCAGTATCCTCTATTATGAAGACGGCGGCGGCCAGGAGGAGCTGATCGGCAAAGATCCCCTTGAAATCGCAGATATGGGCATCGCCCTGTCCTTCGTGCCGGAGGACCGGCTGGGCATGGGCCTCGTGGGGAATATGGATCTGACAGATAATATGATGCTCCGTTCCTTCCGGAAGGGCCATTCTGTGTTCACGGAGCGAAAGGAGCCCAGGCATCTGGCAGAGACGGTGGTGGAGGATCTGGAGGTGGTGACTCCCAGCATCAGTACGCCGGTGCGGCGCCTTTCCGGCGGCAACGTCCAGAAGGTCCTGGTGGGACGTGAGATCTCCTCCGCCCCGACCGTGCTTATGACCGCCTACGCGGTGCGGGGCCTGGACATCAACTCCTCCTACACGATCTATGACCTGATCAATCAGCAGAAGAAACAGGGCGTGGCCGTGATTTTTGTGGGGGAGGATCTGGACGTCCTGCTGGAGCTTTCAGACCGCATCCTGGTGCTTTGCGGCGGCCGGGTCAGCGGGATTGTGGATGCGAGAAGCACGGATAAAAATACGGTGGGCATGATGATGACAAGTATGGAAAGGGGGAACGCATGATGAATACGAAAACACGCGAACCGTCTTTCCATATTGTAAAACGGAGCGCCCTTTCCTGGCAGAAAGCGTTTGGGATCCGCGCGCTGGCGATCCTGGCCGCCCTGATTGTATGCGCGGCGGTGACTACGGTTCTGACCGGGCTGAACCCCATCGAAGTCTATAAGTCGATCTTTCTGGGAGCCTTCGGCACGGAGCGCAAGACCTGGATCACCTTTCAGAATCTTGCGATCCTGCTTCTGATCTCCCTGGCCCTTACCCCGGCTTTCCGGATGCGGTTCTGGAATATCGGCGGAGAAGGACAGGTGCTCATGGGCGGTCTGGCTTCGGCGGCCTGTATGATCTGTCTGGCGGAGAAACTGCCGAATACGGTGATCATTATTCTGATGGCGGCGTTCAGCCTGGCAGCCGGAGCCATATGGGGCCTGCTGCCCGCCATCTTCAAGGCAAAATGGAACACGAATGAAACGCTCTCGACTCTGATGATGAATTATATCGCCACGCAGCTTGTAGCCTTTTTCACCATCGTATGGGAGGTGCCGAAGGGTTCCGGCAAGATCGGAATCATCAATCAGAACACGAATATCGGCTGGCTTGTACAGCTCGGAGGTTCCAAATACCTGTTGAGTATCGCAGTGGCCGCTGTGGTCACAGTGCTGCTCTACATCTATCTGAATTACAGTAAGCAGGGATATGAGATCTCCGTGGTGGGTGAGAGCGAGCGCACCGCCCGCTACGTGGGCATCCGGGTGGAAAAGGTGATCATACGGACCATGCTCCTCTCCGGTGCGGTCTGCGGACTGGCGGGCCTGCTCCTGGTGGGCAGCATCAATCACACGGTCACGACGACGATCGCCAACGGACAGGGCTTTACGGCGGTCATGGTGTCCTGGATGGCGAAGTTCAACCCCTTCACCATGATCTTTACCAGCTTTCTGATCATATTTCTGAACCGGGGAGCCAGCGAGATCTCTACCACCTTTGGCCTGAATCAGTCTTTTGCAGATATTATGACGGGGATCATTTTATTCTTTATAATCGGATGCGAGTTCTTTATTTCTTATAAGATCAGTTTCCGCAAAAGCAGCGGAAAGGAGGGAAGGACAGATGATTAATCTTGCAGCATTTATTCCCAGAGCCGTTGTGCAGGGCGTTCCGCTTCTGCTGGGAAGCACCGGCGAGATACTCACCGAGAAGACCGGCAATCTGAACCTTGGAATCCCCGGCGTCATGTATGTGGGCGCCATCAGCGGCGTCATTGGTTCTTTCTTTTACGAGCAGTCCCTGGCAAGCGCGGCGGACATGAACGGGCTGCTGGCGGTTCTGATCCCGCTGGCCTGCTCTTTGGCAGGATCCTTTTGCATGGGGCTGATCTACTGCTTCCTGACCGTTACCCTGCGGGCCAATCAGAACGTCACCGGCCTGGCGCTGACCACCTTTGGCGTAGGTTTTGGCAACTTCTTCGGCGGGTCCCTGATCAAACTGTCGGGAAGCGACGTGCCCTCCATCGCCCTGTCGGCCACCAGCGGCTATTTCAGTAAATCGCTGCCCTTTGCGGGGAGACTTGGATGGTTTGGAAAGATTTTTCTCTCCTACGGATTTCTGGCCTACGCGGCGATCCTTCTCGCGCTGGGATCCTCCTATGTGCTGAACCACACCCGGGTGGGACTTCATCTGCGGGCTGTCGGGGAGAATCCCGGTACGGCGGACGCCGCCGGGATCAACGTGACAGGATACAAATACGTAACCACCTGCATCGGCTGTATGATCGCCGGTCTGGGAGGCCTCTATTACGTCATGGACTACGCCTGCGGCGTCTGGTCCAACGATGCTTTCGGCGACCGGGGCTGGCTTGCCATCGCTCTTGTGATCTTCACGATCTGGCGGCCTGCCGCCAGCATCCTGGCTTCGATCCTCTTCGGCGGACTGTATATTCTGTATCTGTATCTGCCCACCGGGATGGAACATATGGAATACCAGGAGATCTATAAGATGATTCCCTATGTGGTCACGCTGCTCGTGCTGGTGTTTACCAGTATGCGCAATAAGCGGGAAAACCAGCCGCCGGACTCCCTGGGACAGTCTTATTTCCGGGAGGAGCGGTAGAAGGAAATTATTCCCCGGATACAAAGATTACGCCGAAAGCCCCCGGTCCGATATGGGCCCCGATGGTGGAGCCGATCTGCAGACGCGCCGCCGGACGAACGCCTTCCTTTTCCAGCTTTTCCTCAAAGGCTTCGGAATTTTCCGTTCCGTAAGAGTAAATGGAGTAAAGTGGGAAAGACGGATCGGGGTTTTCCGCCTTCATGCGGCTGATGACGGAGGAGATCGCTTTGTTTTTTCCGATGCATTTGCCGAGCATCTCGACGGCGCCGGCCGCCGTGATGGTGATCAGGGGCTTGACGTTTGCCATGGCGCCGATGAGGGCGGTGGCCCTGCTGATGCGGCCGCCCCTGGCGAGAAATTCCAGAGTATCCAGGGCGGCGACCACCTTTACCCGGGATTTCAGTCTTTCCAGTGTATCCACGATCTCCCCGGCGCTGCGGCCCCCGTCCCGGAGCGCGAGGGCGTGATCCGCCATGACCTTGATGGTGTAGGTGGCGGAAAGAGAATCGATCAGATAGATTTTGTCATACTCCACCATTTTTCTGGCGAGGACCGCGCTCTGATAGGTACCGCTCAGGGTGGAGGACAGGGCAATATAGATCAGTTCGTCCCCCTGGTCCCGGGCATCCTGAAAAACATCGAGAAATGCCTGGGGAGAGGGCTGAGAAGTCTTTGGGAATTCCCTGCTGGCAGTGAGCAGCTCATAGAATTCATCCCGTCCAAGGTCAAAGCCGTCCCGGTAACTCTTCTCACCGATCGTGATGCTGATGGGCACCAGCTTCAGCCCTTTCTGACGGATTTCCTCCACCGTATAATCGGAAGCGGAATCTACCATAATATGAATCATTTATTTTTCCTCCAAAGTAATAAGGGAGCGCCGCATAGCGGGCGCTCTTGAACGTTCATAATTCACGTCGGAAATCTAAGATGTATAGTATCATTGCAGATACGGGAAGTCAAGCAGATTCCGTATCAGGATAAGAAAAGATACGGGCAGCGCGTTTCTGCAAGAATCCCTTGACAAATTCCCGGCCGTTGGATAAGATAACTCATAACGGAAAAAGGTTATGAGGAAGAGGAGTACGCACTGCGCGCCAAAAGAGAGGACGGCTCATCGGCTGAAAGGCGGTTCGGGAAAGCGGATGCGGAAGGTAGCTTTTGAACTGACCGGCTGAAGCAAGGCAGTGGGTAGGCCGGCCCGGGTATTCCCGTTACAGAATAAAGAGATACAGGCAAAGTCCGGCGCACCCCCTGGTCATGCCGTGAGCCGGCCTGTAAGAAAAGGTGGTACCGCGAGCCATTCGCCCTTTGCATTCGTGCAGAGGGTATGTTTATTTCAGGAGGAAAATTATGAGCAGAGAATTAGCCAAGACCTACGACCCGAAGGGGATCGAGGACAGACTTTACCAGAAGTGGCTGGATAAAAACTATTTCCATGCCGAGCCCAATCCGGATAAGAAGCCCTTCACTATTGTGATGCCGCCCCCCAACGTGACCGGGCAGCTTCATATGGGCCATGCGCTGGACATCACCATGCAGGATGTCCTGATCCGTTTTAAGCGGATGCAGGGCTATGAGGCTCTGTGGCAGCCGGGTACCGACCATGCGGCTATCGCCACGGAGGTGAAGGTCACCAATATGCTGAAGGATCAGGGCATCGACAAGCAGGAGATCGGCCGGGAAGAATTCATGAAGTATGCCTGGAAATGGAAAGAGGAGTACGGCAGCCGCATCATCAATCAGCTTAAAAAGCTGGGTTCTTCCGCAGACTGGGACAGAGAGCGCTTTACCATGGACGAGGGGTGCTCTGCGGCGGTGGAGGAGGTGTTTGTACGCCTCTATGAGAAGGGCTGGATCTACAAGGGCAGCCGCATTATCAACTGGTGCCCGGTGTGTCAGACCTCCCTGTCCGACGCGGAGGTGGAGCACGTGGATCAGGACGGATTTTTCTGGCATATCAACTATCCCATCGTGGGGGAAGAGGGCAGATTCGTGGAGATCGCCACCACCCGCCCGGAGACGCTGCTGGGAGATACGGCGGTGGCGGTAAATCCCACGGACGAGCGCTATCAGGACCTCATTGGCAAGATGCTGAAGCTGCCCCTGACCGGGCGGCAGATTCCGGTAGTGGCCGACGAGTATGTGGATAAGGAATTTGGGACCGGCTGCGTGAAGATCACGCCGGCCCACGATCCCAATGACTTTGAGGTGGGCAAACGTCACGGTCTGGAAGAGATCAATATTTTGAATGACGACGCCACCATCAATGAGCTGGGCGGGAAATACGCCGGGATGGACCGCTATGAGGCAAGAAAGGCCATGGTGGAGGATCTGAAAGAGCAGGGACTTCTGGTGAAGGTGGCGCCCCACAGCCATGCGGTGGGTGTCCATGACCGGTGCCGCACCACCGTGGAACCCATGGTAAAGCCCCAGTGGTTCGTGAAGATGAGCGATATGGCGAAGGCGTCCATCCAGGCGCTGAAGGACGGGGAGCTTGCCTTTGTTCCGGAGCGTTTTGACAAGATCTATCTGCACTGGCTGGAGAATATTCAGGACTGGTGCATTTCCCGTCAGCTCTGGTGGGGCCACCGGATTCCCGCCTACTACTGTGACGGGTGCGGGGAGATCGTGGTGAAAAAAGGCGGCGCGCCGGAGAAATGCCCGAAATGCGGCTGTACCCATTTTGCCCAGGATGAGGATTCTCTGGACACCTGGTTTTCCTCGGCGCTGTGGCCCTTCTCTACCCTGGGATGGCCGGAGAAAACGCCGGAGATGGAGTATTTCTATCCCACGGATGTGCTGGTGACCGGATATGACATTATTTTCTTCTGGGTGATCCGTATGGTATTCTCCGGGCTGGAACAGACGGGGCAGTCCCCCTTCCACCATGTGCTGATCCATGGCCTGGTGCGGGATTCCCTGGGCCGTAAGATGAGCAAATCCCTGGGCAACGGGATCGATCCGCTGGAGGTGATCGAAAAGTACGGCGCGGACGCCCTTCGCCTGACGCTGATGACCGGCAACGCCCCGGGCAACGATATGCGTTTCTACTGGGAGAGAGTGGAGGCCTCCAGAAATTTTGCGAACAAGATCTGGAACGCGTCCCGCTTTATCCTGATGAACCTGGAGAAGGCGGAGATCCCCGCCGATCTGGATCCCTCCGCACTCACAGTCGCGGATCGGTGGATCCTTTCCAGGGTGAATACCCTGGCGCGGGAGGTCACCGACAACATGGACAGATTTGAACTGGGTATCGCAGTCCAGAAGGTGTATGACTTTATCTGGGAAGAGTTCTGCGACTGGTATATTGAGATGGTGAAGCCCCGGCTGTACAGTGATGAGGACGCCACCAAGGGGGCGGCCCTGTGGACCCTGAAAACCGTCCTGATAGACGCGCTGAAGCTGCTGCACCCCTATATGCCCTTTGTGACGGAGGAGATTTTCTGCACGCTGCAGGAGGAAGAAGAATCCATTATGATCTCCGCCTGGCCGGTATTCAGGCCGGAATGGGATTTCGCGGCGGAGGAAAAATCCGTGGAGACCATCAAGGAGGCGGTCCGCGCCATCCGGAACGTCCGGACGCAGATGAACGTACCCCCCAGCAGGAAATCGCATGTATACGTGGTATCCGGCAGTGAAGAAATCCGGGGCATTTTTGAGCATGGCCGGGTATTCTTTGCCACTCTGGGATACGCCAGCGAAGTACATGTACAGGCCGACCAGGCCGGTATCCGTGAGGATGCGGTGTCGGTTGTGATTCCGGAAGCGGTGATCTATATTCCGCTGGAGGAGCTTGTGGACGTGGAGAAAGAGATTGAGCGCCTGCAAAAGGAGGAGGCCCGTCTGAATAAGGAACTGGCCCGCTCCAACGGTATGCTGTCCAACGGGAAGTTTGTCAGCCGCGCCCCCCAGGCGAAGATTGACGAGGAAAAGGCAAAGCTTGCCAGGTATGAGCAGATGATGGCCCAGGTAAAAGAACGCCTGGCAGCGCTGCACCGATAACACGGATCCGGGAAGAGCGCTCCGGCCTCAAGGGGCCGGGACTGTATGTGTAGAAACGACGGAGGAACTATGACCGATATTTTCCTTGACAGCATCCTTGACTGTCTGAAGCTGATCCCGTTTCTGTATGTGTCCTACCTGCTGGTGGAATATGCGGAGCACAGGATGAGCGCGAGGACGAAAGAACTGATCTACCGGGCCGGGAAAGCGGGCCCGGTTCTTGGCGCGCTGGTGGGAATCATCCCCCAGTGCGGTTTTTCTGCGGCGGCCGCAGGGCTTTTTGCCGGGGGCATGATCTCTCCGGGCACTCTGCTTGCGGTGTTCTGGTCCACCTCGGATGAGATGCTGCCCATTCTGGTATCAGAGCATATCGGGGCGGACACAATAGGGAAGATTCTGCTGGTCAAGGCGGCGGCGGCCGCCCTGCTTGGTTTGCTGGCGGATCTGGCGGCAGAGCGGATGTCCGGCCGCAGAAACCGGATACCGGATCACCCGGATATGTGCGAGTACGGGCACTGCGGTTGTCAGGAACACGGGATCTGGTATTCCGCGCTGATCCATACGGTGCAGACCGGGGCGTTCATTTTCCTGATCTCCCTGGTGACCGGCATCGCCATGGAGTGGGCAGACCTTTCCGGAACCGGTCTGTTTGCGGGAATCCCGGCTCTTCAGGAGGCGGTGGCGGCTCTTGTGGGCATGATTCCAAACTGCGCGGCCTCCGTGCTGATCACGGAGCTGTTTCTCGAGGGAATCATTGGCTCCGGCGCGCTGTTTGCGGGGCTGCTCTGCGGCGCGGGCACGGGGCTTCTGGTGCTGTTCCGGGAAAACCGCAGCCTGAAAGTGAACCTGGCGGTCACGGCGGCGCTCTATGGGGGCGGCCTGGCTGCGGGAATGATTGCCGGGAGTCTGGGCATCCTTTAAGAACAGAAACCGGTGCGATTCACGGATTGATTCTGACGCATCGTTGTGTTAAAATGATTCAAACCTCATACGGTTCCGGAATGGTTTGCTATTTTGAGGTCACAGTTTATTCTGAGTTTATGAAAATGATGTAAATTCATAAGGTGTTCGGCAAATTACAGGCAATATATACGTAAGCGGGAATGTCCAAATGAGAGGAAAAGACCCTGATTTTTTCTGTATTGGGTTTCAGAAGTCCGGAACCACCACTTTATATGAACTTGTGAGACAGCGCAGGGATGTCGTTCTGTGTCGGGATATCAAGGAGCCCATGTACTATAGGGTAAAAGGGCTGCGCGCCCTTGGCGGGAAACGTTTTTACCGGTGGAGGTATTTTGGACATGTGACGGAGAATGATAAGCGCCTTTGCGGTGAGATCAATGCAGGCCTCGCCTTTACGGGGTGCGCCCGGAAGCTTTGCAGGGATTTTTCCCCGGAGACAAAGCTGATCTTTATGATGCGCAATCCGGTGGACCGCGCCTATTCGTCTTACCGATATTTTCTTGCCCGGGGATTTTTGCCGGTGCATACGGTTCGGGATGACATGAAGCGCGGTCATGCAAAGGCGTTTGACCGTTACGTTCACGAAATTCTTGACCATCCCGCCCGCCGGCGGCAGATCATGAAGAAGAGACTGAAATATCTGGTGTTTTCACAGAGCAGCTACGGAACCAGCATTCAGGAATTTATGGGCCACTTTAAAAACAGAAAGTTCATCCTGTTTGAAGATTTTATCCGGAACGAAAAGCAGGGCTGTCGGGAGATCGACGAGTTTCTGGGCCTTGCGTTTGACGAGACTATCGATTACACCGTACGTGTGAACGAGGGAAGCGAGCGGGCCGTATCGCCGTGGCGGTCAAAGTGCCTGCTTATCGCCAAGGGCTGTAAGCATATTCTGAGGGAGTTCGTGTATATGCAGCACTGGGCGCCCCGCCTGTATGAACATTTCCTGCATTTTTACGGGAAAATCCGGGGGGCCTGTCTTGCGCCGGACTATGATAAAAGCGAGGTTTTGCCAGGGACCAGAGAGTATCTGGAACAGTATTTCGCCGGAGAGGTCGGGATGGTGGAACAGCTTTTGGGACGTGATCTGAGCGGGATCTGGTATGATTTGCCGGACAGAGGAACGGGACATGATTTATAAAATACTGATTTGTTTCCTGGCGGGGATGGGAGCCGGTATCGGAACCGGCTTCGCGGGACTGAGCGCCGCCACGGTGATCAGCCCCATGCTGATCGCATTTCTTGGGTTTCCCGCCTATGAGGCGGTGGGGATCGCCCTTGCCAGCGACGTGCTTGCCAGCGCCCTGAGCGCTTATACTTACGGCAAAAATGACAATCTGGACATCCACAGCGGAATTGCCATGATGCTCACGGTTCTGCTGTTTACCATGGTGGGAAGCGGTATGGCAAGTCTGATGCCGGACACCACCATGGGGAATTTTTCGGTTATTATGACCTTTTTCCTGGGAATGAAATTTATTCTGTTCCCGGTTATGACTACAAAGGAATCCATGATGAAGGTCAGCAAAAGGACCAGGATCCTGCAGTCCGCCCTCTGCGGGATCGGGATCGGTTTTGTCTGCGGCTTTATCGGCGCGGGCGGCGGCCTGATGATGCTCACGGTTCTGACCATCGTGCTGCGGTACGAGCTGAAAACGGCGGTGGGGACCAGCGTTTTTATTATGACTTTTACGGCTCTGACCGGCGCGGTGAGCCATTTTGTGATAGGCGGAGCGCCGGATTTCTTTTGCCTGTTCCTGTGCGTACTGTTCACCCTGCTCTGGGCCAGAGCCGCCGCTAAATTTGCGAATAAGGCCAGCGCGCTGGTCTTAAACCGGGCGACGGGGGTAACCCTGGTCATTGTGGCGGCCGTGGTGCTGATATCGGAGACCTGAATCAATCGGACCGAAAACTATCTGAAAAGGAGATCCAAGATGGATTACATTGCAAGGGCCACCGCTGCCGGCGGCCAGATCCGTGCCTTTGCAGCCACCACCCGGGAGACGGTGGAGACGGCGAGAAAGTATCACAACACCAGCCCCGTGGCTACGGCGGCCCTTGGGCGGCTTTTGAGCGCGGGGGCGATGATGGGCGTGATGATGAAGGGGGAAAAGGATCTGCTGACCCTCCGTATCAAAGGCGACGGCCCTCTGGGCGGCATCACGGTGACGGCAGATTCCGGAGGAAACGTGAAAGGCTTTGTGAATCATCCTGAAGTGCTGTTACCCGCAACGGACCGGGGAAAACTGGATGTGGGCGGCGCAGTCGGAAGCGGCATTCTGAATGTGATAAAAGATCTGGGTATGAAGGAGCCCTATGCGGGACAGTGCGAGCTGCAGACCGGCGAGATCGCGGAGGATCTGACCTGGTATTTCGCGGTGTCCGAGCAGGTGCCCTCCTCCGTGGGGCTGGGGGTTCTGATGGAGAGGGATAATACGGTTTGCCAGGCCGGGGGCTTTATCATCCAGCTGATGCCCTTTACGTCAGACGATATCGCAGATAAACTGGAGAATAAACTGAGCGATCTGTCCCCGGTGACGGCTATGCTGGACGCGGGACTGACGCCGGAGCAGATTCTTGAAGAATTGCTGAGGGAGTTCGCTCTGGAGATCACGGATACGGTTCCGGTCCGCTATCGCTGCGACTGTTCCCGGGAACGGATCGAGCGGGCGCTGATCAGCATCGGGAAAAAGGACTTGCAGGAGATGATCGACGACGGAAAGACCATTGAGATGAACTGCCAGTTCTGCGACAAAAAGTATGCCGTAACCACGGAAGAACTGCGGGGACTGCTTGCGCGGGCGCGGCGGCCGTAGGCGACAGGGAAAGGGACGGAGAAATGAGAGACGGGTTTATAAAAGTAGCCGCCGTTACGCCGGAGATCCGGGTGGCGGATTGCATTTTCAACCGGGAGAATATCTGCAAAGAATTGGATGAGGCCTGTGCGAAGGGAGCGAAGATCCTTGTTTTCCCGGAGCTCTGCCTCACCGGATATACCTGCGGGGATCTGTTCTGGCAGGATACGCTGCTGCGGGAGGCCCGCCGGGAGCTGCGCCATGTCATTGCGCATACGCAGAGCATGGACGCGCTGGTGTTTGTGGGACTCCCCTGGGAGAATGAGGGAAAGCTTTATAATGTGGCGGCCGCCGTCAGCAGGGGGCGTCTGCTGGGGCTGGTGCCAAAGCGGTATCTCCCCAACTACAATGAGTTTTATGAGGCCCGGCATTTCGCGCGCGGCAGGGAAAGGGTAGAGTGGATCGGATTTGACGGGACACAGATTCCCTTTGGCATGAATCAGCTCTTCTGCGCGGACATGCCGGAAGGTCTTGCGGTGGCGGCGGAGATCTGCGAGGATCTCTGGGCGCCGGATCCCCCCAGTGTGCGCCATGCCCTGGCGGGAGCCAATGTGATCGTGAATCTGTCCGCCAGTGACGAGGTGACCGGCAAGAATCTTTACCGGGAGTCTCTGATCGCGGGACAGTCGGCCCGGCTGCTCTGCGGTTATATCTACGCAAGCGCGGGCGAGGGGGAATCCACCCAGGATCTGGTGTTCGGAGGCCACAATCTGCTGGCGGAGAACGGCCACATTCTGGCCCAGTCTCCGCGATTTTCCACCGGCCTTATATATTCTGAATTTGATATCAGCCGCCTGAACGCGGAACGCCGGCGCATGACGACCTTCGAGCCAGAAGGCGCGGAGCATTACGAGAAGATCCGGTTTGACCTGAAGGAAGAGAAAACGGTTCTGACCCGCCGCTTTGATCCGGCGCCCTTTGTCCCCTCCGGCAGGGAGGACCGGGAGAAACGGTGCGAGGAGATTTTGACGATACAGGCTCTTGGCCTTAAAAAGCGGCTGCAGCACACCGGAGCAAAGAATCTTATCGTGGGAATCTCCGGCGGCCTGGACTCCACGCTGGCGCTCCTGGTGATGACGAAGACGCTGGATATGCTGGGAGCATCCCGCAGTCAGATGACCGCTGTGACGATGCCGGGCTTTGGCACCACGGACCGCACCTATCGCAATGCCTGCGAACTGACCAGGCGGCTGGGGGCGGAACTTCTGGAGGTAAGTATCCGGGAGGCGGTCAGCCAGCACTTTGCCGACATCGGTCAGGATCCCCGGGTGCATGACGTGACCTATGAGAACTGCCAGGCCAGGGAGCGGACACAGATATTGATGGACATCGCAAATAAAAAAGGCGGGCTGGTGGTGGGGACCGGCGATATGTCGGAACTGGCCCTGGGATGGGCGACCTACAACGGCGATCATATGTCCATGTACGGCGTCAACTGTTCGGTACCCAAGACCCTGGTGCGCCATCTGGTGCGCTATTATGCGGATACCTGCGCAGATGAGGCCGCCAGCCAGGTCCTCTATGATGTGCTGGACACTCCCGTGAGCCCGGAGCTTCTGCCCCCCGAGAACGGACAGATCTCCCAGAAAACGGAGGACCTGGTGGGGCCCTACGAACTTCACGACTTTTTCCTTTACTATATGCTGCGGTTCGGATTTTCACCGGCCAAGCTGTACCGGATTGCCAGGCTGGCCTTCTCCGGAGGCTATGACGATGAGACGATCCGGAAATGGCTGAAAAAATTTTATCAGAGGTTTTTCGCTCAGCAGTTCAAGCGCTCCTGCGTCCCGGACGGTCCCAAGGTGGGAAGCGTGGCGCTCTCGCCAAGAGGCGACCTGCGGATGCCCAGCGACGCCTGTGTGCGGATCTGGATGAAGGAACTGGAGGGGCTGCAGGCGCTGTGACAGGAAGCCGGAACCCTTTCAGAGCCGGCCGGAATTGATTGAGCATATGCCGGTTTATGACAATGGGCTTTAAGGACTTGACAAAAATTCCGGAGATGCTATACTGAGTGCAGATTTTAAATCGGCAAAACGATGACGAGGAGAGTAAAATGGCGGAAACATCCAGAGAGAGGGCGGCTGCTGAAAAGCCCTTATGCCGAGCCATTTGAAGACCACCTCCAAGCGGCCCCAATCCGGCCCGGCAGGCGCCGTTACCGCCAAATGAGTGGTTTTGCAAAGACAGACCGCAGTAGGGCCGGATGCGTCCGGGATCAGACCATGCATACGGATTCTGTGAAACAAGCAGGGTGGAACCGCGAGTAAAGAAAGATTACCCGTCCCATGCAGCCTTTTGGGCTGTATGGGATTTTTTTACGAAAGGAGTCTTATAAGATGCGAAACCGTTTAAAAACATTTTTTCTGTCCGGCTGGACGGTCGGCGAGAAAAGCCTGCTTCTGGCGGATATCCTGCTTTTTGGCGTTCTGGTCGGATGGCTGACGTCCCCGCTGAAGGGCAGGCCGGATCGTTTAAGCGGCAATTTTGCCGGATTTGATACCACAGTTCCAGATCAGGAAGATATGGAAGGAGAAAAGGAGGAAGAAACATGATTATCACACTGAAAGACGGATCAAAGAAAGAGTATGGGCAGCCCATGTCCGTGATCGACATTGCATCGGACATCAGCGAGGGGCTCGCACGGGCCGCCACCGCCGGTGAACTGAACGGCGAGGTGGTGGATCTGCGCACCATGGTGGATCAGGACAGCAAACTGAATATTCTGACCTTTGACAGCCCGGCGGGGGCGGGGGCGTTCCGCCACACCACTTCCCATATCATGGCCCAGGCGATCAAGCGCCTGTACCCGGACGTGAAGCTGGCGATCGGTCCCTCCATCGCGGATGGGTTTTACTATGATGTGGACAGCGACACACCGCTGACTGCGGAGGATCTGGAAAAGATCGAAAAGGAGATGAAGAAGATCGTGAAGGAAGCCCTTCCGATCACCCGCTTTACGAAACCGCGAGAGGAAGCCATCGCCTACTTTAAGGAAAAGGAGGAGCCCTACAAGGTGGAACTTATCGAGGATCTTCCGGAGGATTCCGAGATCAGCTTCTATCAGCAGGGAGAGTTTGTGGATCTGTGCGCCGGCCCTCATCTGATGACGACAAAACCGGTGAAAGCTTTTAAACTCACCAGTCTGGCGGGCGCATACTGGAGGGGCAGTGAAAAGAACAAGATGCTGACCAGAATTTACGGTACGTCCTTTACGAGAAAGACGGATCTGGAAGCGTATCTGACCCGGCTGGAAGAGGCGAAGAAGCGCGATCACAGAAAGCTGGGCAGGCAGCTCGGGTTGTTTATGATGCGGGACGAGGGGCCGGGCTTCCCCTTCTTCCTTCCAAACGGAATGATTCTGAAGAACACGCTGCTGGATTACTGGCGGGAGATCCACACAAAGGCCGGATACGTGGAGATTTCCACCCCGATCATGCTGAACCGCCAGCTCTGGGAGACCTCCGGCCACTGGGATCATTACCGGGAAAATATGTATACCACCGTCATTGACGGGACCGATTTTGCGATCAAGCCCATGAACTGTCCGGGAGGCATCCTGGTATATCAGTCCGAACCCCGGTCCTACCGGGATCTGCCGCTGCGCATGGGAGAGATCGGCCTGGTACACCGCCACGAGAAATCCGGCCAGCTTCACGGCCTGATGCGTGTGCGCTGCTTCAATCAGGATGATGCCCATATCTTTATGATGCCGGAGCAGATCCGCAGCGAGATCAAGGGCGTTGTCCGGCTGATCGATCAGGTTTATCAGCTCTTTGGCTTCAAATATCATGTGGAACTGTCCACCCGCCCGGAGAATTCCATGGGAAGCGACGAGGACTGGGAGATGGCGACGGAGGGTCTGAAAAGTGCGCTGGACGACCTGGGGCTGGATTACGTGGTCAACGAGGGGGACGGCGCTTTCTACGGACCGAAGATCGATTTCCATCTGGAGGATTCCATCGGCCGGACCTGGCAGTGCGGCACGATCCAGCTGGATTTCCAGCTCCCGCTGCGGTTCAACTGTGAGTACACAGGCGCGGACGGCGAGAAGCACCGCCCCATTATGATTCACCGCGTGGCCTTTGGTTCCATCGAGCGATTTATCGGTATTCTCATCGAGCATTATGCCGGAGCGTTCCCCACCTGGCTGGCACCGGAGCAGATCCGGGTGCTGCCCATCTCCGACAAACATCTGGATTACGCCTGCAAAGTCAATGAAGAGCTGAAAGACGCGGGCCTCCGCAGCAGCCTGGACACCCGTGCGGAGAAGATCGGATATAAGATCCGGGACGCCCGCATCATGAAGGTTCCCTATATGGTGATCGTGGGAGCAAAAGAGGAAGAGGAAAGCCGGATATCCGTCCGGAGCCGTTTCGCGGGGGACGAGGGGCAGAAGGATCTGAACGGGTTTATTGCGTCATTGAAAGAGGAGGTTCGTACCAGGACTGCCCGTGAGGTTGTAGTTCAGGAAGGATAGAAATCTTTATCCCTGTACACAATTTCGACACAGTTCCAACACAGACAGGACACAAAATCACCAAATACTAAACACAAACCCATGCTAAACTTTACTTCAGTAAAGGGAATCCTCCAGAGGATGCCACAATGCCGTTAAATGCACGGCAAAAAACGAAAGGAGCGCATGGGAGATGAGATGCAGAAAAATTTTTAACAAAAGGACGGGCGCTGGCCTGATGGCGGCGCTGCTGGCGGCGCTGACGGCGGCGGCGCCGGTATATGCCACTGAAAAAGAGGACGCAGAGACGGAGGAGTTGTACCTGGAAGACGAAGTGTTGGAAGTTACCGCATCAGACGGCGGTATGGTGGATATGAGTACCGCATATCCGGGGACTACGGTGAAGGCCGGCGAGAGCCTTACCTTTGCCCTGGATTTTGCCAGCCTTGACGGCGGGAGTTATGACGTGAGCCTGAGCGAAGAGTCTCTTCCGGAGGGATGGAGCGGATATTTCAAGGGCGGCAGCAATCAGATCAGCCGGGTGCATATAAATGGCGGAATCGAGGAAGCGGTGCAGGAGGATCTGGCGGATTATGTTGTGACTGTTCCGGCGGAAGCCATGGAGGGTACCTATGAGGTAGTGCTCACGGCAGATGCCGGCGAGGGCGGCGCAGATTTTCTGGAGCTGGAGATCGTTGTCAGCGCGGAAGAGGTGGGAGAGAGTTCCTTCACCTCGGAATATCCGGAGCAGCAGGGCTCCACAGGCTCTGCCTTCTCTTTTGACACCACCATCGTGAACAACCGGGCGACGGAGCAGACCTACAGCCTGTCTGCGGATGTGCCCACCGGATGGCAGGTCTCTTTCACGCCGTCGGACGACACCACGGCGGTGACCAGCATTGCGGTGGAAGCGGAAAGCAGCCAGGGGCTGACGGTCTCCATCGTTCCGCCTGAAACGGTGGAGAAGGGGGACTATGATATATCCCTCAGCGCGATCTCATCAAACGATACGCTGAAGGCGGATCTTTCTGTCAGTATCACAGGTACATACAGTCTGGCCCTTTCCACCCCTGACCAGCGGCTGAGCTTTGACGCATACGCCAACAGGCAGGCTGCGGTTACCCTGAGTGTTACCAATACGGGGAATGTGGATCTCACCAACGTGAATCTCACCTCCTCCGCTCCCACGGACTGGGATGTAACCTTCAGCGAATCCACCATCGACACGCTGGAAGCGGGAGCCACCAAGGAAGTGACCGCGTACGTGACGCCGACGGAGGATTCCATCACCGGAGACTATATGACCACCATCAGCGCAGCCTCCGCCGAGACCAGCGCCAGCGCGGAATTCCGGGTATCGGTCAAGACGCCTACCACCTGGGGCTTTGCAGCGGCAGCGATTATTGTGGCGCTGGTGTGCGTACTGGCGGTTATCTTTAAAAAATATGGGAGACGATAAGAATGGCAGAGAATGTAATTGAGATTTCTCATCTGACGAAGCAGTATGGAAGTAAGCTGGCTGTCAATGATCTGAATCTGTCCATTCGCAGGGGCGAGGTATTCGGGCTGCTGGGGCCCAACGGAGCCGGGAAGACCACCACGATCCTGATGCTGCTCGGCCTGACGGAGCCCACTGCCGGGGAGGCTGTGATCAACGGCCTGAACTGTGCGCGCAATCCCCTGGAGGTCAAGTCCGTCGTGGGATATCTTCCGGATAACGTAGGATTTTACGGGGACATGACCGGACGGCAGAATCTTCGGTTTACAGGGAAACTCAACAGGCTTTCCGGACAGGAGCTGGAGGAGCGGATCGACCGCCTTCTGGAGTGGGTCGGCATGACCGATGCGGCGGATCAGAAGGCCGGTACCTATTCCAAGGGGATGCGCCAGAGACTGGGCATTGCGGACGTGCTGATGAAGGATCCCCAGATCATTGTAATGGATGAGCCGACGCTGGGCATTGATCCGGAAGGTATGCGGGAGCTGCTGGAACTGATCCGCAGGCTGTCGGAGGAGGACGGACGGACCGTGCTGATCTCCTCCCATCAGCTGCAGCAGGTTCAGCAGGTGTGCGACCGGGTCGGCATCTTTGTGGAGGGACGGCTTCTTGCCAGCGGCACACTGCCGGAGCTGGAGGAGAAGATCCGGCAGGAGGGCGGATTTTTGCTGGAGCTGGAGGTGCGGCCCTTTGACGACAAGGTGCTGGGCGTCCTCTATCAGCAGAAAGGGATCACGAAAGTGGCCAGAGAAGGGAACCGCCTGATGGTTTCCTCCGCCGACGACATCCGCAGTGAACTCACAAAATTTTTAGGAGAGCATAATTATTCCATTTTGCATCTGCATCAGCGCGGAGGCGACCTGGATGAGATTTACAGACGTTATTTTGAAAAGGCAGGGCAGAGTGATGAGAAAAATAAATTGGAAACTAAGAAAAAATTCCGGTGGCTCGCAGGAAGGGCAAAAAACGAATCCGGAGGATAACGGTTTGCAGGAGGAAACAAAGCGGGTCAGCGGCTACACGGGACTCCATGCGCTGTACCGCAAGGAGCTGGCGGATCATCTGAGGAACAAGCGTTTCCTGATCCTCATGCTGCTCATCGGCGGCACCAGCTTTGCCAGCCTGTACGGAGCGGTTTCGGGCCTTGCGGATGCGGTGGAATCGGACAGCAGCTTCCTTTTCCTGAAGCTTTACACCTCCAGCGGCAGTTCGATCCCGTCCTTTATGTCCTTTATTGCGCTGCTGGGGCCAATCGTCGGCCTGGCGCTTGGATTTGACGCCATCAACAGCGAGCGCACCGCAGGGACGCTGAACCGTCTGGTTTCCCAGCCCATCTACCGGGATTCCATCATTATCGGGAAATTCCTGGCCGGGACGGCGCTGATCGCAATCATCATCTATGCGATGGGGATCGCGCTGGGAGCAGTCGGCGTCATCTGTACCGGGATTCGGCCCAGCGGGGAGGAGGCGCTGCGGGTGCTGGTATTTTTGACGTTTACCGTAATTTACATTGCGTTCTGGCTGGCGCTGTCCATTTTCTTTTCCGTGGTCTGCCGGCATTCGGCCACCTCGGCCCTGGCGTCCATCGCGCTGTGGATCTTCTTCGCAATCTTTATGAGCCTGGTGGCAAGTATCATCGCAAACGCGGTGTATCCCATCGACGACGAGTACAATGCGATGATGAACACGCTGAACAACTACAATCTGACTTACAGCCTGAACCGCATTTCGCCGTATTATCTGTACAGTGAGGCGGTGTCCACCATTATGAATCCGTCGGTGCGCTCGGTCAACGTGGTGACCATGAGCCAGCTTGTGGGAGCGATCTCCGGCTACCTGAGCCTGGGACAGAGTATGCTGCTGGTGTGGCCGCATCTCACCGGCCTGGCCGCGCTGATGCTTATCGCCTTCGGCGGTTCCTACATCGGATTCATGCGCCAGGAGGTGCGGACGAACTAGTATATTTTTCTGAGGAAACGCAGATACTATCTCCTGTGGAACTGCGGCAGACTCCGGTACGCCGGATCGTCTGCCGCGGCGACCTATTCAGAAGGAGGTACGATTATGCCATCATTAGTTTGTTCCGCACAGAACTGTATTTTTAACAATGCGATGTACTGCAGCAGAGGCGGTATCCAGGTGGGCGGCGAGGACGCCAGAGCCTGTCAGGATACCTGCTGCGAGAGCTTTGAGGAGCGGGAAAGGGATACTATGAGAAGCTCCATGGGCAGTCCGTCCGTCGAATCCGACATCCGATGCGAGGCAGTAAACTGCAGATACAATACAAGCTGCGTCTGCCACGCCGGGCATGTGGACATTTCCGGCGCCGCGGCCTGCAGCTGCGACGAGACGGAGTGCGTGACCTTCGACGAGGAGTAGCAGAATCAGGCGCAGGAAAGAAGAGAGGGCGCCGGCTGATAAAAAAGCCGGCGCCTGTTTTTTCCCCATTCCCCAGACATTAAAATAAACCTGCCGGAAAGACTTCCATTTCAACCGAAGATTTTTTGTTTCAGTGTTATGATGGTATGGAACGTGGCAGTAGCATTATCATAATACATTTGCAGATTCCCCTGATACTGCCTGACGACTTTTTTTATACTTCTGATACCAAATCCATGTTTTCCTTTGTCTGATTTATGGGAGATAATAAGCTCCCCCTGTTCATTCAGCGGATTACTGTGGCAGGAATTGATTACAATGATGACAATAAAAGGCGCATCTGCTTTCTTCTGTACCGAGAGCTCAATAAAAGATCCGGGGATACTTTCAGCCGCTTCCAGGGCATTATCCAATAGATTGCAGAATAGCGAAGTCAGGTCGTAGGGATAAATATTCTGGATGGAGCCGCTCCGGATGTCTGCATGAAAATCAATCCCCTTTTCGCTGCATTGCCGTATGTAACGGCAAAGTATCGCGTTTAGCATTTCATTATCACAGATCCGTGAAGTCTCTTTTAAAACAGAAGAATCCATGAGCTGATGGATATAGGCGCTTATCTTATCGGGTTCGTTTTTTTCGTTCAGCAATTCAATGGATTGCAGATGCTTTTTGATGTCATGGATCAGGATACTCTGGTTTTCATTTTGAGAAAGAAGCATTTCATAGTATTCCACAGAATCGGATTCCTTTTGGAGCAACAACTGCATATCGGTAAACTCCATGCTTTTTTTCTGGTTGTACTGTTTTATTCCAATCACCAGAAGGTTGATTAATAGAAGGAAAAGGGCGCTTATCGTTATCATGGTCATAGTAGTAACCGGTGCAACAAAAGCCGGGGTTTTACCGATGGTAAGGAACGTGAACATAATAAAGATGGAGGAAACAGGAATTACCATCAGTAAAAGATCGGTACGGTCAAAATGCTCCTGGTCTACATATTTTCCCTTAAATAAATGGGACAAAAGGTAAATAATCGCAAAAAATATAATTTTGCTGAATACGGTAAAAAAAATAAGGCCGATACCGGCATTCGTGATAAAGCCGGGGGCAAACCATGATGTAATCCCCAAAATGGCAAGTTCTGAAATGCCCATGATTGCGGTAAGGATGGCAGAATAAAATAATGCCAGAGGTAATTTCAATTTAAATTGTGTAAAGAGAAAGGCAGAATTTACCAGAAAATAAGCCGCTATGTTGAGAACGATATTTCCAAACAGCGACAAAAGAAAGAGTATCGTATAAAGGATGCTCAATAATGCCAGCCGCGTCTGGAGCGAATGTAAGGGGACAAAAAGGTTAGAAGTATATTGCCACATAATAATAGCTTCTATGAAAAAACTGAATAAGAGTAAAAAAGACTGTGTCATTTGTGTTACCTCGTGCTTTCCAGATATAAAAGGTATGCGTTTTTGAAGGAACTGTACTTCCTGCGGGTCAGGTATGCCGTAAAGGATTGATTCCTAAACTGGATGGTAGTATGGTCAAAATCTGTTATATGCTCAAAGTTGACAATAAAGCTGCGATGTGTCTGGAAAAAGCTGTTTTTTGGGAGCTGCTCCAGCCAGTAATTCATGTTATGTATGGAATCAAAATCCTGTTTGATGGTATGAACAATTACTTTTCTTCCCTGTGCCTCTACAGCAATGATTTGTGAAGCCGGTACAGTGGATACACCCTGCCGGGTTTCCACAGGGATTTTGGCCGTCATGTTATTGTAATAAGACAGAGCATCATTCATATTCCGGAAAAAGCGCTGTTTGTCCAACGGCTTAGATAAATAACGGAATACATGAAACCGCATGGCTTCATCCAGATATTCCGAGTAAGAGGTCACCACAAAAATAATGACAGTTCCGTTTGCCTTTTTCAGTTCATTGCCGACATAGATCCCATTCATACCAGGCATTTCAATATCCAGGAAAACGAGGTCTTTCTCTCCTTTGTCAGCTAATAAGGCTTCTCCGCTTGTAAATGAGATTAATTCCGGACACTTAATATGATTTAATTCAAAGTAGGCTTCAATATATTTCTGTAATTGCTCTATCATAAAAACATTGTCGTCACAAATTAAAATACGCATTTTTTCTGAACTTTCTATAAGATTTATATATAGCATATCATATAGAATATTCAAATGCAAAAAATGCGTATGAAAAGACAATTATATAACAATTTTGGTCAGTAATATATCAGCTATAAGAAAACGTACCATATTGATTACAATGGCACATAAGTGTCTGACGTATGATTTTTTCTGTTTCTTTCTACAAGAAGTTCTATAAAATCTCCGGCAAGTTCTATGTCGGATTGATTCCATAGCCGTAGTTTATCGATCATATCCTGCGGAATATTCCGACAGGGCAAAAGTCCGCCATTGTTTAATGGGGGCATACGGCATAATAGACTTTGCTGATTAACTTTTTGTTTTTTATTTTCCCGCATTTTGTACATACGGCCGCGCTATATGTGTATACGGTACATCCTTCGCCCTCATATTGGTGCTGCTTTAAGGTAACATTCTGCCAGGTGTGTGTGCAGGCTGCCCGCTCCTGACTATAGGATGAAGCGCTGATGGGATAAGCAAGGATTGTCCCGTCATCAAAAAGGAGGTATTGGTCACTGTATTGGAAGTAAAGTTCATCTTCAGGGCAAATGGGAACGGCCGTATCGTCATTTACTGATTCCATATAAATCCAATCGCCGGACGCCAGATCATCGTTCCCCTCTCCCAAATAGACAATTTCCGGCGAACAGGCCATTACAGGCATGCAGAATCCGATCAGGCAGGAAAAAAACAGGAAAATACTTATAAAAATACTTTTCCGGTGGAGAGACGTACTCAGACGTGTAATCCTCCGATAGGCAGATTTTCTGTCCTTATCCGCTAACCGGATTATAGGAGAGGGGTATTTCCGGACGGATGTGGCAATATCCAGCATGGAGTAGCCATAAAGCCGTATTTCGCCCGGGGAAAACGGCGCGGTTGTTTTTGCGTCACACGCAATCTCCTGGATTTCACAGAATTCCTTCCAGAACAAATAAATAAAAGGATTCCAGCAGTGGATCAGAACCACGGCAAAGGCAGCGGCCCGCCACAAAAAATCATGGGATCTGATGTGCTGTAATTCGTGCCGGATAACCATGGGAACCGCGTCCTTCGGCACAATCGATGTGATGACCACACAGGGGTGAAAAAAACCATATGTAAAAGGTGAAACTGCTTCGTCGCAGTATAAAAGGGATATAGTGGGATTCAGGCCCAGCTGCTTTTTTTGGATCGTAAACTCTTTTTGATTTAGGGTATCAGGCTCTAAGCAATGTAGGATTTTATACCGAAAATAAAGATAGCAGGAAATATAATAGGCGGCAACGCAGGATAAAGCAATAAGCCATACGAGAAGCAGCGCTTTATAGAATCCCCCCTGAGGCTGCAGGTGAAAACCATTTGAGGTTTGAATAATTTTATTGTCCAGATAGATATATTCATCAAAGACAAGCGAAAGCCGGGGGAAAATGCTGCTTACAGCAAGGCTTTTCAAAAGAGAGAACGGAATAATAAAACAAAAGAGTAAGAGTTTCATTATGTTATATTGGAATGCCGCGCTTATTTTAGTATCAAAGCGTTTCCTGAATAAAAGGTATACGCAAAATGGTATTGTGCCAGTCAGAGAAACGGCTGAAATCAGTTCTATATACAGCTTCATTCTTTTATCCACCCCTTTCATTTTGATCAGCGGAACACCGCAAAGGTTCGCTGTTAATGCTCCGGATTGTCCACAGCTTCCGCAAGCTGATCCAGGGTTTTATGCAGTTCGTCCATATCTGCCGGGGTGAGCTGGCTGCCTGACGCCAGTGCAAGAAGCA
>CAZQAB010000006.1:0-108563 GCA_964591265.1 uncultured Lachnospiraceae bacterium
GCTGCAGTCCATTATTTTATCAGGATTGCAGCGATTTTGCTTCCAAACTTGAGATATCACAGCCTTTGAAATTTTACTATAAAAATTTTCTAAAGTCGCCGGACTTTCCTTTTAATATAGAACAAAAACACAGTCCAAAAGATATCTCCGGCTATACATATTTTGAAACGATCTCCCGCATCTGCTCCCACTTCTTTTCCATATCCGCCACAAGCTTGAACTGGGTGCGGCAGCGGTCCAGATTGTGCTCCGGCCTGTGGATTTTGAAGTATACATCACCCTGAAGATAGTCAGTCAGGAAGCGCATACCGCACTCATAGGTCATAACCTTGGCTCCCATGGGCAGAAGCGCGATCTCCTCCGGCGTCAGGCGGCCGTCGCAGCCCGCAAGAAACCCCTTTGTAAACAGTTCATACAATTCCATGTCGCAGGCCACTTTGTCCAGATCCTTCTCGTCCTCCGCCGCCGTGCTGGCCCCGAAGCGGATGGCATCGCCAAAGTCATACATGACAAGGCCGGGCATGACCGTGTCAAGATCAATGACGCAGATGGCTTTCCCCGTCCGGTTGTCGATCATGATGTTGTTGATCTTTGTATCGTTATGAGTCACCCGAAGAGTCAGTTCCCCGCGGTCCAGCCGTTCTGAAAAATAATTTGCCACGTCCTCCCTTGCGAGCACGAAGTCAATCTCGGCGCGGGCCTCATCCGCTCTGCCCGCAACGTCCTCCTCCACCGCCTTTTTAAACGCGGCAAACCGGCTTCTGGTGTCGTGAAATCCCGCAATGGTCTCATGCAGGCTTCCTGCCGGATACTCCGCCAGCATCGCCTGAAAATTTCCAAACGCCAGGCCGATCTCATAGAACTCCTGTTTATTCTGGATCAGATCATAGCAGCTCGCATCCGTAATAAAGACGAAGGCGCGCCAGTATTCCCCCTGGGAATCCCGGTAAAAGGAAGCGCCCTCTCCGGTTGGGATCACGTTCAGCGTCTCTCTTAACGGATCGCCGCCCCGCTCCTCGATCCTGTGCCGGAGAAACCCGGTCACGCCTACCAGATTCTCCATCACCTTCTCCGGATCGTGAAATACTTCCCGGTTGATTCTCTGGAGGATCACCTTCATACGGCCCATTTTCCCGATCTCATAGTTCAGGACAAGGGTATCGTTGATATGGCCGTTTCCAAACAGGCCGTCCGAAATCAGCGTACCCTGAAACGCATATGCCCCGATCACCTCATTCAGTATTTCATCCGTAATTTTTCTCATTCTGTTTTTCCTCCATATGTGCTGTGATACCGGTCATTCCTCCATCTTCTCCAGCTTCGCGAAGGATGCGAACATCTTTTTAACGCCCACGCGGTCAAATTCCACCGTCACCTCGTAATCCCGGCCGCCTTCGGCGATGTTCTTTACCGTACCCGCTCCGAACTTGATATGCCGCACCCGGTCTCCCACATCATATTCCAGAGAATCCGCCTTTTTCACCTGAAACTGCCTGGATTCATAGACTTTTGAGTGAAATACCTCCCTGGCCTGCTGATTGGGCCGCTGCACGATCCTGTGAGACGGCTGCGGCTCCCGCACCCGCTCCTCCCTGGCAAGCAGTTCCTCCGGAATATCCTCCACAAACCGCGATACCTTATTGAAATGCATCTCTCCCCGCACCATGCGCTGACGGGCGGATGTAAAATAAAGCTCCCGCATGGCTCTGGTAATGCCCACATAGCACAGCCGCCGCTCTTCCTCCAGTTCCAGAGGATCCTCCGCGCCGATGCTCATATAGCTGGGAAACATTCCGTCCTCCATGCCCACCATGAATACCACCGGAAATTCCAGCCCCTTGGCGCTGTGGAGGGTCATCATCAGTACGTGGTCCGGATCCTCCTCCAGTTCGTCGATATCGGCCACCAGCGCCACTTCCTCCAGGAAGCCCGCAAGGCCGTGAGCCGTACCATGATTCTCTTCATCGTTTTCCCTGTCGTTTTCCTCATCATAGGCCGCCGCCTTGTTTAACAGTTCGTCAATGTTGGCGATCCGCTCGTCGGCTTCATCCGTACCCTCGGCTTCCAGGTCCGCCACATAACCGGTGGTTTCCAGCACGTCCTCGATCAGTTCCTTCACAGAATAAAATTCTTCTTTGCTTCGCAGCGTCTGAATCATGCTCACGAAGCTCTGAAGCTTCGCGGCGCTTCTCCCGATCCCCGGAATACCGTTTGCCATACCCAGCGCGTCATAAAAGCTGATCCCATGCTCCAGCGCGCAATTCTGAACCTTCGAAATGGTGGTCATGCCAATCCCCCGTCTCGGGACATTGATGATGCGGCGGACCGCCAGATCGTCCTGCCCGTTGGCAATCGTCTTCAGATATGCCAGGACATCCTTGATTTCCTTTCTGGCATAGAAATTTACGCCGCCTACGATCTTGTACGGGATGTTCGCCAGCAGAAATTTCTCCTCAAACATCCGGGACTGGGCGTTGGTGCGGTAAAGGATCGCGCAGTCGCCGTATTTCCATGCGCCCCGGCGCACCTGCCCGCTGATAGTGCCGGCCACATATTCCGCTTCCTCGTAAGCATTCATAAACTGGCAGAATTTTACCTGAGCTCCTGTTCCGTTGACGGTCCACAGCTGTTTTTCCTTCCGGCCCTGATTATGCCGGATTACCTCGTTGGCCGTGTCCAGAATATTCTGGGTGGAGCGGTAATTCTGTTCCAGCCGGATCACCCGGGCATCCGGGAAAAAGTGCTCAAAATTCAGAATATTCCCGATGTTGGCCCCCCGGAATTTGTAGATGGACTGATCGTCGTCCCCAACCACACAGAGATTGCGGTATTTGGACGCCAGCATGCTGACCAGCTGAAACTGGGCCGTGTTGGTGTCCTGATATTCGTCCACCATAATAAACCGAAACCGCTCCTGATACTGCTTCAGTACCTCCGGACAATCCTGGAAAAGCTCTACCGTCTTGCAGATCAGATCATCAAAATCCAGCGCATTGCAGCTTTTGAGCTGGCGCTGATATTCCGTGTACACCTGGGCCACTTTCCGCAGCCGCAGATCCGCCTGGGCTTTGACCGCATACTCCTCCGGTCCGATCAGTTCATCCTTAGCCGCAGAAATGGCGCTCATAAGGGCCCGTTCCTTATAGAGCTTCGTGTCCACATTCAGCCGCTTACAGACCTCCTTTATGACGGATTTCTGGTCATCCCCGTCATAAATCGTAAAGCTGTTTCCAAAACCGATCCTGTCAATATACCTGCGGAGGATCCGCACACAGGTGCTGTGAAACGTGGACACCCAGACCTGCGTGGACCGGTAATCCAGCATCTTTTCCACCCGTTCCCGCATCTCTCCGGCAGCCTTGTTCGTAAAGGTGATGGCCATGATATTCCAGGGATCGATCCCCTTTTCCTCGATCAGCCAGGCGATCCGGTGGGTCAGCACCCTGGTCTTTCCGGAGCCTGCCCCCGCCAGGATCAGCAGAGGCCCCTCATAATGAAACACTGCCTCCTGCTGCTCTGGATTTAAAGAATCATATGTACTCATTTTATTTCCGTCCTGTTTCTGTGTTCATCGTCCCATCTATGAATCCGTACCGGTATGATCACTCCGGGAACTCCGCCACCACCGTGTACCCGCTCTCGTCCGTGCGCACCTCCGTCACCACGCCTTCAAACACCTTCAGCCTCTCCCGGTTCGGGTAATTGGCCGACATGGCAATAGCCGGTTCAATGGTGTAATACCAGCTGGACGGCAGGACGCCCTCCGACACGCTCACCCGATCGCCGGGTTTTACCAGCCCTTCCCGTTCCATCTTAAATTCCATACTCCGCATTCTGGCGCCTCCCGCAGTTCCGAAATCCTATAGTACACTGTTTCTTTATTGTACCCGATACCGGGAACGACTGCAAGAACAATTTCAGCGGAAGTTTTACTTGTCATCTGGTTTTAAAAACTATATAATATAAGTTATGAGAAGGCAGTTCACAACCCGGCAGGTAAAATCCGTTCCAAAGGAGGCTGACATGAAACAGGAATACACAAAAATGCTCCGCGACATTCTCGACCATATGGGCAACACGGATCACATCCGCCCCGGGGATATTCCGGACATCGATCTGTACATGGATCAGGTGCTGGGCTTTATGAATGACCGTCTGCAGCATTCCAAGCGGCATGAGGACGACAAAATCTTCACCAAGACCATGATCAATAATTATGCCAAGAACAAATTGCTGCCTCCGCCGGAAAAGAAACGCTATTCCCGGGAGCATATGCTTGTGCTGATCTTCATTTATTATTTTAAAAGTTTCCTGCCTCTGGGAGACATTCAGGCGATCCTGAAGCCTCTGACAGACCGTTTCTTCCAGTCGGAAGATGATTTTAATATCCAGGATATTTATTCAGAAATATATGAGATGGGAAAAGATCAGATCAGCGAGAGTATCCGCGATATTATGGACAGTTTCCGGACGGCCTCCCATTCCTTTGAGGACTGCAGTGGGGAAAATAGAGATTTTTTACAGATATACGCCTTTATCTGTCTGCTGAGTTTTGACATTTATCTGAAGAAAGGCGTAATCCAGAGCATGATCGATTCGCTGCCTTCCATGCCCCCGGATCCAGCTTAAATAGACTGTTCTACAATACAAGACATCGGCGTGCCGAAACGAAGCGTCCGCCTATGCGAACCAGATGTAACCAGAGGGCACTTTAAGGAGCACGAATGCCACACAGTGTTCCGGTACGCCCGATGTCTGTTTATGTAATCACCTCTTAGCTTTGCTGTTTCATCCTCGAAAACACCATCTCATAACCGTCGTTTCCGTAATTCAGCGATCGGTTCACACGGCTGATGGTCGCGGTGGAAGCGCCGGTCTTCTCAGCAATCTCCAGGTATGTTTTCTTCTCCTTCAGCATATGCGCCACCTCGAAGCGCTGGGAAAGCGACAGAAGCTCGTTGATCGTACACACATCCTCAAAAAAGAGATAACATTCCTCTTTATTCTTCAGACACAGGATCGCTTCAAACAATTCATCTACCGCTTCCGTATGAATTTTTTTGCTCATAGGTATCCCCCCATATTCAGAATTCTCCTGATGATGAATATTATTTTAGCACAACACTTTAACGTTGTAAAGTAAATTATAAGCGGAAAAAATGCAGGGCATGCCGCGGAACTGTCTATCGTGTTTTGAAACGATTCACGTACTTTTTGTACTCCTCAAGGCTGCGGTTGACCACCAGCTTCTCCGGAAAATCCAGCTCCGCAAGCAACTCCGCCGCGTAGCCGAAATCTCCCACGTCAAAGGCGCAGTGAGCGTCCGTGTCCACAATGATGGGCGCTTCATATTCCCGGCACAGCTCCAGCATCTGCGAGTCATTGGCTCTGGCATTTGTACGGCCTCCCCCCGACCGAAGGGAAGTGTTGTTCAGCTCCAGCAGCACATGATGTTCCTTCGCCCCCTTCACCACGGCCTCGTAATCTACCGGATACCGTCCGTCGTCGGGATGGCCGATGATATTCACTCCGGGGTTTTCCATAGTCCGAAGCAGCGCCCTGGTGTTTTCCTCCACTGTCCCGGCTTTGATACATGGAATATGCAAACTGGCAACCACCACGTCCATCTGTTCCAGCAGCTCCTGACGCATATCCAGCCGGCCCTCAAAATCCATGATATTCGCCTCCGCCCCAAACAGCACCTCAATCCCGCATATCCTGCGGGGCAACACTTTCAGGTTGGCAAAATACAGTTCATGGCAGGTACCGGGCATGGCCATGGTATGTTCCGTCAGCGCCAGCAGTTCAAGGCCCCGGTCTGCGGCGGCCTGCGCCATCTCATGGATTGTGTTGTAGGCATGTCCGCTTGCCAGTGTATGTGTATGGGAATCCAGAAGAAAGTTCATTTCCGTCTCATCTCCTTTTTCGTCATTGCCATTGATTATAGCGTCAAATCGGCCAAATTGCAACGGTCGCCGGTTTTGTCACATTTCAAATGTGGATTCATATAGTAAAGCAGGCCAGAAAAAAAGGAGACCAGACTATGAGAAAAGCTTTTTTGTCACTGACGATAGCAGCCGCACTGGCGGCGACGGCCCTGCCGCTCACCGCCTACGCCTCAACCGAGGGAGAATCCGGCCAGGGGCTGGAAAAAGTGACCCTGAATGAAGTAGCCCACTCCATCTTCTACGCGCCCCAGTACGCAGCCATTGAGCTGGGATACTTTGAGGAGGAGGGCATCGACCTGGAGCTGGTGTGCGGTTTCGGCGCCGACAAAACCATGACCGCCCTGCTCTCCGGCGAGGCGGACATCGGATTTATGGGATCTGAGGCGTCCATCTACACCTACAGCGGCGGCGCCAAGGACGCCCCTGTGAACTTCGCGCAGCTTACCCAGCGTGCGGGGAACTTCCTCGTGGCAAGAGAGGAACTGCCGGACTTTACCTGGGAGGCTTTGATTGGCAGGGATGTGCTGGGGGGACGAAAAGGCGGTATGCCGGAGATGATGTTTGAGTATATTCTGAACCAGAACGGCATCAACCCTGCCGATGTGAACATTGACCAGTCCATCGACTTCGGCTCCACAGCCGCGGCGTTTTCCGGCGGCCAGGGAGAGTTCACGGTAGAATTTGAGCCGGGCGCGACAACTCTGGAGCAGGAGGGCGTGGGCTATGTGGTAGCCTCCCTGGGCACGGATTCCGGCTACGTTCCCTACACGGCATACTGTGCCAGGCCCGGCTACATCGAGGAGCATCCCGGGCTGATCCAGGCTTTTGCCAACGCCCTGCAAAAGGGGATGGATTACGTAAACAGCCACACGCCAGAGGAGATTGCCGGAACCATCGCGCCTCAGTTTACGGAGACGGACATTGAGACAATCACTACGATCGTGGCCCGCTATTACAGGCAGGATACCTGGAAAGAAGATCTGGTCTTTGAGAAAGAGAGTTTTGAACTGCTGCAGGATATCCTGGAGAGCGCCGGAGAACTGGAAGAACGGGTTCCCTATGAGGATCTGGTGACTACGGAGTACGCCGTGGCCGCCGCAGAGAACTAAAGTACACGAAAAGAGCCGCCGTATCAACGGGTGCTGCCAAAGCCGCAGCGCCTATTAATACGGCGTCCCGTTTTAATCTCTCACAGAAGGTACTCCCGGTATTTCCGCATCTCCTCCAGATACTGTTCCCCCAGGGGACTGATGGACATCCCCCTGCGGGCGATGTAGCCGATCCGCATTTTCTCCTCCGTGTCCAGAGGCACCGCCACGTACCCGCCGCCGTTCAGTTCCTCACAGATAATGCCGCAGCACAGCGTATAGGCGTCCAGACCCACCATGAGATTCAGAAGCGTGGCGCGGTCGCAGGCCCGGATGATCTTTTTGTAATCGTGGGTGCTGAACATCTCCTCCGCCAGATAAAAGGAAATGTTGGCCCCCTGGTCAAAAGCAAGGCAGGGATAGGGTTCCAATTCCTCCATACGGATGCATTTGCTGTCCGCAAGAGGATGATCCTTCCACATATAGACGTACACGCCGCAGGAGAACAGCTCGTGGAATTCCAGTTCCTTCTCGCGCAGCAGTTTTTCCAGCACCTTCTGATTAAACCCGCTCTCATAAAGCACGCCCAGCTCGCTCTTGAAGCTCTTTACGTTCTCGATTACCTCGGCAGTCTTCGTCTCATAGACAGCAAAATCGTATTCCTCCATCCCGAAACGCTGCACAAGTTCAATAAAAGCCCTGACCGCAAAGGTATAGTGCTGCATGGACACGCTGAAGCGTTTCTTTACATTTTTCTGCGCGATAAACCGCTCCTCCAGCAGCTGGTACTGGTCGGTGATCTGCCGGGCGTATCCAAGAAATTCCTCCCCCTCTGGAGTGAGGGAAATTCCCTTACTGCTCCTGCGGAAAAGTTCCACCCCGGTCTCTGCCTCCAGCTCATGGATCGCTCCGGAAAGGCTGGGCTGGGAGATAAACAGTTTCCGGGCCGCCTTGTTCAGCGACTGGGAATCCGCCGCAGTGATCACGTATCGTAACTGCTGTAAAGTCATGCCCTGTCTCCTCCCGTTCTAAATACTTTGCTCCGAATCGTCCGGAAATTTTATTCCCATAACTTCTCCGGATACAGGCCCTGCTCCTTGAGGGTGCGAACCGCCGCCGTCACCTTGGGCTTGTCCTCCTTATAGGTCACGCCGTACCACTTATCCTGAGACTTTAATACACGGACCGTGGCCCGGTCCTCCAGCAGCAGTTCATCCACCACAAAGGGCAGGAAATACTCGCATTTCTGCGGATTCTTTTCGAGATTCTCCTGCAGGAACACACGGAAACGCCGGGACAGCTCCCCGAGGATGCTCTCGGAAAACCCCCACATATTCATGGAGACGGTGCTGCCTTCGGGAATGACCGTCCAGGTCTTTCCCCCATCCTCCGTGTAAGCGGTCTCAGAGCCCCGCCGCTCAATGTGGGTGCGTTCATGGATCTTCTGGAGATATCCGTTCCCGTCCGTCACGCATACGCCTCTGGCCACATGGCCATTTTCCGTCAGCGTGTTCTCAAGCTGATAACCGACCATCATATAGCGGTAGCGCTCATCGTCCTGCTGCACGGTCAGGAAATCATAGGCCATCTGGAAGGCCCTGCTTCCGTAATAATCGTCCGCATTTATAACGGCAAAGGGACCTTTTACCACGTCCCTGCAGCTCATAACCGCCTGCCCCGTACCCCAGGGCTTCACTCTGCCCTGCGGCACTTCAAATCCCTCCGGGAGATCGTTCAGTTTCTGGAACACATAGGCAGTCTCAATATGTCCGGATATGCGGTCGCCGATTGCCTCCCGGAAAGCCGTTTCATCCTCCTTTTTTATAATAAACACGACTTTGCGAAAACCGGCGCGAAGCGCGTCATATATGGAAAAATCCATAATATTGTTGCCATACTCATCAATGGGGTCGATCTGCTTCAGTCCGCCGTAGCGGCTCCCCATCCCTGCTGCCATCACTACCAAAACCGGTTTTGTCATCTCACTGTTCTCCTTTTCCATATCCAGTTATTTAAACAAAAATTATCTGCACCAGTATCATATAAAGCGCCGTTCCCGCCGCGATCGACAAAAGAGTGTTATGCCGCCATTTGTGAAGCAGCGCCACCGCAGTCACCGCAAGAATCTCCGGCAGGCCGTGATCCGCCCCCGCCAGGGAAATATTCTTCAGGCAGTACACCACAAGCATTCCCATAATCGCGCAGGGAAGGACATTCCCCAGAAACAGGACCGGCCCCGGCGTCCCCCTGCGGAACACCAGAAAGGGCAGGAACCGGATCAGCGCCGTCACCCCCGCCATAACGGCGATCAGAAGGAGCGAGTATCCCGGGCTAGTCATCCGCCCCGCCTCCTTCCTGCAGAAATGCTTTCTCCAGGAACAGCGCCGCCGTAATTCCAAGCATAGACGGAATCAGAAAATTATCCGCCCCAAAGAGCAGCCTGCACGCCACGGAAATTGCCACTCCCGTAAGCGCGGGGAGGTGCTGCCCTGTCTTCTCCCACTGCTCCACAAAGATCACCACGAACAGCGCGGTCATCGCGAAATCAATCCCCTGAGAGTTGAAATTCAGCGTCGCCCCTGCCAGCGCTCCAATGCTGCATCCCAATACCCAGTAGCACTGATTCATCAGGGACACATAAAAATAAAACCGCTTTTCATCCACGCCCTCCGGGATTTCCGGGGAGCAGACCAGGGAGAACGTCTCGTCTGTCAGAGAAAAGATCAGATAGGGTTTCATCTTTCCGGCGCCGTTGTACTTTTCAAGCATGGTGATCCCATAGAACAGATGACGGATATTCACCATCAGCGTCATCAGCAGCGTCGCCGCTATGGAAGCGCCCCCGGCCAGGAGATCCACGGCCACATACTGCATGGATCCGGCATAGATGGTCACGCCCATCAGCGTCGCCCACCACCATGCGTATCCCTTATCCTGCAGCAGCACGCCAAACCCGATCCCCAGCACCACGTAGCCCGCCATCACCGGCAAAGACGCCGCAAAGGAATATTTTAACGTCCTGTAACTTTGCATGTCTTCAGATACTCCTTATCTTCCGCCGAAACCCGGTAAGACTCCCTGCACTTCTGTATCGCCTTGTTCAAAACCCAGGGATCCAGGTTTCCCTCCTCAAAGACCGGCAGCGTCTTCTCCCTGTATTTCACAAAGCAGACCGAAAGCGCCCAGGCCCGGGCCATTTTCACATAAAACGCGTCCGCCGGATCCGTGGCTCCGAAAATCTCCAGCACCCGGTCGATGTACCTGTCGTTGATAAAATAGTCCATCAGCCCCACCAGGGCGCAGCGCACCTGAAACTCCCGTCCCGACGGCAGATGGCCGGTCAGATATGTAAACCAGAACTCCTGATTCTTTTTCATAAATTTGAAATCGGACACGCTGGTGTCACAGTCCGCCCAGGAGAGCACGCCGGGGATCCACCCATCCAAGTGCCTCACTCTGGCCCCGTCCTCCATCCGCGCCAGGCCTGTAACCATTCCCTGGAGCATATGTTCCTCCTGCATAAGAGGCAATGGTGCGTCCGCCGGGGCCGCTTCCATGTCCTCCAGAAATTCCTCCCAGCCGTCCTTTGCAATCTCCCTGGCGATCTGCCGTATCCGGGGAACCCGCACGCCTATGCTGGGCGCCGTATCGCAGTTTGTAATCTTATCGCTGAACGCTTTATATTCCGGATCCCCCGCCGCATAAAGGCGTTCTCTCGCTTCTGTCCGTCTCATCGGCGCCTGTCCCTTCTCAGTCTTTATCGTATGTCCTGCTTCCCGCATCCGTTCCCGGGTTCTTTGCTATGATATAAAAAAGGGCACCCCGCTCCGGAATGCCCTCCCCTTTCTCTGTCTGATTTAGTGCCTGGCACTCAAATACTCTTCTATGTTCTGAACCGCAGCTTCTTCGTCTGCGCCCTCCGCGGTCACCACGACCTTTTCTCCGGAAGCCAGTCCCAGGGTCATCATCCCCATAATACTCTTCGCATTGACCGTTCTTCCTTCACTCTCTACATGGATCTCGCTGGTATACTGGCTGGCTACCTGGACCAACAGCGCGACAGGTCTTGCCTCCAGTCCACTAGGAAGCTGAATCGTGATTTCTCTCTTGGTCATAATTAAATTCCTCCTTGCTTTGCCTTAACTCCTCCGCCAACTGACTGATCTTCCTCAGACGGTGATTCACGCCGGATTTTCCCACCGGGGGCTGCAGCATCTCCCCCAGCTCCTTCAGCGACGCGTCCGGGTGGGCCAGTCGAAGAATGGCGATATCCGCAAGGCCGCCCGGCAGCTTTGAAAAACCTCCCGCTGCCTTGAGATAACGGATATCCTCCATCTGTCTTACCGCTGCATTCACGGTTTTGTTGATATTGGCTGCCTCGCAGTTTACCTTGCGGTTTACATTGTTGCGCACATCCCGGACGATCCGGATGTTCTCCAGATCCATCAGGGAGACGTGCGCTCCCATAATGTTCAGCATATCAACAATCTGTGCTCCCTCTTTAATATACACAATATAATGCTTTTTACGCTGTACAATTTTGGCATCCGGGCCAAAGCTGTGGATCAGCGCCTGCAGCTGCGCCGCACGTTCCATGGACATACAGACGATCTCGAAATGATAAAACCTTTCGGGATTGCTGATGGAACCCGCCACCAGAAATGCGCCCCTGATAAACGCCCGCCTGCAGCATGACCGCTGTACCAGAAGCGGATTTGCGGGGGATACCTGTTCGGCTACCTCGCCGTTCGCATCCAGAAGCTTGAGGGCATGGAGGATACGCAGGACTGCTTCATGGTCCTTTACCAGCACTGTGTATATCTGACTGCTCTTTTTGCTGCCTTTATGTATGAGCAGGGAAACATCACTACTTATATTAAATGTTTTTTTCAATAATGTAAAGCACTTTCTTGCTACGGTAACGTTTTCAGTGCGAATTCTTATCCGCCAGCGCCCCTGCGCGGATATGCAGACCGCCCCGCACATACCGGCCATGGCTGCGAGCTCCGCCAGGTTGCAGTGCCTGGCCTCCGATGTGATATACGAAAGCTCCTCTTTTACAGTACCTGAAAATGACATGGCGTCTCCCCCTGCTTTATCTTTTACGGGCCGCAATAGCCCGGTTTCCCAGCTGCTGGCCCGGGCAAGGCGCTTTGGCGCCTTATCTTCTCATTCAAATCCCAGCATTTTTACTTCCGGCTCCAGGGTTACGCCAAACTGCTCCCGCACCCGGGCCGTAACCTCACAGATCAGCGTCCGCACGTCATCGGCCGTGGCCTCGCCCCGGTTCACCACGAAACCGCAGTGCTTCCCGGAGACCTGGGCGCCGCCTACCGTAAAACCCCGAAGCCCGGCGTCCATGATCAGCTTCCCGGCAAAATAACCCTCCGGCCGCTTGAAGGTACTGCCCGCGCTGGGCAGATCCAGAGGCTGCCGGGACACCCGCTTTTCCCTGAGCTCCTCCATCCGGGCGCGTATCTGCCCCGGATCCCCCGGCTGCAGTTCCAGTTCCGCCCCCAGGACCGTCCACTCCCGTTCCGGAATCACGCTGTGGCGGTAACCAAGTTCCAGCTCCCGGGCCGGAACGCGCAGTATCTCTCCCTCCAAAGTGAGAACCGTAACCTCTCTCAGCACGTCCTTCAGCTCTGCGCCGTAGGCTCCGGCGTTCATAACCGCCGCCCCGCCGACGGTACCCGGAATCCCCGAGGCAAATTCAAACCCGGTCAGTCCCTCAGCGAGCGCTTTCCGGGCGATCCCCGAGAGCGCAGCCCCGGCCTGGGCGCGGATCCTGCTTCCTTCCGCTTCGATCTCACTGAGATTCTTACAGATCTGGACGATCACACCGCGATAGCCCTGATCCGATACCAGAAGATTGCTCCCGTTGCCCACCACATAAAACGGGGCGTTCAGATCCCGGCAGATCCGGATCGCCTCCGCTGCCTTTTCCTCTGTATCCGGCATCACAAAAACATCCGCAGGCCCGCCGATGCGGAAAGTGGTGTGTTTTTTCATGCTCTCCTGTTCCAGCACCGCCTCCCGGCCGGCCGCCCTGCGCAGCCGCTCCACTAAAGTCTGCATTTATGCTCTCCTTTTAATCCTGTTTTTTCAGCATTCCGCTGGCCGCGATGCTCGCCACCGCCTCTTTCAGCTTTTCCGGCGGCAGCACCAGCGCCATGCGCACATATCCCTCGCCCAGGCTTCCGAAGCTGGTACCCGGCACACAGATGACGCCGGTCTTCTCCATCAGTTCCATGGCGAATTTCTCTGAATCCGTATAACCCTCCGGAAGCGGCGCCCACACAAACATGGTTCCCTCGCTGTCCGGCACGTCCCAGCCGATCTTTCGCAGGCCGCCGCACAGCGTCCGGTTGCGCTCTTCATACTCTGCGCACTGCCGGAGCACCCCGTCGAATGGTCCGGTCAGCGCAGCGATGGCGCCGTACTGCACGGGAAGAAAAGTCCCGTAATCAAACTGCGTGCGCAGCGCCCGGAACTTCCGGATGATCTGGCTGTTGCCTATGGCAAAGGAGACTCTGGCTCCCGTGTAATTGAAGGTCTTGGACAGAGAGTAGAACTCGATGCCCACCTCCTTCGCCCCCTCATAACTCAGAAAAGAGCCGCCCTGCCTGCCAAACACAAGATCCGCGTAGGCGTTATCATGGAGAATAACAATCTGATTCTTCTTCGCAAAGGCGATCAGTTCCTCATAAAACGCATCCGGAGCCACCCTGCAGCAGGGATTACCAGGATAGCTGACTACCATGAATTTCGCGTCCCTGGCGATCTCCTTTGGGATCGCCGCAAGATCCGGCAGGAATCCATCCCTGGCGTACAGGGGATATTCCCATATCCTGGCGTCGCAGAGCTGCGGCCCGATGCGGAAGATCGGATAGCCGGGATTTGGCGCCAGCACCAGATCGCCGGGATTGCAGAGCGCCCAGGCGATGTGCGTCATGCCCTCCTGCGACCCGTACAGCGCCATGATCTCATCCGTGGCGAGTTCAAGATCAAAACGTCTCTTAAAGAACGCCTGGGCAGCTTCCAGAAGCTGGGGCAGCTCCACCAGCGCATATTTGTAATTCTCCGGGTTCTTCGCCGCCTCGCTCACCGCATCCATGATGTGCTGCGCCGGCCGGAAATCCGGTGTCCCCACAGAAAGATTGTAAATCGTTCTTCCCTGGGCCTCCAGCTCATTCTTCTTTTCATTTAATACGGCAAAGATGCCCGCCTCAATCTGATTGGCTTTATCTGATAGCTGAATCTTCATATCTCCTGTCTCCTTATTGTCCCTCTCAAACCAGTCCGGATGGCGTCTGCCCCATACTCCCGACAGCAGGAACAGAATCACACAGAGCAAAGTGACCGCGCTGCCCACCCAAAGGCCCGGAGGCGTATATTTCATCTTAATTTCATGGGTCCCGGCGTCGAGATGAATCCCGGTCAGCGCTTCCCCCACAGTATAAGCCTGCGTCCGTTGGCCGTCCACCGTGATCTCCCAGCCAGTATCGTAGGGGATCGTCAGCAGCAGCGTCCCCTCCTCCTTCGCGTCCAGCGTTCCGCTCACCCGGTTTCCCTCCGCTTTCACATCCGTAAGCTGGCTCCCGGAAAGCTTGTCGATCACTTCCTGATAAGCGTCGTTGGCACAGGTGTAGACTTCAGCCTCCACGACGGACTGCCCGGATTTCAGTTCCACGGTAAATTCCGCCGTGTCGTCCTCCTCCGTGCCGTTGATCACATACAGGTGATCCGTGTAGTCGCTGAAGTCCTTCGAGTATTCCGGCGTAGTCAGTTCGATTTTCTCCACTCTGGTGTCGATGCACAGATAGACCTGCTTATTCTCCGGAATCCGTATGCCGTAGGTCCCCCCGTCCTCCATATCGATGGTCCGGTCCAGGGCAAAGATCGGTTCCAGGCCGGTGGCGAGCTCCACGAAGCTGTTCTGGACCTCCAGGGGCTCCATGGCTTCAATGTCCCAGTCCATGATATCATCCTTTACCATAAATCCAATGGAAAGGGCGTTGTCATTTTCGTACAGGGCCAGCTCCCCGTCCTCGCCCAGATACGCAAACTGATACATGGTGGGGGCTTTCTTTGAGGGGGAGGCCAGATATCTGATCCCCAGCACGTCATTGATCAGCTTTGTCACACCGATATACCCGTTCTTGTTGGTCCGGGCTTCAATCCCCAGGCTGTCGCAGAAATCGGTCACCGATTCCTGCATGGTGGAATTGAACATCACCAGCGCATTCCCGCCGCAGAACATGGTCACGTTGCGCATCCGCTGGCGGTCCACCTCGCTGCGGTAAAACGTGTCGTCCTCCTGCTCCTCTATCAGCGCCTGATAGGATTTCTGATCCGCGATGTAGATGCTTCTGGTCACGCTGCCGTCGCTGTAGATCCCGTAAATGGCATTTGCGGAGATCTCCGCGAGGATCACCAGGGACAAAATACCGGAAAAGACCGGATACCGGATTCGTTTCAGATACCTCCCCAGAAGCAGCAGACCAAAATAGAGCAGAAGCAGACCAAGGGAAATATAAAATACGACCGTCTCGATTTCCTGCTGCGGCAGCCGCATCCGGTATATCAGGAAAGCGGCCAAAGCGGCAAAGGAAAACAGCAGCTCCGGAAGACGGAAGCTGCGCAGATGCCCAAGAGCGTCATAGGCCATCACAAGCAGCAGGGCGATATAGAGGAAAGAAAAACGGTTGGGCAGCCCGTTCTGTACGTGAAAGCCATGCCAGATATAATTCAGTATATTAAGGGAAAAGCTCAGCAGCAGCAGGGCGCACAGCCCATAGTGGGCCAGCCGCTCCCGCAGCTTCCGTCTGCCGTCAAACAGGTACAGCGCAGCCAGCAGCACCGCAAAGACCCCGCAGTACGCATTGAGTCCCACCTGGCTGCTGGAGATATTGACGGGTTCCAGAAAAGCCATTTGATTCTCCAGAAGCTCCCCCAGGCTCTCATAAAATTTCACAGTGGTGGGAAAGGTATTTCCCTGCATGGACTCCGAGGAGGACAGCCCAAGAAACGCCGGAATCAGGATCAGCGCGGCCATTCCCCCCGCGAGGAGGGCGTACCATCCAAAGGAAAGGCAGCTTTTCCCCACCCGCTTCCAGGTGACGGCTCCGGCCTCCCGGGAGATCCAGCGCACCAGAAAGTACAGGCAGGAAAAGATACAGAGCATAAATCCGATATAGTAATTGCACCACAGTCCATAAAACAAAGCCAGGCCGAAAAGCCGCCCGTCTCTGCCCTGCACGATGCGCTCGATCCCCAGCATAAGCAGCGGCAGCATCGCCACGCTGTCCAGCCACATGAGGTTGAAATAATAGCCTATGACAAAGTTACTGAGGCCATAAGCCATGCCAAACACCACCGGAAGATATTTCCGCTTTGGATCCCGCTTATGAAGATACCAGGAGAAACATCCGCCGCACAGACCGATCTTCAACAGGATCATCAGATCCATGAAATCGCAGACATTTTCCGTTGGGATAAACGCCATCAGAAAATTCAGAGGACTCGCCATATAATATGCGTAGGTAGACCAGAAATTGTATCCCAGCCCTCCCGAAAACGAATACAGGAAAGATTCGCTGTTCACAAGCTTTTCGTGGAAATCTGTGTAGAAGGGCAGATACTGGTGCAGCGAGTCGATGATCAGCAGGATCTTGTCCCCAAAGGGCCAGATGGACAGAGCGGCGAAACCGATCCCGGCCACCAGCGCCGTCAGGAAAAAACCGGCCCCAAAATACATCCGGGCGATTTTCTTATTGCTCTTTGCCGCGGAGGAAGCCCCACCCCCGGCGTCCGTCCCTCCTTTTAGATCCTGTGGGGAAATCTCCTCCTTGAACACCACAAAACGGCTGATGAGATAGTTCAGCGCCAGGATCACCACCTGGAGCAGCAGCTTGGCGATCATTTCGTCCATCCCCCAGATACAGCTGAGACAGACAACCCCCAGCACCTCCACTACCATGGTGCCCAGACGCATACCAATAAATTCGGAAGCCTCCCGCAAAAGAGCCAGAGCCGAACCGGTCCGGCGCTCAAACACAAAAAGCTTGTTCACCACATATGCGAACAGGATCGAGGCAAGAATCGCCGCCGTGTTCGCCGCAATGATGTCCAGGCCGGCCACGGTGCGAAGCAAAAATGTCACCGCGAGATTGACCATGGTGGTGCAGCCGCCAAAGAAAACATAGCGCACCGCCTGGTTTTGGAACAGTTTTTTCATAGTATGATATCCCTTCCAAGATGAAACGAATAGATAATGCGGTCCCGGACTTTGCGGCACGTCAGCCTCTCAAGGGCCTTCGCATAATAATCGAGCTGCGCCCGGTATTTATCCACCAGCTCCTGGGGCCGAAAGACGCGGTCTGTCTTGTAATCCAACAGTACCAGTTCCTCATCCTCCAGAAAATAGGCGTCGATAATTCCCTGCACCAGCACTGTCTCTGCGGGATTCCACCCGGCCCGGATCTCGCTTGCCGGCACGCCGAACACAAAGGGCTGTTCCCGGTACAGCTTCCCGCCCAGCGCCGCGCGCTCCATACGTCTGCCGCTCCCGGTTTTCAAAAAGACCCGGATGTCTTCAAGCCGGATCGCCTTACCCTCTTCCGGAGACATTTTACCACATCTTATCAGTTCTTCCAACTGTATTTCAAGATCCTCTTTTCTTGAATAGTCCAGATTTTCCATAAACAGATGGTAGGCCGTGCCCCGTGCGGTCCCGGTAAGCGTCTCTTCCTTCCCCCGAAATGCCGGGGTCAGAGGGATCACCGTCTCCGGCTGATACAGTTCCCTTGCGTCTGTCTCCTCCGGCACACGGGACATTTTTTTCAGTTCCGAGACGGAAAGCTTGCCGATGATCTCACGGTCCTTCTCATGGGCATAGGTGGATGCGAAAGCTTTCTCCAGATAATCCCGCGCCTGGGCATCATAGGTGGTTTCTGTCTCCAGATTTAAAAGTTCCTGCATCCGGATCGCTCTGCCGCTCTCCTCCTGCAGTTCCCGTTCCGCCGTCTCCTCCATATCCGCAAGGCAGATGGAAAACGCCGGCAGATCCGCCGCGGTCCGGATAATATCTGCGGGATCCGCACCCAGCGCTTCCAGAAGCGCAGCGGAATCCGGATGACGCAGCAGCGCCGGAACCACCCAGTCCAGATAGGATCCCGCGCCGGACAGCCAGGAATAAGGCAGCGGTTCCTTCCGATGTCTGGCTGCTCCAATCCATTTCTCTGCTTTTGCCCGGATATCGGCCGTCCCTGTCAGGATCAGTTTCTCCTTCGCCCTGGTCATGGCGACATACAGCACCCGTAGTTCCTCGCCCAGATTTTCAGCGGCGGTCTGCTGCCGGATTGTCTTTTTCAGGAGACTGGGCTGCCGGGTACGGAGCCGGATGTCCACGCAGTCGCAGCCAATCCCAAAATCCGGGTGCATCACGACTCTGCTGCGGATATCCGATTCATTAAACTGCTTGCCCAGGCCGCACAGAAGCACAATGGGAAATTCCAGCCCTTTGCTCTTGTGGATGCTCATAATGCGAACCGTATCCGCCGCCTCCGCACCGGTATTCGCCTCGCCGTAATCCACCTCATATTTTTTCAGATTATCGATATAACGGACAAAGTGATACAGCCCCCGGTAGCTGGTGGACTCGTAGGCGATGGCCTTTTCCACCAGCATATCCAGATTTGCCTTCCTCTGCGCGCCTCCCGGCAGCGCCCGGGCGTACGCCCCATATCCGGTTATTTCCAGCAGATTCCAGAGCAGCTCATGCACCGGCGTATGGGCGCAGCTTTCCCGAAGCTGTCCGTACACCGCGAAGAAACGCCCCAGCTTCTCCTTCAGCAGCAGGTCCGTTCCGCTCTGGCAGTAAGAGCGGCAGCAGTCGTAAAACAGCCGGTTCCCCGAAGCGCTCCGGATCCTGGCAAGCTCATCGTCCGTCATTCCCCCGATGGGGCTTCGCAGCACTGCCGCCAGCGGGATATCCTGCCTTGGATTATCAAGTATCCGCAGATAGGAAAGCACGACCCGGATCTCCGCAGCGGAAAAATATCCGGTCTGAGAGCCTGTAAAACAGGGGATTCCCATCTCCCCCAGCACCTCCCCGAAGGTCTCCGCCCAGCCGCTGACGGTGCGCAGCAGGATCACGATATCGCTGTATTGCGCAGGCCGGTACTGCCCCAGTTCCTTATCCCAGACACTCTCCTGTCCCACGATCTCCCGGATACGTCCTCCGGCCAGGCGGGCCTCCTGGCGCTGCCTTTCCGGGCCGGAGGCTTCCAGCAGATGAAACTCCAGGGCAGAAGTATGCGTTTCCCCGGGCCGGGGCGGGAAATCAGCGGCAGGATACAGCGCCGCGTCCTCATCATATGCGATTCCCCCCAAAGGCTTCGTCATAATCTGCCGGAAAATATAGTTTATCCCTTCCAGCACTTCCCTGCGGCTTCGAAAATTGCGGTGCAAATCAATCTTGTAATCTCTTGGCCCCGCAGGCAATGATCCGAAGGGAACCCGCCGGGGAGCGGTCTGATACGTTCTGTATTTTTCCATGAACAGTTCCGGCCTTGCCAGGCGGAAGCGGTAAATGCTCTGCTTCACATCCCCCACCATGAACCGGTTTTTCTCTCCCTGTCCTCTTCCTGAAACGCTGTCCAGAATCAGTTCCTGCACCAGATTGCTGTCCTGGTACTCGTCAATCATAATCTCCCGAAAACTCTCTGCATATTCCCGGGCCACCGCCGACGGACAAATCTTCTCCTTCTCCACGTCCACCAGCGTTTTCAGGGCAAGATGCTCCAGATCCCCGAAATCCAGGATATTCTGCTGCGCCTTTTTCTCCTCCAAGCGCGCCATAAAATCTTCGGTCAGACTGGCAAGCGCCCGGACGATGATGCCGCTCTCCTCAAATTCCTCCCGAATCGTCTCCGGCGTATCATAATAATAGCGCTTTCTCAGATCCGCCACCGCATTCTTTACGCTGTCACGGATGCCTTTGACCTGCTGCTTCTTCTGTTCGGAAATGCCGTCGTCTTTTTTTGCGCCGAGGCGGGCAAAGGGAGGCATGTTCTGAAACGCCTCCGCATAGGAAGCATAGTCCCGGCGCGGTAACGAGTCCTCTTCCTGATCCGGTCCCCACTCAGACCGATCATATTCGGCCGCAGGCTCCCCCGCCAGATATCCGATCAGCTCCAGATCGGATCGCAGGGCCTCTTCATAGGGATAAGGGCCATCCGGCTCCCGGGTAATCTCCAGGGCCTGCGCAAGCTGCTCCCGCATATCCGCCAGCATACGGGCCGTGTCCTCTGCCACGAATCTCTGCCAGATCTCATTCTCCGGCGCATCCCAGGCCTCATACATCCTGCGGCACGCATCAAGCCACCGGTCGGGCCAGGGCTGCCCCAGAGCAAAATGGTAGATCTGCAGAACCGTCTCTTCCAGGCCGTAATCGCTCTTTCCCGTGGTGAACCGTTCCAGAAACTCCGTAAATTCCGGCGTTCCGGCCTCATAGGCCCCGTCCACGGCCTCTTTGGCCGCATCCTGCTCCAGAAGCGTCACCTCTCCTGGATCCGCGACCCGGAATCCCGGATCGACGCCTGCCGACTGAAAATGATTTCGCACCACGTGCAGACAGAAGCTGTGGATCGTGGTTATCTTCGCGTTGTGTACCAGAACGAGCTGACGCTGCAGGTGAATATTGTCCGGCCTGCGCGCGCTCTGCTCCTCCAGGGCGTCCCGGATCCGCTCCCGCATCTCCGCCGCCGCCGCGTTCGTAAAGGTCACCACAAGCAGCCGGTCGATATCCGCCGGATTCTTCTCATCCATGATCAGCGCAAGAATTCTGGCCACCAGCACCGCCGTCTTCCCGGAACCGGCCGCCGCCGATACCAGGAGGTTGCAGTCCCTTGTATCAATGACATTCTGCTGTTCTTCTGTCCACTTCACCGTCATAATTCATCTCCATCCTGCCGGCCCCGTAAAGGCCTTGCTTCCTCCGCGATCTTCTCCCAGGCCTCCTCTTTCGTAAGCTCCGGCGCACGCCGCACGCTCGCTCCCGGCAGCTTGCGGTCAAAGCCGCAGACGTCCGAATACGCACAGTAATCGCAGGCGCTTCCGCTGCGGTCCGCAAAGGGGCTGGCCGATATTTCTCCCTGCATGATCTGCTCCGCCATGGCCTCTATCTTTTCGGAAACAAAACAGGAGAGCTGTTCAAACTGATCCGTCGTCACCACGCTGGAGGCCGCTTTCAGGTCGCCGTCCTTTTTCAGCCCCGCCGGTATCACCAGAGAATCGCCGTCTATATTCTCATCCATCATCCGAAGGATCTCCCCGTCGCTGTTCAGCACCCCGTCCGGGCGCATTTTTTTCAGAAGCCTTTCTTCCGCCTGTTCCCCGGAAAGTCCCGCCTCTTTTTCCAGCACAGGATCATCCAGATGATAATAGAATATTCCAGCCGGGATCACCTGTTTGCCGCTATGGGACCTGCTCTCCAGCTCCAGGGCCGCGTTCAGGTAGACCACAAGCTGCAGCTGGAGGCCGTAATAAATGGAAACCGGATCAAACTTTGCCCTGCCCGATTTATAATCGACAATCTTCACATACAGCGTATCCTCTGTCTCGGCAGTATCGATCCGGTCGATCCGTCCCTGCAGCCGGAGCTTTCCCTGTTCCCCGAACCGCACGTTGACCGCCCTCAGATCGCCGGTGTCCGCAAAAGATATCTCAAAGCTGGCCGGAGTAAACCGGCCCGCTTTAATCTGCTGATGGAGCGCCCAGACGGACCGGCACAGAATCCGCTTGATCCGTCGGACCGTATACTGCTGCCGCGCTCCGGACTGCAGCTCACCTGCCCCGTACCGTTCCGTGACCTGCTCTGCGCACTGCTCCATCGTTTCCCGCCGCCAGTCCTCCGGCATATTTCTCCAGTCGTATTCGCTGGCCTGCAGCCGCCGGGAAAACAGCTCCATGGACTGGTGGAAAATCGTTCCGAGATCGGTCATTTTCACACCGTACAGCTCTCGCTCGGTCAGGCGCAGACCATAGGAGGCGAAGTGGGCAAAGGCGCAGGCCGCAAACTGCTCCAGCCTCGTGACGCTGCCCTCCATGGTATCGCCGTACAATTCCCTGGAGGTCTGATAAGTGATCGCCGTAGGAAGCCCCTGAATAAAGGCGGCGCGCATAAGCTCCTCCACCCGTTCCCGGTACCGCTCATCCCGCCGATACATACCGTAAAGCTCCAGCCAGGCCCCTTCTGCCTCTCCTTTCCGTGCTTTTTCAAAACCGCCGGTGAGATAAAGCATCCCGTTCTCCTTTGAAGTGATCTGATATACGCAGGCGCCGGCCTTTGGTTCCTTTTTTACCGTAAGACGGGGAAACAGCCGGGTGATCACAGACACCAGATAGGAGGGGCGCATCGCCGTTCCGTCTCCGCTGCTCTCACACCAGGACAGATACAGCCGTTCCTCCGGTTTTGTCAGATTCTGATACAGGTAAAACCTCTGGATGTAGCTGTTTTCCCGAACCGATGGAGCCAGTTCTATTCCGCTTGCCCGCAGGATTTCCCGCTCTATATCCGAAACGATTCCGCCAGCTTCCCCGGACGACGGTACCCACCCGTCGTTGAGTCCCAGGAAAAACAGCACTTTCACATGGGCCAGCCTGGACCGGGTAATATCTCCCACCTGCACCTGATCGATGCCGGGTGGTATGATGCCCACCCGCGCCTCCGACAGCCCCGCATCCAGAATTTCCCCGAATTCCTGTCCGCTCATGATCTCATCCCCCAGAAGTTCCACCATCTCATCCAAAAGACCGACGAGCACCGGATAGATCTGGCTGTACTCCCGGGCCGCTTCCCGGCTGCCCTGCTCCTGCAGCCTCGTCTCCCGGTCCTTCAACTGCTGCTGCACCTGGCAGGCCTCCATCAGGTCGCACAGCGCATTTGCATATTCCCCAAGCGCCGCCTTCCAGCGCAGCTTCTCGGCAAAGGGAAGGAGATATTTCACCGTCTTTTCCCGGCAGACGTTGCACCGCTCCACTTCCTCCGGACTCATCTGCTTCGGACAGTACAGCCATTCCTCCGACCACATCCGGCTGCCCCGGATTCCCGCCGCCAGCACGTAATTTTCCAGAAGATCCACTTCCTCCGGCACAAGCTGTGCCATGCCGGTGCGCAGGAACCGGAACACAGTCTCACAGGAGAAATCCTTCTGCGCCACAGCCAGCGCCCCTCTGACGAATTCCAGACAAGGATTCAGCAGAATGTGACGCGTCTCATCCAGAAAAGCCGGCACCTCATACATGGGAAATATATTTTTTACATAATTGTTATAGGAAGAAAGATTTCCGGCGATCACCGCGATGTCCTGATACCGGTAGCCCTGCTCCCGCACCAGACGGCTGATCGTTCTGGCCGCAAAATGCACCTCGTCCGCCGGGGTGGGCGAGACATGCAGTGAAAGTTCCTCCAAAGACGCGGCAGCATCAGGCTGTAAAACTATCTGCGGCGATATGCCGCCGCCGGACCGGGCAAATCCACTCTGTGCCGCGTCGCCGTCCCGATTCGGGGACGCTTTGCTCCCCGGGTCAAAGGGACGTGCGCCGGGGCGGAACAGGTTCCGCTCCAGATGCCACAGCGCTCCTCCGGCCCGGAATCGGGGCAGTTCTTCCTTCCCCAGCAAAATCGGCTCTTCCACCGAAGGATCATCGCCGGTTCCCCCTCCCCGCCGGGCCGCCTCCGTGACTTTTCGGATCGTCTTTTTGCTCAGCGCGAACAGCTCGTGCTCCTGAATTTCCCCAAAAATTCGCTCCCGGACATCGATGGTGACCGTGATCCACACCTTTCTGCAAATAGCAAACAGCTCCTTTAGCACGTTCAGCTGGGAGGGCGTAAAACCGGTGAACCCATCGAAAGCCAGGGTGCTGTTTTTCAAAAGCTCCGACCGGCCCGCTACCTGGCAGAGCACGTCCAGAAGCTCCTCCGGCTTCATAAAGGCCTCTCTCTGATATTCCAGAAATTCCCGGTACAAAAGCCGCAAATCCGCCAGCTTGGCCCGCAGCAGCGGGCGATCCCCGGCAAACTCAAGCAGCTCCTCCATATTTTCATCCGTGATCTCATACTGCATCAGCTCTGAGAGCATAGACTTCACCTCAGAGACATACCCCGGGCGATTCATCTTTCCTCCCAGCACCTGCAGTTCGTCCTGATGCAGGGCTGCCACGCGGCGCAGCATCAGATTCTTCCCGGTCTCGGTCAGGACGGTCCGACGGTCCGCCCCCATCTCCTCAAAGATCCGGTGGGCAAGACGCCGGAAACTGAGCACGTCGATGTTCATAATGCCCCGGTTGGGATGCTGCATCACCAGATCCTTCTGGGTCTGCATCGTAAACTGCTCCGGAACGATCACCATGTAATTGCGTTCCGGGTGCTGTATGGATTCTTCAATTATTCTCTGATATAACAGGTGGGATTTTCCGCTGCCGGAATTTCCCAGAATAAACTGCAGGGACATGGCGAACTCCTTTATAAATCCGGTATCTTTCTTTTCCTCGTCCGTTTATGAGAAGAGGCAAAGCTGCTTCTCATAAACTATACTACAAAATGGGAAGAAAAGAAAGCGCGCAAAAAAATCGGAAATTCCCTGTTGACAAATCTGCCTGACTGTATATAATTTAATATATACAGTATATACTTTAATGACAAGTGGGGCCGATTTCTTGAAAATTATTATTTCCAGCCAGTCTGAGCTGCCAATCTACGCTCAGATCAAAGAACAGATCAAAGAGCAGATTTTAAACGGGCAGATCCCGGAGGGTACGACGCTTCCCTCGATCCGCCGTCTGGCGAAAGAGCTGAGCGTCAGCGTGATCACCACCACCCGGGCCTACAGCGACCTGGAGGCGGAGGGCTTCATCGCCTCCGCCCAGGGGCGGGGCAGCATTGTCCGATCCCAGGACAACGACCTGCTGCGGGAGCAGTACCTGAAGCGGATCGAGGAAGGCCTGGACACCGCCATACGGACCGCCCACGCGATCCGCATGCCCCGGGAGGATCTGGATTCCATGGTGGACGCGCTGTGGGAGGATTCCTGAACCGATGCTCTCCCGAAGGGCATCCTGTACGGCATTTTTGTAATTCTGTTCCGTGAGATCCGGATTGCGATACAAAAAACACGTCGCCCCACCGGCGGCAGAATGGAGACTGCTATGAGCAATTTACTGGAAGTGAAACATATTTCCAAGCATTACGGGAACTTCACCCTGCAGGATATCAGCTTCGTCCTGCCTGCGGGCTACATCATGGGATACATCGGCCAGAACGGCGCTGGGAAGACCACCACGCTGAACGCCATCACCCACCTTATCCGGACCGAAGGCGGAACCGTCACCATCGACGGCGCCGACTTCGATACGGACCCCGTGGCCTACCGGGACCGGATCGGATACATCGGGGATTCCTCCTATTTCCCGCAGGATATGACGGCGAAAAACATACGGAACATCCTGCGCGGTTTTTATCCCTCCTTCCGTCCGGAGGTCTTTGATGGCTACGTGCGGAAATGGCAGCTTCCCATGACTTCCAAAATCAAAAGCTTTTCCAGGGGTATGAAGGTAAAGCTTATGTTCGCCTCCGTGCTCTCCAGACAGACGCGGCTTCTTGTGCTGGATGAGGCCACCAACGGCCTGGATCCCATGATACGCAGGGATATCCTGAAGCTGCTGCAGGAGTACATCGACGACGGACAGCGCAGCGTCCTGTTTTCCACCCATGTGCTGGCGGATCTGGAGCAGATCGCGGATTATATTTTCTTTATTGACAATGGGAGAAAAATCCTCTGCCAGGAAAAGGATTCGCTCACGGAAAAATACCTTCTGGTTCGAGGCGGCCCCGGGGATCTCACCCCCGAGCTCAGTCAAAGACTGATCGGCGTGGAACGGGGTGAATTTGGATTTGAGGCGCTGTACGACACGGACAGCGGCGCACTCCTCCCACCTTCGCTGGTCACCGACTATCCCGGCATCGATCAGATCGTCGTCCATATGATTAAAGAAATGAGGTGACTGCTATGAGAATCCTTAGGTTTGTGAAAATCGACCTGATAAGATCAAAAAAGATCTCCTGGCTCCTGCTTATGCCGGCGCTTGCCGCTGTTATTTTGCTGAAGGCGGCGGATACCAACCCGATCTTTGCTTCCTTCTACTGTCTTTTTGGCGGTATTACCTATGGCTCCTATCCCATGAGCGAACAGTGCGCCGGGGAGAGCGGATTTCTGGAAATGCTTCCGGCCGGGAAAAAGGATCGCATGAGGGCCCATTTTCTTTATGCCCTGCTGACCGCGCTGCTGTTCGGATTTCTGGGCGTTGCGGCCACCGTCGGATGCAGCCTGATCCGGCCGGACATCTCTCTGGAATATATGTGGACGTACTATCCGCTTCTGCTTGGGATCGCACTGCTCTTTACAGCTCTGGAGAACGCCGTCCTGTGCGCGTTTCACTTTGAAAACGCGCAGGCCCAGTCCTTCCTGCGCATATTGCCGGCGTTCCTCTTCTTCTTCGGCGGCCTGTCCCTGAGTGAGCGTCTGCCCGGACTCGTATCCGGCCTTCTCTCCTGGATCACGCCGATGAAGAGTCTGACGCTGTTTGCCGCCTGCCTTCTGATTTTCTGGAGCATCGCGGAAATGTGCGCGGCCCTGTGCAGCCGCCGGGATGAGGTGTGATGAGAATAAAACCCGAATAAACCGGGTATAATACTGCGCAACGCAGTGAAGGAGATGGAATTATGTGTACAGCAGCAACTTATAAAACAAAGGATTTCTATTTTGGGCGATCGCTGGATTATGAATTTTCCTATGGGGAGACGGTCGTCGTCACACCGAGGAATTTCAGGCTTGCTTTCCGGGACATGGGCGCCATGAAGCGCCATTTCGCCTTTGTGGGAATGGCGCATATTGCGGAGAATTACCCTCTGTACTATGACGCCGTAAACGAAAAAGGCCTGTGTATTGCCGGGCTGAATTTCGTTGGAAACGCATATTACCGTGAAAAAGAGGAAGGAAAGGACAACATTGCCCAATGGGAATTGATTCCCTGGATCCTGGGACAGTGCGCGACCATGAACGAGGCCAGAACTCTGCTTGCCAGGATCAACCTCTGGGCTGAACCCTTCAGCCCGCGTCTGCCCATAGCGGAGCTTCATTGGATCATTTCGGATAAAACCGGTTCCATTACAGTAGAAAGCGTGAAGGACGGCATTTTTGTCTATGATAATCCCGTAGGGGTTCTCGCCAACAACCCGCCCTTTCCAATTCAGATATTCAACCTGAACAACTATATGGGCCTGTCCGTCGATACCCCCGAAAACCACTTTTCAGAGCAGCTCAGCCTGAATGCATACAGCAGAGGAATGGGCGCAATCGGTCTTCCCGGAGATCTGTCATCCATGTCCAGATTTGTGCGGGTCGCCTTTACAAAAATGAATGCGCTGTCCGGGGACGATGAAAAATCGAGTGTGAGCCAGTTTTTCCACATATTAGGCTCTGTCGATCAGCAGAGAGGCTGCTGCCGTCTGGCGGACGGGAAATACGAAATTTCCATTTACACCTCCTGCTGCAATGCCGACAAAGGGATTTACTACTATAAAACCTATGATCATCACGGCATAGTCGGCGTGGATATGAACCGTGAAAATCTTGACGGCGATACTCCTGTCAGCTACCAGCTCATGACAGACGGGGAATTGGAAATCCTGAACTGACAGATTCATTCCCGGGCTGTTCTGTTTTTTGTCTGCCATTATATATTTGCGTTCTATAAATGATAATGGAGATTGGCCATGGGAAAAGCAGTTATCTATTGCCGCGTAAGCACGGACGAAGAGATCCAGTTGAATGCGCTTGAAAGCCAGGTAAAAGAAGCCGGGCGGCCGTCAGGGAAAAGGGCCGGGGATGTCCGCAGGTTCACCTTGGCCCTTTGGAACTTTGGGCTCCGTAATTGTCAGAGCGAATTCTTCTTCAGATAGGATCTGCATATTATCTGCAACCCATCATATGCGGAATCAAGATACTCCTTTTTTGCCAGAAATGCGTCTCTCACCCATGCCGCAAACTGCCCGTCCTTTTTCTCCGCGAGTATATGTTCATAATATTGCTCGGCTTTCGGAGCATTGACCTCATTTGTTTTCAGGTAGTCCCGCAGAACCGTATCGTAGTCAACTCCCTCGATCATCAGAAACAGGGCGGAAATCAGGCCGCAGCGATCCTTCCCCTCAGTACAGTGCCAAAGGACAGCGCCGCTTTGCTCCGGGGAGAGAATGACATCCATCACCTTATTGATTTGCCGGATACAATGTACATCTGTCACCAGCATACGGTATAGTTCCTTCATGTCGGGCATCGTTCGTACTGCCGATGGGCCTGCTTCGCTTTCATGGGAAATGCCCAGCATGGCTTCATCAAACAGCGGCATATGCAGAGAATGGACGTCCGGTATTTCATAATCCGGCATTTCTTCCCGCTCTGCACTGGTACGAAGGTCAATGATTGTTTTCAGATGATACTCTTTTGCAAGCACCTGCGCATCCTTTTTGGTAATGTTGTGCAGATGGGAAGAACGAATACAGTTCGGGAAACCATATTCCGAAAAATCCCGTATGTTTTTGGCTCCATCCAGTTCTATCTTCATAGATCGCGCCTCCTGGTGTTACCTCCGCTTAAATGGTCCGCATCGAAATCTGTATTTGCGCAAATATGGCAATTGCCAGGATCCCTGCCGCCATAAGGGCAAGGCCAGGCGCTGCTTTCCGGGACAGCTTCTCTTCCTGCAGCGCAGGATTCTCATACGGTTTGCCGTTCTTGGCGGTCGCCGACTGCCTGTATTAACAGAGGATTCGCGTTTCCTGATATGGGATTTGCAGAAAGCGCTCCCGACAAATCTTCAATCAGCGCAAATGATCAAAACGCTATGCAAAAGAACATGGCTGCACAGGCATTAAGGTACTGGCAGAAGTTATTTGTCACGATTCATTTCCCTATTTATACAGGAAGATCGCATAACGCTCCTCCATATTTTCATAGATCGTCTCTGCGGCGGCATACGGCAGATTGACGCAGCCGTGGGAGCCGTTGGTCAGATAGATACTGCCGCCGAAGGAACTTCGCCAGGGAGCGTCATGAAGCCCCTGCCCGTCGTAGAAAGGCATCCAGTAGGTCACCTCTTCCTCCCAGGTATCTCCCTTCAGCGTCTCCGGACTTTTCTTATAGGGAATCACAAACACGCCTGTGATGGTCTCCCGCTCCTCTGTGGGAAGCCCTGATACAATGTCTGTCTCAATGATAAGCTCCCCGCCCTTGTAGAACCAGAGATGCTGCTGGGTGAGGTTTACCTCCACATAATTGCCGCAGATATCGTCCCGGCCGTTGCGGGTATAGCCCTTCTGGGCATAGACCGGATCCCGGGTCACTTCTGTATTGTTGTAAATATCCTGGACGAGCTGCTCTACCTCCCCGTCCCGGTCGATCTGATAGCCATAATCGCTGGAATCAAAGTGTATGGTCGATCCGCCGGTGGTGACAAAATCCCTCTGATAATAGAGGGTGTCATAGCGGTTCGCCAGATCGTTGACGTAGCTGCGCACACCTTCTTCCAGCAGCGTCGCCTCCCCGTCCTGAATATCCAGCCAGGTCTGGATTGTGCTCCAGTCCAGCTCCTCCGTGACCCCGCCAAAGGTATAGGTGATCTTTGCCCTGCAAAAGCTGTTGTAAATATTCATCAGCGTATTGAGTTCGCTGTCGTCCTCATAGACCTTGGGCAGAAAATAGAAAGACTCCGGGATATCCATGACAATATCCGCCATGGGGCGGTCGCTGGATACCATCTGATCCGCAGAATCCTTTACCATCACCTGGAGATCTGCGTCATCCATTTCGTTGCCATAGACTTCCGGCTCAATATAGTAAGTATCGTCTTTAAATTCAAGGGTCGCATCCACGCTGGCAACGCGGGGCTTTGCCAGATTGGCGGAAGATACGGCCGCTTCAAATACCGTTTCATCAAAATCAAAGGGCACGGTGATCTCAAATTCATTTCCGCCCATGAGACTGAACAGAAGCCGCGCCGTCTGCGCTGTCATACATTCTTTGACGTTGGAAAGCAGTTCCATCTCATTGATCGTATACCCCATATCTTCCAGCGTCAGAGTCAGAGCCTCCTCTCCGTCCTCCATAAGCTGGAGCGCAGGCGCGCTGTAATTCTTCTCCAGCATCAGAAGCACCTGCTTGCTAGTCATACCGGCCACGTCATACCCGTTAATTTTTGTGTCCTCAAAAAAAAGCCCGCTGTTCGCCTGTTTGTACAGGTAATAACCAAGGGCGGAAAAACCCGCCACCAGCAGACATAGCAATATAATAAGAGCAATCTTCAGTCTCTTCTTTTTTTTCTCCAAATCGCGTCCCTTACCCTTCTGTAATTATTTAAGCCTCCCCCGAACTGCTACATCTAATATTGCACTATTCCGCGAAATTAGTCAAGGGGCGATTCGACGATTCTTTTGCTGTTATTATTAAGATTTTCCTAAGGCCCTTTCCCGGGTTTTCCCTTCACCGGGAAATTCCACACGTACCCGGGTGCCGGCGCCCACTTCGCTTTGAAGTTCCAGCGCTGCCCCGTGCAAAGCTACGATATGTTTCACAATCGCAAGGCCCAGGCCTGTGCCTCCCGTGGATTTTGAACGGCTCTTATCCACCCGGTAAAACCGCTCAAAGACCCGCTCCTGGCTCTCCCTGGGAATACCGATCCCGTTGTCCCGGACGGTGAGGACCGTGTGCTTCTCCACAACCTCCACCGTCACCTCCACCCGGCCTCCCGGACGGTTATACCGAATGGCGTTGTCGCAGAGGTTAAACACCAGCTCCTCCAGCATTTCCCGGTTGCCCCGGACCAGGCCGGCCCCGCCCCCGCACTCGATGCAGACATTCTGCTTCTGCGCCTGGAAGCGCAGCATCTCCACACAGCTGTCTGCGATACCGTACAGATCCACCGTCTCGCAAAGGATCTCTGCGTGTTCCCCATCCAGCTGGGAAAGCCGGATGATGTCGTTGATCAGCGTAAGCAGCCGTCCGGAATTGCGGCGGATCTCCCCGGCAAAGCGGCGCGTCTCGTTTTCTCCGGCGATCCCCGTCTCGATCAGTTCCGCATATCCCGAGATAGAGGTCAGGGGCGTTTTCAGTTCATGGGACACATTGGCGGTAAATTCCTGGCGCATTCTGGAGCTTTTGATGATATCCTCATGCTGCCGGCGGATCATGGTGACAAAAGGCACCAGTTCCTCATACGTATCCGCCTCCCCGGCATAATCCAGGTTTGCGGCCAGCCGCTCAATGGGTCTCACAATACCGTCCGTCATATAACGGGAAAACACGAAACAGATCAGGAACATCAGCGCGCCGATCCCGATTATCCCGCAGATTGTATTATAAAATACGCTCCAGATATTCCCTTCCTCCTTGCTGATCCGCAGGATGTCCCCGTTTTCAAGCTGCACCGCGTAATAATACATAGCCCGGTTCAGCGTGTCAGAATGGCGGACGGCATATCCCTCCCCCTCTTCCTCCGCCTCCCGGACCTCCGGCCGGTCCCTGTGATTTTCCATTCCGGAATCCCCCGCCTGGCTGTCAAAGAGCACTTCGCCCTCACGGTCGATCACCGTCACACGCATATCTGTCTGTACCGCCGTATACTGCTTCCTCAGTTCTTCCCCTGAGACGACCATGCCGCTGATCACCGAGCCGCATATGCGCATATCCCCTATGATCTGCTCCCGGTACATATGATGAAAGATGGCGACCGCCATGCCCAGGGTCGCCGTCAGTGTCAGAAATACTGTCAAAAGTAAATACCGGTTGATCTTTTTCTTCATGTCATTCCTCCCCGGTGAGTATATAGCCCACGTTGCGCACCGTCCGGATCATCGCTCCCGCCGTTCCAAGCTTCTGGCGCAGGGTTTTGATGTGCATATCCAGTGTACGGGATTCCCCCTCGAAGTCGACGCCCCAGACCCGATCCAGTATCATGTCTCTGGATGCCACGATCCCCGCGTTCTGCAGTAAAAGCCTGAGAAGTTCGTATTCCTTGTAAGTGAGTTCACACAGCTCGTCATTTACATAGACCGCCCGTTTTTCTCCATCCATAAATACAGGGCCGCAGCGAAGCGCCCGTTCCTCCGTCCCATAGCTGCGGCGAAGCAGCGCCTTCACCCTGGATATGAGTTCCATAACTCCAAAAGGTTTTGTTATGTAATCATCCGCGCCCATATCCAGTCCCTTCACCCGGTCCAGTTCCGTAGTCCTGGCCGTCGCCATGATAACCGGAAGCCTCCGTGTCCCGGCCCCGGACCGCAGCTTTTTCAAAACGGAAAGCCCGTCCTCGTCCGGAAGCATGATATCCAGCAAAACCAGCGCCGGCAGCTTCCTTCGCAGCCCGGCATGGAAAGAGGAGGCGCAGTCGAAGCTCTCCACCTCATAACCCGCGTTTTTCAGCGCAAACATTTCTATCTCCCGGATGTTTTCATCATCCTCAACAATATAGATCAGGGACATGGTCCGGTCTCCTTTTACCTAACTATACCGGACGCCGGAAAGCCCGGCGTCTGTACTTCGATGGCATAAATCCAGTATTATTGTACGGCAGATCCCACATATTGTCCAGTTCGTCTTATCCTTATGCCTGGGACTGCATCCGCCGGCGCATCTCTGCTTTTTGCGTGCCTTTGATCCGCCGGGACTTAGCGTTTCCCATAACCATATAAACAGATTCCTCCTAAAATCCGCTCCTGTCTCCCGTTACAGAGAAAGTCCACACGGTTATCGTGTGAATTATAAGGAAGAAACGTAAAATGTAAAACCATATAATGTAAAATCTTTGTAAAAAGGTCAAAAATGAACCCGGATCGTATCCCCGGCTAGGCCTTCGGCAAAGCGAATATATCGTATGCTGTCTCGCCGTTTCGATGGATACCGTTGACGGAAAACTCCACCCATTCCCCGATGTTGGCGGCATGGTCGCCGATCCGCTCATAGTATTTCGCAATCATCAAAAGATCCAGCATCTGATCTCTGCCAAAACCTGCGGGATTCTCGTCCAGGGTGCGGCGCACCGCCAGGAACATTTTGTCCAGGATGTCGTCGCTTGCTATTATCTCCTCCGCCAGCTCCAGATCCCGGCTGACGTAAGCCTCAATGCCCTTATTCACCATCTTTATGGTAAATTCCGCCATCTCCGCAATTGGTACGCCCTGTACCGGCACACCGATGCTGCCGGTCTCCATGATCTCTGCGATATCCGCCGCATGGTCGCCGATCCGTTCCAGATCCGTCACCATCTTAAGAGCCGCCGAGATCCGCCGCAGATCGGAGGCCACCGGCTGCTGCCGAAGCAGAAGCTGGATGCAGAGGGACTCGATAAAGCTTTCTTTCCGGTCGATTTCCTTCTCCGTTTTATTGATCTCCTCAATATGTTCCCTGCGAAGATCGGCGGAGATCAGCAGACGGTACGTCTTCATAATGGCCTGCTCACAGAGCAGCCCCATATCCAGCATTTCACCTGAAAGCTGGGTAATCTTTTCCAGATATCGTTCTCTCATATCAGCCAAACCTCCCTGTAATATATTCTTCTGTCTTTTTATTTTTGGGGCGTGAAAAAACCGTCAGCGTATCGTCATACTCGATCACCTCGCCCAGAAGAAAAAATGCGGTCCGGTCGGAAATTCTGGCCGCCTGCTGCATATTGTGGGTAACCATGACGATGGTATAGTTCACCTTCAGGTTCGCAGCCAGTTCCTCGATCCTGGAGGTGGAGATGGGATCCAGCGCGGAGGTGGGCTCATCCATCAGAAGCACCTCCGGCTCCACTGCCAGAGCACGAGCGATGCAAAGCCTCTGCTGCTGTCCCCCGGACATGCCCAGGGCGCTCTTTTTCAGCCGATCCTTCACCTCGTCCCAGATGGCCGCGTCCCGCAGGGCCTTCTCCACGATCTCATCCAGCCTTGTCTTTGAACGGATGCCGTGGGTTCTGGGCCCGTAGGCCACGTTGTCGTAAACGCTCATGGGGAAAGGATTCGGCTTCTGAAACACCATGCCCACCCGCTTTCTCAGCAGATTGACGTCCATAGTCCCGTAAATATCTTCCCCGTCCAGCGTCAGTTCCCCTGTGATCCTGCATCCCTCCACCAGATCGTTCATCCGGTTCAGGGATTTCAGAAGCGTGGACTTGCCGCATCCGCTTGGCCCGATAAAGGCCGTGATCTTATTGGCCGGAAGCTCCAGACTGATATTTTTCAGCGCGTGAAAGTCACCGTAATACAGATCGGTATTCTTTATGTCTATTTTTCCCATTCTCAGCCTCTTCCTTTCGTAAGGCCCCGGGCAAGCAGTCCGGAAAGCCCGTTTAAAGCCAGCACAAGCACAAGCAGGACCACCGCCGTAGCGTAGGCCTTATCCATGTGCAGGCCTTCGCTGGAGAGCACATACATATGAACCGCCAGGGTACGTCCCGACTGCATCAGACTTTCCGGAAGCCTGGCGACGGTACCCGCCGTATACAAAAGGGCCGCCGTCTCTCCCACGATCCTGCCGGTGGCAAGTACCACGCCGGAGAGAATACCCGGCGCTGCCGCAGGCAGCACCACACAGAAGATCGTCCGAAGCTTCCCGGCCCCCACCCCGAAAGACGCCTCCCGGTACGTATCCGGCACACTGATGAGCGCCTCCTCCGTGGTGCGGATTATCAGGGGCAGAATCATAATCACCAGCGTCATGGAACCGGACAGCAGAGAATATCTCCAGCCCAGCGCCGTGCTGAAAAACAGCATTCCGAACAATCCGTAGATGATGGAAGGGATCCCCTGCAGCGTCTCCGCCGTGATCCGGATCAGGCTCACCAGGGGACTGCTTTTTCCGGTGTATTCCACCAGATAGACCGCCGCAAAAACGCCAGAGGGAACGGCGATCAGCAGCGCCAGCAGCGTCACCGCCAGGGTCGTCAGCAGCGCCGGCATCAGCGATACATTGTCGGAAGTATATTTCAGGGCAAAAAGTTCCGGCGTCAGGCTTCGCGCCCCTTTTACGACAATGAACCCCACCAGAAAGGCCATCACCGCCACGGTAAGAAACGCCGCCAGATAAACCAGCAGCCTCACGGCCGCAGAACCGGGATGATACTTATGCCTCATATGCAGACCTCCGTTTCAGCGCTGACACGCAGAGGTTGATGATCAGGATGAACACGAACAGGACCACGCCGGTGGCGATCAGCGCCTCCCGATGCAGATCCGTGGCATATCCCATCTCGATCACAATGTTCGCGGTCAGGGTGCGCAGCCCCTTCAAAAGTCCCTGGGGCATCCATGTCTGATTTCCGGCCACCATGATTACCGCCATGGTCTCGCCGATGGCCCGCCCGATTCCCAGCACGATTCCCGCCGTGATCCCGGATCCCGCCGCCGGAAGCACGGTGCAGAATACGCTGCGTTCATGGGTGGCCCCCAGGGCAAGCGCTCCTTCATAGTAACAGGCGGGGACGCTGCGAAGCGCCGGTTCCACCACCCCCGTCACCGTGGGCAGGATCATAATGCCCAGCAGGATGGAGGCGGTCAGCATGGTGCTTCCGTCCTTTCCCGTCAGCGCCCGCATCAGAGGCACCAGCACCACGATCCCGAAAAAGCCATACACCACCGACGGGATGCCGGCCATCAGGTTTACGGCAGCTTTCAGCGCCGGATAAAGCCATTTCGGGCAGTAAAAGGCCAGAAAAACCGCCGTCAGAAGAGCCGTGGGCACTCCCACGGCCACGGCCCCCGCCGTCACATAGATACTGCCCAGGATAAAGGGCAAAATGCCGTATAAATCACTGGACGCTTTCCACCTTTGTCCCAACAGGAAGTTCCAGAGGCCGATCTTTGCCATGGCCGGAATCCCGTTGGCAAACAGGAACAGGCAGATCAGCGCTACGGCCAGCACCGAAGTGCAGGCCGCCGCCAGAAATACAAACTGCATGACCCGTTCCGTACTTTTTATCCCAGACTGCGTTTTTTCCGGCATTTGTTTCATGCTTTTCATTATTGTTGCTCCTTCCGCGAAATTATCCCGATGGGGTTTACTGCAAAATCTCCTCCCAGGCGGTCACCGCGCCGGTATAGATATTCTTCACCTGTTCGCTGGTCAGGTCGGTGATGCCGCTGTCATTGTTTACAATCACGGCGATCCCGTCCTGGGCGATCACGGCAGAAGTCAGCCCGGCCTCTGCCTCACTGTCCTTCAGCTCTCTGGATGCCATGCCGATATCGCACAGACCGTCGATGGCGCCTGTCATCCCCGTGGTTGAATCGCTCTGCTGCACTTCGATCTCCACATTCTCATTAATCGCGCCGTATGCCTCCGCCAGCTTTTCCATCACCGGCGTCACGGAGGAGGAACCGGCCACCACGACCTTGCCCTCCACATCTCTGCCTGCAAACGCCTCCGGCTCTCCCACCGGAATGTAACCGGCATCTGCCACAACCGTCTGGCCTTCTTCGCTCAGGATAAAATCAATGAAATCCGCCGCCGCTTCACCTGGCTCCTCCGTATAGGCGATGTTGAACGGACGGACCGCCCTGTAGTCGCCGGACTCAATATTCTCCACTGTGGCTTCCACACCATCGATCTTCACCGCTGTGACCGTGTCCTGAAGAGAACCGAGAGATACGTATCCGATGGCATTCACATCCCCCTCCACCGTACTCATCATTACTGCGGTACTGTTCGTGATCTTGGCAGCCTCGGTGGTATTGTCTGCCTTGTTGCCCTCCTCATCCTGCTCTTCCACCTCAAAAAGCTCGATAAACGCGCCCCTTGTTCCGGAGCCGTCCTCCCGGGAGACAACCGTAATATCCCCGGAGGCCGCCGCCATGCCGTTCATACCCATACCTGCTGCTATCATTGTCGCCAGAATGAATGCTGTTCTTTTTTTCATAATCAAATTCTCCTTTTCTGTTTTTCCCTGTAAATGTCCGTGTCCGTTCTGCGGACACCATCAAACATAAAAGTTCGTCGGTCTGCAGCCCGATGGACGCAGTTTCAGGATACAGGCCATATGCGTCCGGAACAATTACGTCTGTTTACGGGAAAAATTTTAATCTGCCCATGTAAAAAACAAAATCTGCTCCCCGTAAAATAAAAGTAAAATTATTGTTTATTGCATATTTTACAGAACCCGGAAATTGTTCTTGCGAAATTCCAGTATAAACGGTATAATACTTGTGATATTTATAACAACTATAAATAAAAAGAATCAGGAGGTGTTTGTTTGAGCAGATTAAGTATTGCGACCAAAAATACTGCTCAGGCGACGGTGGAACGGCTCTATACGGATCTGGAGCGGCGCATCGTTGCCAGCCCGCCAGGTGTCTGTCCGGTCGATATGGCATACACGTTTATCAAGCTATGTCATGCGCAGACCTGCGGGAAGTGCGTGCCCTGCCGGGTGGGATTAGGCCAGCTCGCAAAGATGCTGGAGCATATCCTTGATGGCGACGGTACTCTGGAAATGATCGACCTGGTAGAAAAGACCGCCCGGGTAATCGCGGACACCGCAGACTGCGCCATCGGCTTTACCGCCGCAGATCTGGCTCTCAAGAGCGTGAAAGGGTTCCGGGATGATTTTGAGGCGCATGTGCTGCATGGAAAATGCTGCGCCGCATCCTCCCAGCCGGTACCCTGTGTGGCCCTGTGTCCCGCAGGTGTGGACATTCCCGGATATATCGCTCTGGTGGCGGAGGGACGCTACGCCGACGCGGTGCGTCTGATCCGGAAGGACAATCCTTTCCCGACGGCCTGCGCTCTGGTGTGCGAGCATCCCTGCGAAGCCAGATGCCGCAGGACTATGGTGGATGCTCCCGTCAACATCCGTGGGATGAAGCTGGCGGCGGTAGACAATGTAGACACCGTACCCACACCGGAGAAGGCGGAGCCTACCGGAAAGCGTATCGCAATCGTGGGCGGCGGTCCCAGCGGACTTACCGCAGCGTATTACCTGCAGCTTATGGGGCATCAGACCACGGTTTACGAGATGCATAAGCATCTGGGCGGAATGCTCTATTACGGAATCCCCAGCTACCGGCTGCCCAGAGAGCGTCTGGACTGGGATATCGACGCGATCCTCTCCACCGGAGTCGAAGTAAAGCTGAACAGCCGCATCGGCGACGGCGAGGGCGAGATCTCCATAGACAGCCTGCGCAGCGAATATGACGCGGTTTACATATCCATCGGCGCCCATTCCTTTAAGAAAATAGGGATCGAGGGCGAGGACGCCAAGGGCGTTATCTCAGCGGTGGAAATGCTGGGCACACTGGCGGACGGCGGCACCATCGACATGAAGGGCAAAAAAGTAGCGATCATCGGCGGCGGCAACGTGGCCATGGACGCAACCCGATCCGCCATCCGTCTTGGAGCAAAAGAGGTCATCATCGTGTACCGCCGCAGACAGGCGGATATGCCCGCGCTGGCGGACGAGATCGAGAGCGCTGTGGGCGAGGGTGCGGTGATCCGTGAGCTTCACGCACCGGCACGAATCGAAAAAGATGAGAACGGAAATGTAGCTGCCCTTATCGCCCAGCCGAAGATGATCGGCAGGATCGGTAGGGATGGACGGCCGTCGCCTGCGGACTGCAGTGAACCCGAAGTACGCATTGAGTGTGACATTGTGGTGGGCGCTATCGGGCAGGTCATCGATTCCGGCCATTTCGCGGACAGTGGACTTCCCACAAAGTGGAACGCCATTGTCACGGAAAGCTGCGGCGCTGTGGATGGAGCACCCGGCGTATTCTCAGGCGGCGACTGTGTGACCGGTCCTGCCACCGCTATCCGCGCCATTGCTGCCGGCAAGGTGGCAGCCGCGAATATCGACAATTATCTGGGATACAATCACATCATTTCCACGGATATTGAGATCCCCGCGCCGAAGATCAAGAATTCTCCGGCCTGTGGGCGTATCAATGTGAAGGAACGCGAAGCCGCCCAGAGGAAACAGGACTTTGAAGCTGTAGAATGTCCGCTGACCAAGGAGGAGATCGAACAGGAGTCCGGCCGCTGCTTACGGTGCGACCACTTTGGATTTGGCTTATTGAAAGGAGGCAGAGTGACGAAATGGTAAATATTAAGATAAACGACGTGCCTTTTGAGGTAAATGAGGGTATGACCATTTTGGAAGCGGCGCGCTCTGCGAATATGCCGGTACCCAGTCTCTGCTACCTGAAGGGAATCAATGAGATCGGCGCATGCCGCGTATGCGTTGTAGAGGTGAAAGGCATAGACCGCCTTGTTCCTTCCTGCGAAAGCGTGGTGGAAGAAGGCATGGAAATCTACACAAATTCTCCCCGGGTCAGGGAGGCCAGAAGGACAAACATTGAACTGATTATGTCCCAGCACGACTGCCGCTGCGCCATGTGCGTAAGAAGCGGGAACTGTACGCTGCAGACCATCGCCAATGACCTGGGCTTTTGCGGGGAAGAATACGAGAAGGATCTCCCGAATACCAGCTGGCCGGACACCTTCCCGCTGATCCGCGACAACTCCCGCTGCATCAAATGTATGCGCTGCGTCCAGATCTGTGACAAGGTCCAGGATCTGCAAGTCTGGGATGTGCTGGGAACCGGTTCCAGAACCACCGTTGGCGTATCTCACAACCAGCAGATCACAGAGTCCGCCTGTTCTCTCTGCGGTCAGTGCATCACCCACTGTCCCACCGGGGCGCTCCGGGAGCGGGACGACACCCAAAGGCTGACCGCCCTGAACGGGGCGCTCTCAGACCCGGAAAAGATCACCATTGTCCAGGTAGCGCCCGCCGTCCGGGCAGCCTGGGGCGAACAGCTTGGGCTTACCATGGAACAGGCTACGCCTGGCCGCATGGTAGCGGCGCTGAAAGCCCTTGGGTTCGACTATGTATTTGATACAGATTTCGGCGCGGATCTGACGATCATGGAGGAAGGGAGCGAATTTCTGGACCGTCTGAAAAATAAGGACAGCCATACGTTCCCCATGTTTACATCCTGCTGTCCCGGCTGGGTACGGTTCCTGAAATCCCAGTATCCGGAGATGACAGACCAGCTCTCAACGGCAAAATCGCCCCACCAGATGCAGGGCGCTGTCACGAAGACGTACTTTGCGGAGAAAATGGGGATCGACCCGGACAAGATCTACCATGTGTCCGTCATGCCCTGCACCGCAAAAAAACATGAGGTGGACATTCCGAACATCAACGACAGCGGACATGGCAAGGATGTGGATATGGTGCTCACCACAAGGGAGTTTGCGCGGATGGTCCGTGCGGATCACATCCAGGCGGCGGAACTTCCGGAGGCAGAGTTTGACTCCCCGCTGGGAACCGGCTCAGGCGCAGGCGTGATTTTCGGAATTACCGGCGGCGTGATGGAGGCTGCGCTTCGTACCTGTTACTATCTGGTGACTGGCAGCAATCCCGACCCGGACGCGTTCTATATGGTGCGCGGACTTGACGGATGGAAAGAGGCCCGCATCGACGTGGACGGTACCACCGTGCGTGTGGCGGTCGTCAGCGGACTGGGCAACGCGAGAAAGCTGATCGAAGCGCTGAAAGCGGGCACCGTATCCTACGATTTTGTGGAGGTCATGGCCTGTCCCGGCGGATGCTCGGGCGGCGGCGGACAGCCCATCCACGACGGCGAGGAGTGTGCCGGTGTGCGCGGAGACAACTTGTATTTCCTTGACCGTACCAACGAGCTGCGCTTCTCTCACGAGAATCCGGACATCCAGGATCTGTACAGGGATTTCCTGGAAGCCCCGCTCTCTCACAAAGCGCATGAACTGCTTCACACAGATCATCACGGCTGGGAGATGCCGCTGAAATAAAAAATAAAGGGCTGCTCCATTAATGATGCTCTGGTTCCCACAATCCCAATTGTACGGAACCTGCAGCATCATTAATGTGGCAGCTCCTTTTTTTCTTTTTTGCCTTTTTTTCTCTTCTTGCCGCAGCCGACCCGTCTACGCCCGTATCACTTCCGCCAACTGCCGGATGTATTCCGGCGTGGTACCGCAGCAGCCGCCTACGATCCCCGCTCCATTCTCAATGAGGGCTTTCATGGACCGGGCAAACTGCTCCGGGCCCATACTGTAATGCGCCTCTCCCTGATCGTCGATGAAGGGCATTCCGGCGTTTGGCTTCGCGATGACCGGTACATTCGCCACAGACTTCATGGAGCGGACAACGCTCTCCAACTGGTCCGGCCCCACGGAGCAGTTCAGACCCACCGCGTCGGCCCCCATCTCCTGCAGCGCTTCCGCCACGCTGGCCGCATCGTCGCCATACATGGCGGTGCCGTCCGCATTTAAGGTCAGCGTACACATCACCGGCAGTTCACATATGGACTGGGCCGCATCCAGAAACACCAGTGTCTCCTCCACGTCCAGCATAGTCTCCGCCACCAGCAAATCCGCGCCGCCGTCCGCCAGAACCCGGATTTGCTCCCGATACGTATCGTAAAGAACCTGATAGGTCATGTCCCCCCTGGGTTCCATCTGCTTCCCGGTGGTCGTCAGATCGCCCGCTACCAGGGCTTTCCCTCCGGCGGCCTCCCGGGCAAGAGCCAGGAGCTTCGTGTTCAGTTCTGCCAGACGGTCCTCCAGGCCGTGCATGGCCAAAGTGATCCGATTGGCTGAAAAAGTGGGCGCATAGATGATGTCGCTTCCGGCCTCCACGTATTCCCGCTGCAATTTCTGTATAACCTCCGGGTGTTCCAGCGTCCAGAGTTCCGCGCAAACACCCACCGGCATTCCTGCTTTGCGCAGATTCGAGCCGGTGGCCCCGTCCAGAAGTACGATTTTCTTTTCCGTCAGTTCCTGAAATTCCTGTTTTGTCATAGATTCCCTCTCCTCCTGTCTTATGTGTCCGGTCTTCGCAGACAGCCCGGTTTTATCCCGTGCCGCGGATTTCCATGATCCGCTCTGTTTGTCCTCCTTCCTGCCGCAGGAGTTCCTGCTCCTCCACCCGGCGGATAAACGATTCCGCTTCCGTCTTCGGGGCAGCAGTTGCAGATTCCCCCGGGCCAAAGCAGGCCGCCAGCGTATAATTTTCTCTGCAATCCCAGAGGATGCCGCGCTCCGGACATACTCCGGAAGCGTCAAAAGGCATCAGAGCGGCAAAGCTGAGCCGATCCATGCCGTATCCCAGTCCTCTTCCGTCCTTTTTGACGTAACCTTCCTTCAGCGACCAGAGAATCTGAAGCTGCCGCTCCCGCAGATTTCCGTCCTGTCCCTGTATCTGTAAAATTTCCCATTCATCCCTGTGGCAGACTTTTTTTGCCAGGGATTCGCGATAGGGAAATTTCCGTTCCACATCGATTCCGCACTCTTCATGCCCCACGATACAGGCGCAGGCCACCCTGCAATGGCTGAGATTGAAACGTTTCTCCGGATATCTGGCGCTGTAGGGCTTACCCTTTTCTGTCCGGCTTATGTCAAGTTCTTTAAGAGAATATCCCCATTCCATCCTCACCGCGTATTCCAGAAGCGACCATGCCATTATCCGCTCCCGGTCTTTTTCGATTGTCCCGTCATATTCGCAAACAAAAATCATCCGCTCCATTATGCTCCGCATCCGTGCCCTGTTGTCATCCGCCTATCCCTGCTCCTCCAGAAAAAAATCAACCGCCTTCACCACATTCTCCGTATTGGCTGCATTTACAGCCACACAGAGAACCGGGTCCGGGCAGGAAACTCCATATTCCTCCAGAGCAGAACTGCCGGACAGGTTTATACCGTAGGGAAGCGGGTCTGAGACTGAGATCACGTTTCCCTCATTATCCGTCTCCTCCGTCTGTCCTTCCAGAATACGGTCGGACAGGGAATCGTACATTTCCTCCGTGAGCAGTTCCCTGAGATCTGTAAAATAACCCTTTGCGGCCTGTTCCGGAAATTCCTCTGCGGAGCACAGGACGATATCAACGCTTCCCGCCATGAGCCGGGTGACATAAGCCATGTTCACCTGGTAATCCCCGGTATTGAAGGTTGTGGCTGCCACATAGTCGTTTTTGCTTTCAACCGCAATATATTCTTCCAACGCTTCGCTCAGGGCCTCGGTGTCCTCAACCTGGCAGTCGTTTAAAAAGGACATGGAAAGGACGCATATCTGGCGGTTAAAAACGGACGTGTTCAATACGGAGGCGAGAACGGCGATGGCCAAAACAGCCGCCAAAACCTTCACTCCGTAATAATTCGCGAAATACTGCGCCTTCTTTTTCAGAGGAAGCTTCCGGATGTCCTCCCTGGTCACCGAGTCCTTTGACTTCTGATACATCAGTGCGTCGTTATCCAGTTTTGTTTCTTTAAACTTTCCGTCCGGATGGTCGTTCAATTTGTATATCCTCCCGTAACTCATGCCCTGCGGACAGGGCGAAACCGCTTCGTTGTTTTTACAAAGTATACATTTTTTTTCGGATGGATTCAACTGCCCGGTTTGAAATTACAGTAAATTATCCTTAATTTTTTCTAAACTGCGTCAAAGGCCCGGCGTAGTTTCTCCAACGCTTTTTTTTCCAGCCGGGAGACGTAGGAACGGCTGATGCCAAGCTGAGATGCGATCTCCCGCTGAGTCCTTTCCTTTCTGCCGTAAAGCCCGTAGCGCTGGCTGATCACCTGAAGTTCCCGCTCATCCAGGACATTCCGAATCCTTGAACGCAGAAAGAGGACATTCTTCTGGGTCTCCAGCTCCTCCAGCACATCGATGGGCTCGCTTTCCAGAATGTCCATCAGGCGCAGCTCCCGCCCTTCCTGGTCGGTTCCGATCTTCTCATACAGAGAAACCTCCCGGGCCAGCTTTTTCCGGGAACGCAGCATCATCAGAAGTTCATTCTCAATACACCGGGCCGCGTAGGTCGCCAGCCGGTTATTCTTCTCGCAGTCAAAGGTCATGACCCCTTTGATCAGGCCGATGATCCCGATAGAAATCAGATCGTCCGGATCATGCTCCGGGGCCTGATACTTTTTCGCCACATGCGCAACCAGCCTTAGATTGTGCTCGATCAGGATATTTCTGGCTGCCATGTCCCCATCCTTATACTTCCTCAGATAATATTTTTCCTCCTCAGGGGAAAGCGGCTTTTTAAATGTCTGCAAAAAAGCACCTCTAAGCGGTTTTACGATATCTTATGCCAAAGACCGCCCGAAAGTGCTTTTCCATAATTTTACATTTTTTATGGATCTGTTTTATTTGCCGAGATAGGCCGCCCGGACCTTCTCATTGACAAGAAGCTCCCCGCCGCTGCCGGTCATGGTGATATTGCCCGTTTCCATAACGTAGCCCACATCCGCCGCCCGCAGCGCCATGTTGGCGTTCTGCTCGATCAGCAGAATGGTCACGCCCTGCCGGTTGATCTCCCGGATGATGTCAAAGATTCCCTGCACGATCAGAGGCGCCAGGCCCAGGGAGGGCTCGTCCATCATAATCAGCTTGGGGCGGCTCATCAGAGCACGGGCCACGGCCAGCATCTGCTGCTCACCGCCGGACAGGGTTCCGCCCGGCTGCCAGTGCCGCTCCTTCAGGCGGGGAAACAGATCGTAGATCCAGTTGAGATCGTCGGTCAGGCTGTCCTTTCGCATATAGGCGCCGATCTTCAGGTTCTCCAGGACCGTCAGATCCGGGAATATCTTCCGCCCCTCAGGCACCAGGGTGATGCCCCTTGCCACAATGTCGTTTGTATCCTTTCCTGTAATATCCTCCCCCATAAACTCGATCCTGCCGGATGCCGGTTTTACAAGGGATACGATGGAACGAAGCGTTGTGGACTTGCCCGCCCCGTTCGCGCCAATCAGCGTGACGATACTCTTCCGGGGCACTTCAAAGCTGATGCCTTTTACGGCTTCGATGCCGCCATAGTTTACTTTCAGATCTTTTACTTTAAGCATCTTCCTCACTCACCCCCAGATAAGCCTCTATTACTTTGGGATTGTTCTGCACTTCCTCCGGCGTACCCGTTGCCAGCAGCTTTCCGAAATCCAGCACATACACCCGGTCAGAAATCTGCATAACCAGATCCATGTGGTGCTCGATCATAAAAATAGTCAGATGATAGCCGTCCCGGATCTGACGGATAAAATCGGTCAGCTCCCGGGTTTCCTGGGGATTCATGCCCGCCGCGGGCTCATCCAGGAGCAGCAGCTTCGGCTCGGTGGCAAGCGCCCGGGCGATCTCCAGCCGCCTCTGAATGCCGTAAGGCAGAGAACCGGCGATCTCATCCTTCAGATGGGCAAGGTTCTGCATTTCCAGAAGCTCCATGGTCTCCCGGCGCACCCGCGCTTCCTCTGCATGATTCAGGCGGAGAGCCGCCGTGAAGAGATTCTGCTTCATACGCATATGCTTTGCGATCAGTACGTTGTCAAAGACCGTCATCGTGGAAAACAGGCGAATATTCTGGAACGTCCGGGCGATCCCGGCCCGGGTGATCCGGTCCGGCGTCTGCACGATACGCTTCCGGTATCTGCCTTCATTCTCTCCCTGGTACAGCTTTTTCATCTTGCCCCGGGGATAGCTCTCCACCAGCTCCGTCCCGCAGAAAGACACGGAACCGTTGGTGGGTTCATAGACGCCGGTAATACAGTTGAACGCCGTGGTCTTTCCGGCGCCGTTTGGCCCGATCAGCGCCACGATCTCTCCCTCGTTCACCTCAAGGGAAAGGTTGTCTACCGCCATCACGCCGCCAAACTGCATCGTAATATCATTTACACGGAGGATGTTGTCACGCATCATTTAACCTCCTTTTTCTTCCTGCCAAGATTCCTGAAAAACCGGCAGACGCCTTCCACCGAAAATTCCCGGTTGCCCATCAGCCCCCTGCGGGCAAACAGCACGATCGCCATGATGATGACAGAAAACACGACTTTCCGAAAACCGCTGCGCAGAAGCGGAACGTGAAAGGAACCGATGTACAGGTCGGAATCCAGAAAACGCAGCCACCACTCCGAGCAGGCAATATACAGAAACGCCGCCAGACAGCTCCCGGTCACGGAACCCAGACCGCCGATCACGACGATCAGCAGGATCTCATAGGTCATGGCCGATTTGAAGGTCTGGGCCTGGATCGTCGTCTGGTACATGGCAAGCAGCGCGCCGCCGATTCCCGCAAAGAAAGAGGAGATACAGAACGCCATCCGCTTGTGCTTCGCCAGATTGATTCCCATGGCTTCCGCCGCGATCTCATCGTCCCGGATCGCCTTGAACGCACGGCCATAGGAGGAATTGATGATCAGAAGGATCGCCGCGACGCAGAGCGCCGACACCACAAAAGGAAAGGTGACCGTGTTAAACGACGGATATTTGCGGAGCATATTGGAGCCATTTGTCAGAACTCCCAGGGCATCCCACTGGAAAAACGCCCGGACGATTTCGGCAAAGCCCAGGGTGGCGATCGCCAGATAATCGCTCTTTAAGCGCAGCACAGGCAAACCGATGAGCCACGCAAATATGGCCGCCGCAATCCCTGCCGCAATGATTCCTGCCCAGAAGGGCAGACAGAACTGTACGAGCCCGCCGTGAAAATACTGGTACACCGAACCCCGGTCAGCCACGGGAATGGTAAGGATCGCGTAGGTATAGCCTCCGATCAGCATAAAGCCCGCCTGCCCCAGAGAAAACAGACCGGTGAAGCCGTTCAGAAGGTTCATGGATACCGCCACAAGGGAATAAATGCATCCCTTTTTCAACACCTGCATGGCAACATGGGTCTGGGGCAGCGTGTGATCCAGAATGATAAACACCCCCAGCAGCGCCAGAAGAAGCAGCGCTGAGATAACAGAATTTTTCTTTTTACTCATAACAGCCACCTCTCTTACACTTTATCCGTTGCTTTTTCGCCAAACAGACCCGTGGGCCGGACGATCAGCACAACGATCAGCAGGGCAAAGGTGAACGCGTCCGAAAAGGTGGTCCAGCCAAGGCCCTTGATAATATTCTCACAGATACCGATGATAAACGCGCCGATCACGGCCCCCGGAATGGAACCGATGCCGCCGAATACGGCTGCCACAAAGGCTTTCAGTCCCGGCATGGCCCCGGAGGTGGGAATAACGGACGGATAGTTGGTGAAATACAGGATGGAACCCACCGCCGCCAGAAAGGAACCGATCACAAAGGTTACGCTGATCACGTTGTCCACCTTGATTCCCATCAGGCGGCTCGTCTCGAAATCATCCGCAACGGAACGCATCGCCATACCGATCTTTGTATGGTTGATAAGCTGCATCAGGGCAAACACCAGAAGGATCGTCAGAACCGGAGTCACTACCGTGACCACCTTCGTGGTGGCTGTGCCGATGGTGACAGAACCGGAAATGAACGGGATCGCCGGATAGGTCTGCGCCAGTCCGCCCGTGATGTAGAGCGCCAGATTCTGAAGAAGGTAGGAGACGCCGATGGCGGAGATCATAACAGACATACGCGGCGCGCTGCGCAGCGGCTTGTAGGCGGCGCGCTCCACAAGCATACCCAGAAGCACTGTGACGATCAGCGTCAGCGGAATGGAAATATACAGCGGCAGCACCGTTGTGGAATAAATGAGGATCAGCCCCGCCACGGTGAAAATATCTCCATGGGCAAAGTTGATCAGTCTCAGAATGCCGTAGACCATCGTGTATCCGATGGCGATCAGCGCGTACTGCCCGCCCACCGATATACCCGCCAGGAGATACGGCAGATTCTTGCTAATAAAGTCCATGCTGGAACTCCCTTCAAAAAACGTAAACTATGAAAAGAGGCTGCAAAAATGCAGCCTCGCATTCTGCCTTGTCAGATTAGTTGATGCCCTGCTCCGCAACGAAGTCCCAGGAACCTGTCTCCGTGTTGGCAACCTTTACAAATGCGGTGTCGCGCTGCGCATCGCCGATCTCGTCAAAGGCGATGGTTCCGGTGATACCGGTGTATGTAGTGTCCGGAAGCGCCGCAAGTACATCCGCCGGGTCGGTGGAACCGGCGTTCCTGATGGCCTCGAGCGCTACAAAGTATGCGTCATAGCCCATAACCGTTACAGCCGCCAGGGTATCGTCGCCGCCGTTGTTTGCAAGATTGGTGCTGTCAGAGGAGATCCATTCCTTGATGCCTGCGTCAAATTCCTCGTTCGCGCCCTCCTGATAGAAGGTAGTTACGTAGATTTCCACATCCTTGCCCTCAGCCGCGTTCAGAATAACGTTCGAATCCCAGGTGTCGCCTGCCAGAAGCGGTATGGTAACACCCTGTGCCGCTGCGGTCTCGATGATAAGCTGCGCAGCCTCTGTGGAGGTGGGAGCAAAAATTACGTCGCATCCCTCATTTACAGCGGTGGTGATATAGGAAGTAAAGTCCGCGTTGCCCTCCGGAAAAGTATCCTCAACTACCTCTCCGCCAAGCTCCTCAAATGCCTCTGAGAAGTAATAGCCAAGGCCTGCGGAATAGTCGTCGCCCAGTTTTGTCAGGACATACGCCTTCTGGGAGCTGAAATTATCCGCCGCAAAGTTTGCAAGAACAGTGCCCTGGAAGGGATCCAGAAAGCAGATACGGAAATAGTTGTCATTGCCCTCCGTAACCTGCGGGTTGGTACAGGTAACGCCGATGGCCGCTACGCCTGCGTTTGCAAAGGTGTCGGCCGCCGCGATCGCCACTGCGGAACCGTAGGAACCAAGAACCACAGAGGCATCCTTCGCCGCCTCTGCCGCTGCGGAGGGAGCCTTGTCGGTGGAGGACTCGTTGTCCACAATGTTGAGCACTACTTCATACTCTGTGCCGTCGATTTCCACGGTGGGCTGCACGCTGTTTGCGTACTGCATACCAAGCACTTCCTGCTTACCGCCCGCTCCGTTGTCACCGGATGCCGGCTCATACACACCGATCGTAACCGTGTCTGCCGCGGATACGCTCATTACGCTGGCCGCGCACATGACCGCGCAAACCGCAAGGGCTGTCAATTTTTTCATAATCACTACCTCCTGTTTTTCTGATTTTATTTTTTCAAATGTTTAACACGCTATCATAATAAAGCGTGAAACACCATGCCTGTATTTTATTCCTATTTTGTACGTAATGCAAGGACTTTTGTACGCTGTACGCAAAAAAAACAATTTTTCCGCACCTCGCGGACATTTTCCGCGCAGATTCCTTCTCCGGTACACACGTCCACGAATCTTCGATTCCGGTTTTCCCTGCGCCCATATCCACCTGCAAACCCGCCCGGCTTCCTGTGTTTTTCATCAAAATCAACTCCGGGGCTCCCGCCTTCTCAGGATATCGTACTGGTCCGCCGCCCCGGCCAGATCGATCCACAGCTTCTGTTTCGGATGGGGCGCGCTCTCCATGGGATTTCCTTCCTCATCCAGGATCTTCGTCACCAAAACCGGAATATTTCTGCCGTCTGGCTTCATAATCTCGATGGTCTCTCCAAGGGAAAATTTGTTGCGCTGTTCGATGCAGTACAGCCCGTCCTCTCTTTGCTCTCCCACGATCCCGAGATAGGTATATTCGTTTATATAGGTGTTGCAGTCGTAGATCTGGGACTCACTTCCCGGCTTCCCGTAAAAGAATCCGGTGGTAAACGGACGGTAGGTGCAGCCGGATATCTGCTCCATATACCAGTCCATATTCGCCTGATAGAGCGCCGGATCCTTTCGGTAATCGTCGATGGCTTTCCGGTAAGTCCGGGTCACCGTCGCTACATAGAGGGCCGTCTTCATCCGCCCCTCCGCCTTAAAGCTGTCGATCCCGGTTTCGATCAGATCCGGTATATGTCCGATCATGCACAGATCTTTGGAATTGAAAATGTACGTCCCCCGCCCGTTCTCTTCCACCGGCAGATATTCTCCCGGCCGCGTCTCCTCCACCACCGCGTACTTCCAGCGGCAGGGATGGGTACAGGCGCCCTGGTTTGCATCCCGGCCCGTAAAATAATTGCTCAGCAGGCATCTTCCGGAATAGGAAATGCACATGGCCCCGTGGACGAATGTCTCGATCTCCATCTCGGCAGGGATGTTTTCCCGGATCGTGCGGATCTCCGCCAGAGACAGCTCCCGGGCGGACACCACCCGCCGGGCCCCCTGCTCCCACCAGAACTGATACGTTCCATAGTTGGTATTGTTCGCCTGGGTGCTGATATGGCGCTCAATCTCCGGACAGACCCGTTTTGCGATCATAAACACCGCCGGATCCGCGATGATCAGCCCGTCCGGTTTCAGAGCGCGAAGCTCCAGGAAGTACGCTTCCACTTTGGGAAGATCCCGATTGTGGGCCAGAATGTTCGCCGTTACGTAAACTTTGACACCCCGTTCATGGGCAAAGGCTATTCCCTGCGCCATCTCTTCCATGGAAAAATTTTTTGCCCTGGCGCGAAGTCCGAAGGCCTCACCGCCGATATAGACCGCATCCGCGCCGAAGATCACGGCGGTCTTCAGTACCTCCAGAGTGCTGGCCGGTATCAGTAATTCCGGGTGCCGCATGGCGCTATTCTCCATTTCCTGTATAAGTCCTGCGAAATGCGCATTTTCCTTTCCCCCTGTTCCGGCGTCTGTCATACAAATTCCAGACGAACCGCATCCTTCTGCTTCACCGTGACTGCCGCCCCGTCTCCCACCGGCACCACAGACGTCAGCAGCCCCTCCGTATGCTTGAGGGTCCAGAGGTATTCCCGCATCCGCTTGTAGATCGTACGGTTTCGGCGCTCCACTGCGTAATGGGACTCGATGATGTCCCCATTCTGGAGCACATTATCAGAAATGAGCAGGCCCCCCGTGCGCAGCAGCCGCAGCGCCTGGGGCAGAAGACGGATGTACTGGCCCTTGGCCGCATCCATGAATATCAGATCATAGGATTCCTGAAGGGACTCCATGATTTCCATAGCGTCCCCTTCCAGCAGCGTGATCCGGTCCTCCATCCCCGCATGGGCAAAATTAGCCCGGGCCGTAAGGATCCGCTTTTCGTATTTTTCGATCGTGGTGATCCGGCAGTCCGTCGGGGTATTGGCCGCCATCAGCAGGGCCGAAAACCCGACGGCCGTCCCCACTTCCAGTATCTTCTTTGTCTGATGAACAGCCAGCAGAAATTTCAGAAAGCTCTGCATATCCTGCCGGATGACCGGGATCTGTTCTTCCTTCGCCCTGCGTTCCAGCTCATCCAGAAACGCCCCGTTTCCTGACTCCAGAGAACTGAGATAAACCGACATTCTCTCCTGAACGATCATACTACAGCCCGATCCTCTCTGCCATATCATCCAGATCCAGATCCACCGCCTCAGCCACTTCCTCCGTGATCTTCTGGAGCATCCTGCATATACGAAGTTCCGCCAGCAGAAATCCGTTCACAAGCTGATCTCTGCGGAATTCCTCGTAGTCTCTGCACAGGCGCTGCTGCTCCTCGTACATATCCAGGGGCTCCCTGGAATTCTGGACTTCAAATACATGGAGCCGGAATTCCGTAATCTGCCTGCGCAGCTCCGGCTGCTGCCGTACCTGATCCCGCAGTTTTGAAAAATGGACGTACTCTTCACTTTCCTGAATTGATCGGATCAATGCCTGGGTACAGGCTTTTACATTATCCATAATTATCTCACTCAACTTCCATAATAATCGGCAGAATCATGGGACGCCGTTTTGTCCGCTTCCACAGGAAATCTCCCAGAGAATCCCGAATGGAATTTTTGATTCGGCCCCAGTCCGTCACGCGATGGGATGCGCACTGATCCATCGCGTCCTCCACCACATTACGGGCCTCGTCCATCAGATCCTCCGCCTCCCGGACGTAGACGAAGCCTCTCGATATGATATCCGGGCCTGCAAGGATCTGTCCGGTATACTTCTCCTGGGTCAGCACCGCAATCACGATGCCGTCCTCTGCCAGATGCTGCCGGTCACGCAGAACAATGTTTCCGACATCTCCGACCCCAAGGCCGTCCACCAGGATGGAACCGGTCTGTACATGGCCGGTCACCTTCGCCTGCTCCCCATTCAGTTCCAGCACGTCGCCGGTTTTGAGCACAAAGATACGGTCCTTTGGAATCCCCAGATTTTCAGCCACTCTCGCCTGGGCGGCCAGATGCCTCGGCTCGCCGTGGACCGGCACCGAATATCTCGGGCGGACCAGGGAATAGATCAGCTTGATCTCCTCCTGGCAGGCATGTCCCGAGACATGGGTATCCTGGAAGATCACATTCGCTCCCTTCTCCGTCAGTTCATTGATAACCTTGGAAACCGCTTTTTCGTTTCCGGGAATAGGATTGGAGCTGAAGATGATGGTATCTCCGGGAAGTATGGAGACCTTCCTGTGCATATTTGCGGCGATCCTGGACAGAGCCGCCATGGATTCGCCCTGGCTGCCCGTAGTGATCAGCACCATCTTCTCGTCCGGATAGTTCTTCATCTGCTCCAGTTCGATCAGCGTATTGTCCGGAATGCTGAGATAGCCCAGCTCAGAGGCCGTCTGAATGATATTCACCATGCTCCGGCCTTCCACCACCACCTTGCGCCCGTATTTGTAAGCGGTGTTGATGATCTGCTGCACCCGGTCCACATTGGAGGCAAAGGTTGCGATGATAATGCGGTGCTCCCGGTGCTCCGCGAACAGATTGTCAAAGGTACGGCCCACCGTCCGCTCGGATGCGGTAAAGCCTGCCCGCTCCGCGTTGGTACTGTCGCACAGCAGCGCCAGTACGCCCTTCTTCCCGATCTCGGCAAAACGCTGCAGATCGATGGCGTCCCCGAATACCGGTGTATAATCCACTTTAAAATCTCCCGTGTGCACGATCGTGCCCGCCGGGGAATAGATCGCCAGCGCCACCGCGTCCGCGATACTGTGATTCGTCCGGATGAACTCAATGCGCAGCTCGCCGAGATTGATAGACTGTCCGGCCTTTACCACCTTGCGCTTCGTAGTGCGCATCAGGCCGTGCTCCGTCAGCTTCCGCTCGATCAGGCCCATGGTCAGCTTGGTCGCGTACAGCGGGACGTTCACTTCTTTTAATATATAGGGAAGGGAACCGATGTGATCCTCATGCCCGTGGGTAAACACAAAGCCTTTCACACGGTCAATATTTTCTTTGAGATATGTGACGTCCGGGATCACCAGGTCGATTCCAAGCATATCGTCCTCCGGAAACGCCAGCCCGCAGTCGATCACAACGATGGTCTCGTTGTACTCGATCGCGGTGATATTCATGCCGATTAAGCCAAGGCCGCCGATGGGAATGACTTTCAGATTCGTTATATTATTTTGATTTTTTTTCAAACAATGCACCTCCACACGAATAGGGGTGTCGCGTTTCGCAACAGCCCCGGTTAATTCTGTTTTTTGTTATTTTCTCAGAGCTTAATATCCACGTCCTCAAGAAGCTCCGCAAAAATCTTTGATACCGCTGCCAGCTCGTTGTCATCTTCCACGAACACATAGCTGGCCTCTTCCTCTCCATCCCGGGACAGATCCTTTAAAACATAGGCTTCCGCCTCATCCTCTTCGCTCTGTGTGACCAGAAGATAGGAAATGCCCCCGATCCTGGTCTCTTCCAGCACAAAGAATCCGACCGCTTCCTTCTCACCGTCCGGAATTAATTCAATCCTGTTCATTCTTTTTCCCCTCCAGGCTGTCCAGATATCCCTGTAAAATATACCCGGCCGCGATCCTGTCCACATATTCTTTCCGGTTCTCCCGGCGCACGCCGCCCTCCATCAGGACCCGGTTTGCCGCCGCCGTCGTCAGCCGTTCATCCCACATAATCACAGGCAGACCAGTCCGGCGCTCCAGCATCTCTTTGAACTCCAGCGACTTCTCTGCCCGTTCCCCAACGGTATTGTTCATATTCTTAGGATACCCCAGCACGATGGAAGTAACCTGATACTCTCTGATCAGCTCCTCAATGCGCGCCAGTGTCCTCCTGAGTTTCTTCTCGGATGTACGCCTGATAATCTCTACTCCCTGTGCGGTAATTCCCAGCGGATCGCTGACCGCCACGCCTACTGTCCTGGAGCCGTAATCCAACCCCATGATACGGATCAGCTCTGCTCCCATGACTTATTCCGGATGTATTCCCGAAGCAGCTCTTCCACCAGTTCGTCCCGTTCCACTTTCATGATCATGCTGCGGGCGTTTTTATGGCTTGTGATATAGGTGGGATCCCCCGACATAATATACCCGACGATCTGATTTACCGGATTGTATCCCTTCTCTTCCATGGCATTGTAAACAATGTCAAGCACCGTCTTTACCCGCGCTTCCGGATCCGTGTTAAACTTGAAATACTGTGTATTGTTAATGTCCGCCATACTTTCACGTCCTTGTATATTTCCGTATCCTCCGATAAGTTACAAATATCATAATATAATTCTCGAAATAATTCAATCCCTTTCCCGCATTTGTTTGCGACACATTTTTTCATCACATTTCAAGCAGAAACAGATGCGGCGCAATTTCCCTGCCCAGATGCCCGCTAAAAACTGTATTCCCATAGTCTTCATCCGCCGGTATCGCCGCCCGGATGTATTCCCTGGTGTAACCCACATAATAAAGGGAGCGTCCGATCTGCTGTTTTTCCTCAAACAGTACCTCTGCGGGGCCAGAGGCCCGCTGCGCCTCAAAAAGGCTGCGGTTCTTCCCGCCCAGGGCGATCAGCCGCTCGCTGCGCCGGTTTTTCTCCTGTTCCGGAATCTGATCCGGCATGGAGGCCGCCCTGGTTCCCTGACGCCGGGAATATTTGAAAATATGCGTCTCGTACAACCGGATCTCCTCCAGGAATTTTTCCGTGGCTGCAAACTCCTCCTGGGTTTCCCCCGGGAATCCCACGATTACATCCGTGGTGATTGCCGGACGGTCAAAGGCGCTTCTCAGGATCCGGCATTTCTCCCGGAACTCTTCCGCCGTATAACGGCGATTCATTCGCGCCAGCACCGCATCACAGCCGCTTTGCAGGGACAGGTGGAAATGGGGGCACAGCCCGGGCAGGCCGGCCAGCGTCCGGACAAATTCCTCCGTGATAATGCCGGGTTCCAGAGAGCCAAGGCGGATGCGCCGGATGCCCGGGACCTCATGCACGGCCAGTATCAGCTCCAGCAAGGTCCTTCCCAGATCGATCCCATAGGAACTGAGATGAATACCGGTGAGCACCACCTCCTGGCAGCCTTCCTCCGCCAGCCTCCCTGCTTCCCGAAGTACATCCTCCGGTTCCCTGCTTCTTACCCTGCCTCTTGCATAGGGGATGATGCAGTAACTGCAGAACTGATTGCACCCGTCCTGCACTTTGATATGGGCTCTGGTATGCCCCTCGCTCCGGTTTACAGACAGGGGTTCATATTCTTTTGTGCAGTTTATGTCAAGCATTTCCGCATTCCGGCTGCGGTCCGCTTCAAATTTCCGTATCGCCGAAACAAGCTGGTTTTTTTTGTTGTTTCCCAGGATGAGATCGATGGCCGGATCCTGCGCGGCCTGCTCCCGGGCAGTCTGCACGTAGCAGCCTGTGGCTACGACGATGGCCCTGGGATTCATCTTTCTCGCCCGATGGAGGATCTGGCGGGATTTGCGGTCCGCAATGTTGGTGACGGAGCAGGTGTTAATCACATAGACGTCCGCCCCCGGCGCAAAGGGGACGATCTCATAGCCCGCCTCCTCCAGAAGCTGACGCATGGCCTCCGTCTCATATGCATTTACCTTGCAGCCCAGGTTATGCAATGCCGCCCTTTTTCTCACTTTTGCCTCTCCCCGTTTATTTCCGGCATTTCCGGCATTTTCAGCCGGAAATTCCAGTTAAGCTCCTTCTATAATTATCTTGACTTTTCTCTGCCCAGCCGTTAAGATGATAAGGACAACGGCGCCGAGCGCGTATATAGGAGGATAAAAAATGAAAACGATTCAGATTTCTTTAAACTCGATTGATAAAGTAAAATCTTTTGTGAATGACATTACCCGGTTCAACAACGACTTCGATCTTGTCTCCGGCAGATATGTCATCGATGCAAAATCCATCATGGGCATCTTCAGCCTTGATCTCTCCAGGCCCATCGATCTGAATATCCACGCCGAGGACAATATGGATGAGATTTTAAAGGTTCTGACCCCGTACATCATCTGAATTTCCCGTACCCACATATCAGTGGCGGGGTGATGCGCAACCGGATAGTCTGCTGCCCATTTATACCCGCTGCTCTATGCGGATCACCTCTGTCGTTTCGATGGCTGTCTTCATCAGTTCATCGATCTTCTCCGCCAGTTTTTTCTCGGAGCGGCGAATCGCGTTCAGATTCGGCTTCGTGACCGGATGCTTCGCCACAAAGATCGTACAGCAGTCTTCATAGGGGAGGATTGACGTTTCAAAGGTATCGATCTTCTCCGCGATATCCACAATCTCCTGCTTGTCAAAACCGATCAGAGGCCGGAAAACGGGCATGGTGCAGACCTCATTGGTCACTGCCAGGCTCTGCATCGTCTGGCTGGCTACCTGGCCGATGCTCTCCCCGGTAATCAGCGCATGGCACCGCTTCTCCCTGGCAAAATGCTCTGCCAGGAGCATCATATAGCGGCGCATGATGATGGTCAGTTCATCATGGGGGCATTTATCATAGATATAAAGCTGAATATCTGTAAAATTCACCACATACAGATCGATGGGTCCCGCATATGCGGCAACCCGCCTTGCCAGATCCACGACCTTCTGCTTTGCCCGTTCGCTGGTGTAGGGGGGCGCGTGAAAATAGACCGCATCGATGGCAACGCCCCGCTTGCTGATCATATAGCCTGCAACCGGACTGTCGATCCCTCCCGACAGCAGAAGCATACCCCGGCCGTTGGTACCGACAGGCATACCCCCCGGTCCCGGAATGATTTTCGAGTAGATATAGATATGTTCCCGGATTTCTACGTGCAGCGTGATCTCCGGCTCGCGGACATCCACCCGCATCTCGGGGAAGGCGTCGAGGATTCGTCCGCCCAGCTCTGCGCTGACTTCCATGGACTTTACCGGATAATCCTTGCGGGCGCGCCTCGTCACCACCTTGAAAGTCTGGGCGGCAATGTCATACACTTCTCCCAGAAACCGGACTGCATCCCTGCCGAGCTGCTCCAGGCCCTGATCCTCGGTTTTCATCACCGGAGAGAACCCCACGATGCCGAACACCTTCTGCAGCGCTTCCACGGTCTCTTCGTAATCGTAGCCGGGGTCGCAGTCCACATAAATCCTGCCCTGGGACTTGTACACATGGAATTCTCCCTCCACGCCCTTCAGGGCATAGACGATCTGGCGCACCAGCGCATCCTCAAAAAGATGGCGGTTTTTTCCCTTGATTGCGATCTCGCCATACTTGATCAAAAAACATTGAAACATCTTTTCGTCTCTTTTCTTTCACTATTTGAGGCACAACGGCCTTTTGGCCGGCTGCCGCGTTTCCGCAGCGTGCATACGGTTTTAACGGCGTGTGTATCGCTTCAGCACCGGAAGCAGCTCCCCGAGCGCCTCCAGGCAATAGTCAATCTCCTCCGGCGTCGTGAAGCGGCTGAAGCTGAAACGCAGGGTAGACTCCATCAGCTCCGGGCTCAGGTGAATGGCTTTGAGCACCGTGCTCACCGGAAGTTTTTTATTGGAGGAACACGCCGAACCGGCGGATACATAAATTCCCCGCTCCTCCAGCGCATGGAGCAGTACCTCGCTGCGCACACCGGGGAACGCCGCGCTGACGATATGGGGCGCGCCCTGCTCTCCCGGAAGAGAATGGATTACGGTCTGCTCCGGTAAGCGCCTAAGCCCTTCCGTCATGCGTTCTTTCAGCGCCAGAAGATGCGCCCTGCTCTCCTCCAGGTTCTCGTAAGCCTCCCTGGCGGCCTGGGCCATGCCCGCCGCCCCCGGTACATTGTCCGTACCGGACCTCATATTTCTTTGCTGGCCGCCCCCGAGAATCAGCGGGCGTATTTTCGCCTTATCGCTTATATACAGGAAACCGGCGCCCTTGGGCCCGTGGATCTTATGGGCGCTGGCGGAAAGCAGATGGACGCCCAGCCTTCTGGGATATACCGGCATCTTGCCGTAGGCCTGCACCGCATCCACATGGAACAGAATCCGGGGACTGTGCGCCCGGAGGATCTTCCCTGCCTCGGCGATGGGCTGGATCGTTCCGATCTCATTGTTCACATACATGATGGACACCAGGATTGTGTCGTCACAGACCGCTTTCTCCAGATCCTCCGGACGGATCTGACCGCCTGCGTCCACCGGCAGGTATGTCACCCGAAAGCCCTGCTCCTCCAGGAACTGCATGGGCATCAGCACCGCCGGATGCTCCACGGCCGTGGTGATCAGATGCATCCCCGAACGCCGGTTTGCCATGGCGCCGCCGATGATTGCCCAGTTATTGGATTCCGTGGCCCCGGAGGTAAAAAAGATTTCCTTTTCGTTCACCTTCATGGTACGGGCGATGATCTCCCGGGCATCCCGGAGATACCGTTCCGCTTCCACGCCCTTCCTATGTCTGGAAGAGGGATTTCCGAAATCCTCCGTCATTGTCTTTACGACCACATCCCGCACAGCCTTCGTACAGCGGGTCGTGGCGGAATTGTCCAGATACGCTTCCATTGATCTCCTCCTAGACCACCGTGAACCCCTTCGCGGTGATACAGTTTTCCACTTCGGCTATATCCTCCGCATGAAAGATCAGAATCGGTTTCCCACTGTCCCTGTTAAAGGAAAGATAAATATAGTTTACATTGATATAGCTGTCAGCGAGCGCGCCCAGCAGGCGGTTCAGATTTCCCACCTCGTCCTCCATCTCCACTCCGATCACATCGATCACCCGGCAGAGATAGCCATGGGCGGTCAGCGCGTCCCTGGCAGCGTCCGTGTCAGAGACAACCATGCGCACGATTCCGTATTCCGCGCCGTCGTTTGTGACGGAACCCAGTATATTGATCCTTCTTTCCGCAAGAACAGCTGTGATATCATGCATGGTTCCCTTTTTGTTTTCCGCGTAAATTGATAACTGTCTCATCCTGTCTTTCTTCCTCCCGCTTATCTGCATCTGCGCCATACACCAATATACACGGTTCCCGTTCAGTTCTCAAGCTGAAACATCAAAACGGACAAAACTGCCATACCGGCAGTCTCTGTGCGCAGAATACGCCTGCCAAGGGTCACCGGCTGCAGCCCGGCCCCCGCGGCGAGCGCGATCTCCTGTTCGTCAAAACCGCCCTCCGGGCCGATAAAGACTGCCACTCTCTGGCCGGGCCGGATCCCGGAAAACAATTCTCTCGTCTTTGCCATATCCTCCGCCAGTTCGTAGGGAATCAGCTTCACATCGCAGGGCGCGGCGTACTCCACCGCCCCGGCAAATGGCATCACCGGCTTCACCTGCGGCACGACCATCCGCTTCGCCTGCTTCGCGGCGCTCTGCGCGATCGCATTCCAGCGCTTTATCCTGGCTTCTTCTTTCTTTTTGTCCAGCCGGACCACGACCCGCTTTGTATTTATGGGGATAATTTCGCTAACGCCGAGTTCCACCGCTTTCTGAATGATCCGTTCCATCTTGTCGCCTTTGGGCAGGGCCTGAAACAGATATATCTTCACCGGGAGCTCCGCGCCGGACTCCTCCGCCCACAGGATCTTCGCCGTGACAAGGGTTTCCCCGATCTGCGCAAGTTCACAGCGGTATTCTTTATTGTCCTCGCCGCTGCTGACTGTGATCTGTTCCCCTGCCCGCATTCGCAGCACGTTCCGGATGTGGTTGACGTCGCCGCCCTCAATCCGGATCTCCCTGGGGCCGATCTGCTCCGGCTTCACAAAGAAATGGTACATGATTATTTCCTCTTACGGGCCGTCACCGATACCCAGTCGTTCTGGCGCGTCACTTCCACGACCTCAAGCCCGGCCGCTTTCATGGCTTCCACAACCGTTTCCTCTTTTTGATCAAGGATGCCGGAAGTGATGTAAATGCCGCCGTTCTTCAGATGCCCGGCGATCACGGGCGTCAGATCCACCAGTACGTCCGCAAGGATATTCGCCGTCACAATGTCGTATTTTCCATATCCAACGGTCTCCCGCACCTGCGCGTCGTCCAGGATGTTCCCGATCAGAACCTCCATAGCGCCCTCCGGGATCTGATTCGCTTCCAGATTTTCCTTCGTGGCGGTGATGGCACAGGGATCAAGATCCGTGCCCACCGCGTGAGCGGCTCCCAGCTTCAGGGCGGTAATGGAAAGAATGCCGCTTCCCGTACCCACGTCCAGCAGCTCTGTCCCGGGAGTCACGTATTTTCTGAGCTGGCGCATACAGAGCTGGGTCGTCTCGTGCATACCGGTGCCAAAGGCGGTACCCGGATCAATGTGGATGATGTATTTATCCTGATCCTCCGGCTTTGCCTCCTCCCAGGAGGGGGTGATCAGAATATCATCCACATAAAACTGGTGGAAATATTCTTTCCAGTTATTGATCCAGTCCTTATCCTCTGTCTGGCTCTCGGTGATGGTACCTTCCCCGATGTCCAGGAAAGCGCGAAGCCCCTCCAGCTCTTCCCTTACTCTGGCCAGGACCGCCTCTTTGTCCGCGTCCTCCTCCAGATAAAAGCTGAGATACGCGATCCCGTCGTCCTCCGGTCCCTCCGGCAGGATATCCACAAACATCTGCTTCCGGTCCGATTCCGTAAGAGGCGCCTTGTCCTCGATCTCCACGCCCTCCACACCGGCGTCCGTCAGAGCGGCGATCACGATCTCTTCGGCCTCTGTTTTCGTTTTTATAGTAAATCTGTTCCAGCGCATCCTTCCCTCATGTCCTCAAAGATCCATTATTTTGCCCATGAACCCTTTTTTCTTCTTATCCGTCTGTTTCCGGTCAGTCTCCGCCGTCTGGTTCAGGCTGTCGCCGGTCTGGGCGTCAAACTCGCGCAGCGCCTGCTTTGCGGCCTCGTTGAGCTTCGTGGGGACCTCGATCACCAGTGTCACATAATGGTCGCCCCGCACGTTCTTGTTGCGCAGGGACGGAACCCCCTTCCCCTTGAAGCGCACCTTGGTGTCTGTGGCTGTCCCCGGCTTTACCGTGTAAATAATGTCGCCATCCACCGTATTGATGCGGATGTCTCCCCCAAGAGCCGCCTGGGCATAGGTCATGGGAACCGTGGAATAGATATCCATATCCTGTCTCTGGAAGATGGGGTGCCGGCCGACTACCACCTCCGCCAGCAGATCCCCTCTGGGTCCGCCGTTGGAGCCGGGCTCTCCCTTCTCCCGGATACGGATGCTCTGTCCGGAATCGATTCCCGCAGGGATCGTAACCTTGATCTTTTTCCTGTTTGTAATGTAACCGGTGCCCCGGCAGACCTGACACTTATCCCGGACAATCTTGCCGGAACCGTGACAGTCCGGACAGGTCTGGACATTCTGCATCGTACCAAACAGGGACTGCTGCGTGAATACCACCTGTCCGCTGCCCCCGCACTTCGGGCAGGTCTCCGCAGAGGTGCCCGGTTTCGCTCCGGTGCCGTGGCAGGTTCCGCATTCATCCTTCAGATTCAGTTCGATCTCCTTCTCGCAGCCGGAAATCGCCTCCTCAAACGAAATGCGGACGCTGGTGCGGACGTTCGCTCCCTGCATCGGCCCCCTGCCGGAGCCGCCCCTGCGTCTCCCGCCGCCGAACAGATCGCCGAAGATATCCCCAAAGATATCGCCCATATCCCCGCTGAAGTTGAATCCGTCGAAGCCCTCAAAGCCGCCCGGCCCGCCCGGCCCAAAGGCCGCATGGCCGAACTGATCGTACTGCTTTCTTTTCTCCGGATCGCTGAGGACCGCGTATGCCTCGGAGGCTTCCTTAAATTTCTTCTCCGCCTCCTTGTCTCCGGGATTCATATCCGGATGGTATTTTTTTGCAAGAACCCGGTAGGCCTTTTTGAGCGCGGCGTCGTCCGCGTTTTTGTCTACGCCCAGAACCTCATAATAATCTCTCTTACTCTCTGCCATTTCATACCACCTTACCTGACAACGCCCCTGAAGAGGAATCCTCAGGGGTATTGTACCTGTACAACGTTTTGTTTATAACATTTGGGAAACTGCAGCCTGCAGATCTGCAGGACGGCGTTCCGCATTTTATACCTCTCTGTAGTCTCCGTCCACCACATCGTCATCCTGAGGAGCGCTGCCTGAAGCGCCGCCCATATCCGGGCCTGCCCCCGCCGCTCCGGCTGCTCCGGCCGCTCCCTGGGCCTGCTCATAAACCTTCGCAAACAGCTTCTGCGCGCTCTCCATCAGCTTCTCCTTGCCGGCCTTCAGATCCGCAATCTGTGCGTCCGTCATCTCCTCCGGATTGGTGGCTGCCACCAGCTCCTTCAGTGCGTTCAGATCTGCCTCAACGGAAGCCTTGTCGGATGCGTCGATCTTATCGCCCACTTCCGCCAGAGCCTTCTCGGTCTGGAATACCATGGCGTCGGCGTCGTTTCTCGTGTCGATGGCATCTTTCTTCTTCCTGTCCTGCGCCTCGTACTCAGCGGCTTCTTTTACAGCCTTATCGATCTCATCGTCGGACATATTGGAACCGGAGGTGATCGTGATGTGCTGCTCCTTGCCTGTGCCGAGATCCTTGGCGGATACATTTACAATGCCGTTGGCGTCGATGTCGAAGGTCACCTCGATCTGCGGAACGCCCCTTCTTGCCGGCGGAATGCCGTCCAGACGGAACTGGCCCAGGGACTTGTTGTCTTTCGCAAACTGCCGCTCGCCCTGTACCACATGGATATCCACTGCGGTCTGATTGTCCGCTGCCGTGGAGAATACCTGGCTCTTCTTGGTGGGAATCGTGGTGTTCCGCTCAATCAGCTTCGTCGCCACGCCGCCCAGCGTCTCAATGGACAGGGAAAGCGGAGTGACATCCAGAAGAAGAATATCCCCTGCGCCTGCGTCGCCGGCCAGCTTACCGCCCTGAATGGAAGCGCCCAGCGCCACGCACTCATCCGGGTTCAGGCTTTTGTTCGGCTCATGACCGGTTAGTTGTTTTACTTTATCCTGCACCGCCGGCACACGGGTGGAACCGCCCACCAGAAGCACCTTGGACAGCTCGCTCGCGGAAAGTCCCGCGTCTTTCAGCGCATTCTGTACCGGGACAACGGTAGCTTCCACCAGATCATGGGTCAGCTCGTCAAATTTCGCTCTGGTCAGGTCCATCTCGAAATGCTTCGGGCCGCTTTCGTTTGCCGTGATAAAGGGAAGATTGATGTTCGTCGTGGTGGAGGAGGAAAGCTCCTTCTTCGCTTTCTCCGCCGCCTCTCTCAGTCTCTGCAGCGCCATCTTGTCGCTGGAAAGGTCGATGCCCTCCTTGCTCTTGAAATCTGCGATCATGTAATCGGTAACCTTCTTGTCAAAGTCGTCGCCGCCCAGACGGTTGTTGCCGTTGGTCGCCAGAACCTCGATGACGCCGTCGCCGATCTCGATGATGGAAACGTCGAAGGTGCCGCCGCCCAGGTCGTATACCATGATCTTCTGCTCTTTTTCATTGTCAAGGCCGTAGGCCAGCGCTGCGGCCGTGGGCTCGTTGATGATACGCTTTACGTCAAGACCGGCGATCTTGCCCGCGTCCTTGGTGGCCTGCCGCTGCGCGTCATTGAAGTAGGCAGGAACCGTGATGACTGCGTCCGTCACCTTCTCGCCGAGATAATTTTCCGCGTCCGCTTTCAGTTTCTGAAGGATCATGGCGGATATCTCCTGGGGCGAGTACTTCTTGCCGTCGATCTCTACTCTGTAATCCGTACCCATATGTCTCTTGATCGAAGAGACGGTCCGGTCTGCGTTCGTCACTGCCTGACGCTTTGCCGGCTCGCCTACCAGACGCTCGCCGTTCTTTGTAAATGCCACGATGGACGGGGTCGTCCTTGCGCCCTCCGTGTTCGTGATCACCACCGGCTTGCCGCCTTCCATTACTGCTACGCAGCTGTTTGTTGTGCCAAGATCAATACCAATGATTTTTCCCATAATTTTTTCCTCCTAATTATATTGATTTTCTGCCTCTTTGCTTTTTTTATCATGCGAAGTATCGCTCGAAAATCTTCGATGCTTCTCATTGCCGACACGTCAGTTGGCTACCTTCACCATACTGTGCCTTATCACCGCATCCCGGTAAAGGTATCCTTTCTGAAACTCCTCAACCACCGTGTTCTCTCCGGCTTCCTCATCCTCCACATGCATCACCGCATTGTGGAAATTCGGGTCAAATTCCTGTCCCATCGCCTCGATGGGCTTTACCCCCATATTCTCCAGCTCTGTGAGGAACTGGCGGTATACCTTTTCCATGCCCTGTGCGAAAGGATCCTCCCGCTGTTCATCCGTGAGTCCTGAAAAGCCCCGTTCAAAATTATCAACGGTGGGCAGGATCTTCTCGATCACGCTTCTGGCTCCCATTTCATACATGGCTGCCTTCTCTTTTTCGGAGCGCTTGCGGAAGTTATCGAACTCCGCCATCTGGCGCTGTACCCGGTCGGTCAGTTCTTCAATCTGCTGGTCTTTTTTATCCTTTTTCTTTTTCCCGAAGAAGCCTGTTTTTTTAGGCTCCTCCTGGTCCCCGGCAGGCGCGTCCTCCGGGCCATCCTCCCGGGGCCGGGATGATTCCTCAGGTTCTGCAGACGAAGGTTCTTCTTCCGGGCTTCCCTCTGCAGTCTTTTCCTCTGCGGTCTTTTCCTCTTCCGCCATATCATTTCCGGCTGTCCCGTCTGCCCCGGCCGTTCCTGCCGTCTCCTCCTGCAGGATCTCTTTCTCTTTATTCTCCTCCACTGGCCATTCCACCTTTCTGTCCTGTTGTTTCTTTTATTTCTTAAAGATCTGATCCAGTTGTACCATCAGGGTCTTCATCGTATTCACTACCTTCTCATAGTCCATTCTCTTCGGGCCTATGACTCCGATTCGCCCGTACATGCCGTCGCCGATCTCATAGGTGGCGGTCACCACGCTGCAGTCCTGCATGGAAGGAATCGGCGTCTCCTGACCGATGTACACCTGGATTCCGGTCTCCTGATTCCCATCGGAACTGATCATATCAACCAGATCCTTTTTTTCTTCAAAGGCGCTGATCAGCCGGCTGGCTTTCTCGCTGCTGCTCAGCTCCGGATATTTGAAAATGTTGGTCGCGCCGCTGGTATAGATCTCCACATCCTCCGCAGACCGGATCGCCTCAGCCACCACGTCCAGCACCCGGCTCACCACATCCCCGTGGCTGCCCGCCTGCTCCTTCAGCTTTGTGATTGTGTTCAGGTTAATCTCCTCCAGGGCCAGGCCGTTGAGGGAGCTGTTCAGTAAAATATTGAGTTCGAGAACAGTCTGTCGGTCCAGTCCGTGATCGATCTCGATCATCTTGTTCCTGACCACGTTCCCCTCGGCAACAATCGTCGCAAGAATCTGCTTATCGCTGACGATGGAGAGCTGAATAAATTTGAGCTTAATCTGATGAAGCTGCGGGCCGGAGATCATAGCCGCGTAATTTGTATTGCTGGCAAGCACCTGTGCCATCTGCTTAAGAAGCAGTTCCATCCGGTCCTGCCTCTGAATCATCATTTCCTTGATCTCAGAAACCTCCCGGTCCTTATCATCCAGCATACGGTCCACATACAGCCGGTAGCCCGCATCAGAAGGAATACGCCCCGCTGAAGCATGGGGCTGAAGGATCAAGCCCATATCCTCCAGATCAGACATCTCGTTTCGTATGGTAGCGGAACTCAGATTCAGATCGGCATATTTGGAAATCGTCCTGGAACCCACCGGCTCGCCTGTCTCCAGATAAGTTTTTATGATGGCTTTCAGAATCGTCCATTTCCGATCATCTAACTGCATCTGAACTCCTCCCTTCTGTGTTCTTGTTAGCACTCTATCGGTTCGAGTGCTAACACCCTTCGTCTGTTACTATAATACCCTTATTTTCTTTTGTCAATAACTTTTTTTCTTTTTTCGTGAAAAGTCTGTGTCTTTTTCCGCGCCGCCGCTGCCTCCTCTCCCACCGGGGCTCTTTTTGTCGAATCCCCAGAGGCGATATTATTTGACTTTTGACAAAGGTATGGTATATTATAAAGCAGGACTGAGAACGGCAGTTTGATGATTGAAAGGACTTATTATATGAAGAAAGGTACTGTTTTCGGAATATTGCTGGCCATCCTTGCGATAATTGCCCTTGGGGCCATGGCTGCGGGCCTGACCGTCATCTTCAGGGACGAACTGTTTTTCGTGAAGGATACCCCGGCCCAGCAGGAGGCGGACGCTCTGCTGGAAGCGCTCAACGAGCCGGCGACGGAAGCCCCGGCGCAGGCGGAGACAGAATCAGAGACGGACGAAAACGCTGTCTCCGGCGCCATGGCAGATCCCATTATCTGGATCGGCGATTCCCGCACAGTGGGCATGGGAAAGGCGATGAACAATGGCGATATTTACATAGGCGCCGACGGGGAAGGCTATGGCTGGCTTTACGAGACAGGCGTCGTGGAGCTGGCGGAGGCGATCCGGGACAATCCGGGCAGCCCGGTAGTGTTCAATTTCGGCGTCAACGACTGCGACGGGATCAAGGATTATCTGGACCTTTACGACGCCATCGAAACGGAGTATCCCGACGTTCATTTTTACTATCTCTCCGTCAACCCCATTGAACCGACGCTGTGCGACAATGTGACAAATGAAGAGATTTCCGCGTTCAACGCGCAGCTTCAAAGCGCGTTCCCGGATCAGTATATCGACAGTTTTACTTTCCTGCTGATCAACGAGGTGACCACCACCGACGGTGTGCATTATTCAAATGAGGATTACGAGCGGATCTACAATTTCGCCGCAGCGCAGGTGGATCTGAAAGAGGCGGCCGTATAAAGCTTTCATAAAGATAATGAAGTGAAGCAGACCTGTGCAAGGTAACCGGTCAGTATGACGATCTTATAACAGAAACTCCGCCATCACCCGGTTGCTGACATCGCATCCCCGCTCTGTAAGGGCAATTCGGCCTGCTTTCCGATACAGCAGTCCCATCTCCTGCTGCTTTCGGATCACATCTGCGTAAGCCTCATCGATATCCCGGTTGAAACGGCGGGCAAACTCCGCCTCCGATACGCCCTCGGTCATGCGAAGTCCCAGAAACATGAATTCCTCCATCCGCTCCCGGATGGTCAGAACAGCTTCCTCCCGCCCGGAGAAATCTCCGGCCAGATAGGCGGGCATATCCTGAGCATTGCGGCGGCGCATATGGGAAAAACCGCACGCACCTGTTTCCGGCATGGCTGCGGCCTTCTCCGCCAGCAGCGACGCCGCCCCCAGCCCAAATCCTACGTATTCAGTCCCCCTCCAGTATCCGATATTATGACGGCATTCCCGGCCTGAAACGGCGTAATTGGAAAGCTCATAGCGCCACAGCCCGGCCTGCGCAAGCCGATCCCGGGTAAGGCGGTACATGGCGCGCTCTTCCTCTTCTGACGGCAGATACACAGGGGGTTCTCCCCGGTCGCGGATGGCCGCATCTTTCCCGTACTTTTCAAAGAAGGGCGTTCCCTCCTCTATGATCAGGCTATAAGCAGAAATATGCTCCGGCCCCAGCCGCAGAACCTGATTCAGCGTATTCTCCCAGCTCTGCAGGGTCTGTCCCGGCAGAGCCGACATCAGATCCACATTGATATTCTTAAAGCCCGCTGCTCTGGCCGCCTGATAGCTTTCCAGAAAATCCTCCCAGGTATGAATCCGTCCCAGTGTCCGAAGTTCTGTATTGTCTGCGGACTGAAGCCCAAAACTGAGGCGGTTCACTCCCACACTTTGGTATGTCAGCAGCTTATCTTCTGTAACCGTGCCCGGATTGCACTCCACGGAGATCTCCGTATCCGGCGCAAATGTAAACTCCCGCCTTAAAAGCGCCAGAAGCCCCGCAATTTCCGCTCCGGGCAAAATGGAAGGCGTACCGCCCCCGAAAAACACGGTGGTCACCCGGTACGCCTCTTTTCCCTGAAACTCCTGTATCTCTCTCTTTAATGCGCGCACATAAGCCTCCTGCTGCGCTTTCTCGGCCGGAGCCGACAAAAAATCACAGTAGGCGCACTTGCGCACGCAGAACGGAATATGAATGTAAATTTCAAGTTCTCTCAAACTTTTTTCCCCCACGGATCTATAGGATCCAATCCTTACAGGGCTCCCCGCCGCCCTGCCTTCTTAAAGCCCCGGCTGCTCCGGCGCGGATCTTTTGCCATTTTACTTGTCATCCAGCTTCAGAACGCTCATAAAGGCTTTCTGGGGAATCTCCACATTGCCCACCTGACGCATGCGCTTTTTTCCTTCTTTCTGTTTTTCGAGGAGCTTCTTCTTCCGGGTGATGTCGCCGCCGTAGCACTTCGCCAGTACATCCTTGCGCAGGGCTTTCACCGTCTCCCTGGCGATGATCTTGCTGCCGATGGCTGCCTGGATCGGAATCTCAAAGAGCTGGCGCGGGATCTCCTCCTTCAGCTTCTCGCACATTTTGCGGCCCCGCTCGTAAGCAGTGTCCGCGTGTACGATAAAGGAAAGGGCGTCCACCTCCTCCCGGTTCACCAGAATGTCCAGTTTCACCAGCTCGGAACGCTGGTAGCCTTTCATATTGTAGTCAAAGGACGCATATCCCCGGGAACGGGATTTCAGCGCGTCAAAAAAGTCGTAGATGATCTCATTCAGGGGCAGCGTGTACCGCAGGAGAGCCCTTGTCTCCTCCATGTACTCCATTCCCCCGTAGATGCCCCGGCGCTCCTGGCACAGCTCCATGATCGGCCCGATGTACTCCGTGGTTACCATGATCTCGGCGGCCACCACCGGTTCCTCCATGTATTCGATCTCGGAGGGATCCGGAAGATTGGAGGGGTTCGTCAGTTCCATAACTTCTCCGTTGGTCTTGTATACCTTATAAATAACGCTCGGCGCAGTGGTCACCAGATCCAGATTGTATTCCCGCTCCAGACGCTCCTGTATGATCTCCAGGTGAAGAAGTCCCAGGAAGCCGCAGCGAAATCCAAACCCCAAAGCCACCGACGTCTCCGGCTCAAACCGCAGGGACGCGTCGTTGAGCTGAAGTTTTTCCAGGGCGTCCCGCAGATCCGGATACTTCGCCCCGTCTGCCGGATACATACCACAGTACACCATGGAATTTACTTTCTTGTAGCCGGGCAGCGGCTCCTTACAGGGACGGTCCACACAGGTCACCGTATCGCCCACCCGGGTATCCTTTACATTTTTGAGGCTGGCCGTCAGATAACCCACCATACCGGCGCCAAGCTCGTCGCAGGGGATAAACTGGCCCGCGCCGAAGTATCCCACCTCAACCACCTCCGCCTGTGCCCCGGTAGCCATCATCCGGATCTGCATCCCTTTGCGCACGGTGCCCTCCATGATCCGCATGAATACGATGACTCCCCTGTAAGAGTCATAGACAGAGTCAAAGATCAGCGCCTGCAGCGGCGCCTTTGGATCGCCGCCGGGCGCCGGGATCTTCTCCACGATCTTCTCCAGCACTTCCTCCACGTTCAGGCCGGTCTTGGCAGATATCCTGGGCGCGTCCTGGGCCTCTATGCCGATCACATCCTCAATTTCATTGATGACCCGCTCCGGATCCGCACTGGGCAGATCGATCTTGTTGATGACCGGCATCACGTCCAGATCGTGATCCAGCGCCAGATAAACGTTTGCCAGGGTCTGGGCTTCAATCCCCTGGGCCGCATCCACCACGAGGATCGCGCCGTCGCAGGCCGCCAGACTGCGGGACACTTCATAGTTGAAATCCACATGGCCCGGCGTGTCGATCAGGTTAAAAATATACTCTTCGCCGTCCTTAGCCCGGTAGATGGTGCGGACCGCCTGGGACTTGATGGTGATCCCACGCTCCCGCTCCAGCTCCATATTGTCCAGCACCTGATTCTGCATCTCCCGGCTGGTCAGCAAGCCGGTCATCTCGATGATCCGGTCCGCCAGCGTGGATTTGCCGTGGTCGATGTGCGCTATAATACAAAAATTTCTGATTCTGCTCTGATCAACTGCCACCTGTATTCCTCCAAATCTGCTTCATCTGTGACAGTTTACCACATTCTTTTATTTTTTTCCATAGGGTGTGTGTTTTTATACTGCAGCTCACCGTCCGGAGAGCACCTGATCCAGAAGATCAGCCAGAGGAATCATTGCATTCTGCTCCTCCTCCAGCGTACTGAGCTGGGTGCCCGCCTCAATGAGCAGGGACCTGGGCCGCAGATGCAGATTAAACCGCTCCGCTTTCAGGTAAATGTTCCGGGTAAAGCCGGGATACTCCTCTCTGGCTTTCAGTTCCAGCTGCAGGGAAAAAGCAAGATTTTCAGAGGTATAGGGGTTTTGCAGATAAGATATGGGCTGGTCCTGAGCATCCCGGGAAATTCCGTTAAAAAACATGATCATGGCAGTAGGCCTGCCGTCGATCTCCGTCACAAACTTCTGCCCCTCCACCGCATCCCGGTGCAGATCGATGACCACCTCGATGGTGGGGTTTTCTTCCAGAATCCCCTCAATCGACTCCCTCGCATAATCATAGGCGGCGCTTCGGTCCAGCACTCCGTCCACCAGATCATAAACCCCTGTATCATGGATCACCTGATATCCGTATGTCTCCAGTTCGGCGGCCAAAATCCCGCCCATCCCCACCACCGTATCCGCCACCTCTCCCTCCCTGGAATCCGCAAACGCTTCCTGGGAATGGGTGTGATAGATCAGAATCTGGGGTACTTCCGTATTCTTTTCAATACTCATATCCTGCTTCAGCAGGGTATCCGCATCCAGAAGCTGCCCGTCCACCATAGTGCTCCCGTCCACAATATAGTAATTGGAAAGCAGGTAGTCAAAGTCTTCAAGCTGATTCAGCAGGTCCTCCGACACGTCCGCGCCCAGCGCGGGGACCGCGTCGCTCTCGTCTGTCTGGGCTTGTCCATCCTCTGGGGCTTTTGCCGGATCTGTGTCTTCTGCCGTCTTACTTCCCCCCGAATTGGTGTTCTCTCTTGTGTCAGTCCCATCTGAATCAGCGCTTTGCACGCGCTCAGTCCCGCCTGAACCTGTGTTCTCCTGATCTTCTGTCTCCGTATCAGCCTGTCCCTCGGCCAGATAGCTGTAGGCCGGCACAAGCTGCTTCAGAAAACCCGATGCCAGACTGCCGTTCTCCTGTCCCTCTACGCTGGCCGTATAGCCCGGCGCGTAGGTGCGCATGGCGCTGTCCTCCAGCGCCCTCTGAACATTTCCCTGATCCAGCGCCTCCTGCACCGCGCGGCTGTCAAGCGCGATATTCCCCACTTTGTAAAGTATGTAAACTCCCAGTATCATCATAACCGCATACAGTATTTTCTGCAGTCCGCCATCTCTGCGCATACCTGTGCCTCCCCGGTCTGCCTTCCGTCTGTCGCCGCGCAGGGCGTTAAATGGTTCAAGCTGACTCCCGGTAAGCATATGCTGCCATTTTGCCGCGCAAAGAGTCCGCGCCCCTGTCTGGCAGCGCCGCACGATATGCTATCAATATATGTGGGAGATAGGAAAAATATTCCACACATTTCCGGTATTTTGGATTGTAAGTATATTTCTTTTTTGCTATAATACAGATAATTTCAAGAGCGGAGGTTCCAGGCTCACATCACGCAGATCAGTCAAATGAAACACACACAATTTATGGAGGCGTTTATGAGAAGAAAAGACCGGGAAGTGACCGACAACCGGAAAATACTGGATATCCTTTCCAGGTGCGATACGGTGCGTATCGGCATCCAGGCAGAAAAATATCCCTATGTGCTGCCCGTCTCTTTCGGTCTGGAGATTGTACAGGGAAAAGCCGTCCTGTATTTTCACTGTGCCGGGCAGGGATTAAAGACGGAATTACTGCAAAAGAATCCAAATGTCTGTGTGGAAGGGGATATTTTTATAAAAACAGAAGAAATATCCCATGGCATTACAACGCGGTATGAAAGCGTCATCGGATTTGGCGTATGCGAAGCGGTGGAGGACCCGGACGAGAAGGTAAAAGGGCTGAAGCTGCTGACCGGGCATTACGGATATACGGATTATCCCCTGGAAGTATGTCCGGGGATGGCGCACGTAAAAATCTATAAAATCTGCATCGAAACCATCACCGGAAAGCAGAATCTTCCGGCGGACGCATTGCAGCTCCGCCCTTGACCGCCGCACTTTTCTTAAATATCCGGTCCGGTAAAAAAACTGTTTAAAAACATACCGCATCAGACGCATTCAGAAAAGGGAACCGCTCTGCCGGTTCCCTTGTCGTCCCGTATGCTTTTGTTATCGTTGCGTCGGCGTATCAGCTTCTCCGCAGAAATTCCGGGATCTGGATATCCTTCTCCTGTACCCGGCTTTCGGGTGCATGGGTGGAAGAAGTCAGATGAGGCGCCCGAAGCTGGGTAGTCGGAGCCTTGGAATAGGAAGAATCCTTTCTCGTAAAGCCGAAATCCAATCCGGAATTCTTCTTTGACTGCCCTCCGACCGCATTCTTGTCCTCCAGGCCTGTGGCGATGACCGTCACGCTTGCTTCGTCCGCATATGTATCATCGAACAGAGCGCCAAAGATAATATTTGCATTCTCGCCGGCCATCTCCTGCACGTAGCTTGCGGCGTCGTTTGCGTCGATCAGGGAAATATCGCCGGAAATATTGATGATCACATGGCTTGCGCCCTCGATCGTAGTCTCAAGGAGCGGACTAGAAACGGCCTGCTTTACAGCCTCCAGAGCCTTGTCGTCGCCCTTGGCCTGTCCGATACCGATGTGCGCGATTCCCTTGTCGATCATAACCGTCTGAACGTCCGCAAAATCCAGATTGATCAGGGCCGGCAGATTAATCAGGTCGGTAATGCCCTGAACCGCCTGCTGCAGCACCTCGTCCGCTTTCTTGAGGGATTCCGGCATGGTGGTCCTGCGGTCCACGATCTCCAGCAGCTTGTCATTCGGGATCACGATCAGCGTATCCACATTCTCCTTCAGGCGCTCGATGCCTGACAGTGCGTTGTTCATCCGGGTTTTACCCTCGAAGCGGAAAGGCTTTGTCACAACACCCACCGTGAGGATACCCATCTCCTTTGCAATACCGGCAACCACCGGGGCTGCGCCCGTCCCGGTGCCGCCGCCCATGCCGCAGGTAACAAACACCATATCCGCGCCCTGCACTGCCTGGCGGATCTCCTCTGTGCTCTCCTCGGCGGCCTGCTGGCCTACCTCCGGCTTTGCGCCCGCTCCCAGGCCTTTTGTAACCTTTTCACCAATCTGGATGGTAGAAGGAGCTTTACACATAAGCAGCGCCTGCTTGTCCGTGTTGATTCCGATAAACTCCACGCCACCGATTGTATCTTCAACCATTCTATTTACTGCATTGTTCCCGGCGCCGCCGACACCGATGACAATTATCTTCGCAGCGGATTCCGTTTCGTTTGACATAATCTCTAACACCGTATTTCCTCCTTCTCGTATCTGAGCATACTACTTTTTATAATATAGGCATTTGCCAAATTAATCAAGCCCCATTTTCAAAATATTCGCACTTTTCGCCGCTTTTCGTCCATAAGCGGCCGCTTTACCCGTGCAGGCAGATTCTTCGGGGAACCGCCCGTTTACTGAACCAGGTCTCCTGTGTCCGGATCGAACACATTCATATAGGCGTCCACGATGTAGCCGTTCTCATTTACCGTACATCCGGAAACGGCCGAGCCGGAGGAATCCACCACAACGCCGTTCTCAACATGTACATTATAAACCAACGTCCCGGAGGAGTCAAATACCATGGGGATTACCGTGTAGGAACCGCTGCTGTCCTCCTCATCCTGGGAGCCCTCCCCGTCCTGTGAATCCTCCGAAGCGCTGCTGTCAAGACCGGCCAGAACCGAATCTCCCGTCCCGGAGGTATCCTCTGATTCTTCCTCGTCGGCGACGCTCTGAACCGCCTCGTCTGAGGGTGAGAAAGTGGCTGTCTCGTTCCCGCCCGTAAAGTTTTCCAGATGGAGCACCCCTGACTGTCCCTCCAGCTTTGACAGAATCTTGTTCAGATTCGCCACCTTTTCCTGAAGATATTCATTCTGTCCGAGCTGCGCCTCAATGTGATCGATATATACCGTGATCTCCATGCTGTCGCTGAAGCGGATTTCAGAGGCCGATATCCCCTGGTCCGCCAGAAGCTGGATAATGCTGCGGATGGTCTCAAGCTGCGAGGCGGTTTCCGTAGGCAGCTTCTGGTACAGCGTCACCTCCCCCAGGGTGATGCCGGTAAGCAGCGGGATATCCGCATAAAGTTCCTGGGAACGGTCGATCACAGTCCCGGAACTGTCAATATAGATATACCCGTCATCTTCAAGGTAGGCCACCGCCTCCTTCTCGGAAACCACCACTCGAATCCGGAAGGGGGAAAGCATTTTCACATCCATAGAATTCAGGAACGGGAGCGTGTCAGGAACCTTGCCGTCCCGGTATTTCCACGTCAGATACAGTGTATTTGAAGTCAGTATGCCTCCTGAAAGCCCCTCCGCGATCTCTTCCGAAGTGTGGCGCGTGTTTCCGCTTACTTCCACCTCCCTGAGATGGAAAAGGGCAAACACAACCATAAGCAGCAGAACCGCTCCCGGGACCCCAAGCCGTATGATCCTTTTATTTGCCCTGTCTCTTCTGGCCATTTTATCCCCCCGTATCTTTTATTTATGCATCTCTATCGCGGCTCCCAGGAGCCTCAGGTCTCTGCATATGTCCTCGTATCCCCGCCGGATATATTCGGTCCGGTAAATTCTCGATATCCCTTCCGCCTGAAGCGCCGCGATTACAAGAGCCGCGCCGCCCCGCAGATCCGGCGCGTCGAGATAAGCCGGCCGCAGCCTTTCTCCTCCCAGGATAACCGCCCGGTCGCCGGCAAGCGTGATCTGCGCTCCCATTTTGCAAAGCTGTTTTGCGGTGTTGAAACGGTTCTCAAAGATCCGCTCGCGGATACGGCTTTTCCCCTTTGCCCTGCAAAGCGCCGCCATCAACGGCGACTGCAGATCGGTGGGAAATCCCGGATACGGCGCTGTCTCCACATAGGCCGCCGGTTCCAAAGCGCCGCTGCTTTCTATGCTGACTGCCTGATCCTCACAGCAGATTTTCGTCCCCATTTCCCTGAGCACCCTCAGCAGCGCCATTTGCTCCCCGGGCGAAACGCCCCGCAGCCGGATATGTCCGCCGGCTCCGGCCGCCGCCAGAAGATATGTCCCGGCCACGATGCGGTCCGCTCCCATGCGATAGACGACCGGTCCCAGGGGATATCCGCCGGAAACCCGGACGGTCCCATCCCTCTCCCGGCAGATCCGCGCGCCTCTGCAATTTAAAAAATCACAGAGCGCATCGATCTCCGGCTCCCGGGCCGCGCCATGAAGCACCGTTTCCCCCTCAGCCTGGGTAGCCGCGAGAATCACGTTCTCCGTAGCGCCCACGCTTGGAATGGGGAGGTTCAGTTCCACGCCCCTCAGCCCCTCGGTACGCGCCTCAATTTTTTTTGCAATGGAAAATTCCGCTCCCATAGCCGTCAGCATTTTCAGATGCAGGTCTATGGGGCGGCCGCCGATGGCGCATCCCCCGGGGAGCGGAAGAACCGCTCTTTTTATTTTACCAAGAAGTGCGCCCAAAAACAAGACAGAAGAACGAATTCTTGCTGCCTGGACCCCTTTTATTTCAAAAAAATCCCATTGTGGGGCGCCGACCCGGACTCTGGTTTCCTCCTGCCGCACCCGGCAGCCCAACATTTCCATGATCGTCAGCGTGTCCTTCACATCCCCGATCACCGGGCAGTTTTCTATAACACAGCTTCCTTCTCCCAGCAGACAGGCCGCCAGAATCGGAAGCGCCGCATTTTTGGAACCCTGAATATCAATCTCACCGCAAAGCGGCGTGCCTCCTGTAATTTCCAGATAACCCACAAGCCATCCTCCGCCGCAGAACATTATATATTAAATATATGCGCGGAAACAATGAGCCGTGCGAATCCATGCAAAGACAGATTGACTGCACGCAGGCCTTTCGGGGGCGCCGCACGGCGATGTTCCATGAACACCACACAACCGATTTGAAGATTGGCCGCCGTTGCATCCCCTCACCGCATTTTTGCAAACCGGCTCACCGACAGCCCCAGCCCCATCTCCGCCATAAGGAACAGCACGGAGGTGCCTCCGTAGCTGATAAAGGGCAGGGTAATCCCCGTATTTGGGATCGTGTTGGTGACCACCGCGATATTCAGGATTACCTGAATGGCGATATGTCCGAAGATCCCCGCTGCGATCAGCGTACCGAAAAGATCTGCCGCATGGGTGGCGATCACCATGACCCTCCACAGAAGCAGCAGAAACAACAGCATCAGCAAAAGCGCCCCCACAAGGCCCAGCTCCTCGCAGATCACGGCAAAGATCATATCGTTCTGGGCCTCCGGGACAAATCCCAGCTTCTGCAGGCTGTTCCCGAATCCCCGTCCAAACAGCCCTCCGGATCCGATGGCGTAAAGTCCCTGCATGGTCTGATAACCCTTTTCATAAAGCTCCGGATGCCGCCAGATGGCGATCCGCTCCAGCCGGTAAGATTCCAGACTGAGAAAGATTCCGAGAAACCCGGTCCCGGTCAGGATGATCCACACAAAGGGAAGATACCTGGGATTGGAAATGAAAATCATGAGAACCGCGATTCCCAGGATGATCACTGCGGTACTTAAATTGTTCGTACCTACAAGCCCCACGATGGGCAATACCATCAGCATGACCGCCACGATCATCCTGCCACTCTTTTTGCGATCCATACGGCTGACCACGGCGGCCAGCAGAAGGATCACCGCCGGCTTGGCAAATTCGGAGGGCTGAAAAGAGAGGGGCCCGATGGAAAGCCATCGCCTGGAGCCATTGTAGGCGTCTCCAAAGAGCAGCACTGCCCCGGACAATGCAAGAGAAGCAAGATACGCCGGCACGGAAAACCTGCGCAGCGCATGGTAGTCTGTCCTGGCGACTACATACATGGCCGCCAGCCCCAGCGCCAGCGCAAAAAACTGTTTTTTGAAATAGTAAAACGCATCCCCAAAGCGGACCCGCCCATTGTACGCGCTCATACTGTAAAGCACCAACAGGCCAAATCCTGCCAGAAACAGCACGATCACCAGAAGAAAGCCGTCCGCCTTCCCGGGCTTCGTATACAATCGACCACTTCCTATGCCAACTGTTTTACCAGTTCTTTAAACCGCCGTCCCCGGACCTCATAGTTCGGGAACATATCCCAACTCGCACAGGCCGGGGAGAGAAGCACCGCGTCGCCGCTTTCGGCACGCTCCGCGCAGATCTGTACCGCCTCCTCCAGCGACCCGGCCATGATAATGTCATGGAAGCCGCATTTACGGGCAGCCTCGGCGATCTTCTCCTTTGTCTGTCCCATCAGTACCAGATATTTTACCTTCCCGCCGAAGGCGCGGATCCATTTCTCATAGGAGGAATCCTTGTCATAGCCTCCTCCGATGAGCAGCGTGGGACGGTCCATCGCCTGGATCCCCTTGATCGCCGCATCGGGATTGGTCCCCTTGGAGTCGTTGTAGTAGGCGACCCCCTTTTTCTCGGCCACGTATTCGATCCGGTGCTCTACCGCCCTGAACTTTCGCACCGCCTGACGGATCACCTCGAAAGATACCCCGTAAGCGATGGCCATAGCAGCAGCCGCCATGATATTTTCATGGTTGTGCCGCCCCGGCAGCAGCGCTTCCTTTACGGAGCAAAGAACCGTGTCGGCCTTTCCGTCGCCGTAAACAATATCCTCTCCCTCCAGCCAGATGCCCTGATTCAGTTTATGCAGGCTGCTGAAGTAAATGACCTTTGTATGTAATGTTTTTCCGAATTCCCGCAGGATATCATCCTCATAATTCAACACACAGATATCCTCCGGCCCCTGATTGCAGGCGATCCGTTCCTTAACCCGGATGTATTCTTCCATTGTGTGATGGCGGTTCAGATGGTCCGGCGTGATATTCAGGATCGCGCTGACCTTTGGCGCAAAGGCGTCGATCGTTTCAAGCTGAAAGCTGCTGATCTCCGCAATGGCAACCGCATGCTCCGTCATATTCGCCGCTACGCCGGTATAAGCGGTCCCGATATTGCCCACCACATACACCTCGTCCGTCCAGGCTTTCATAATCTCCCCAAGAAGGCTGGTGGTCGTCGTCTTTCCATTTGTGCCGGTGACTGCAAGGACATCGCCCTTGCCGCACCGCCATGCCAGTTCCACTTCCCCCCATATCTTCACGCCCCGGTCTCTCAGACGGTTTACCGCCGGAAGATCCGTGGGCACACCCGGACTCAAAACTGCCAGCTCGAGCCCCGCGGTAATCTCCTCCGGCAGCTCTCCCAGCACGATCTTCACCCGGGTATACGCCTGCGTTTCCTTTTGCCCGAAGGGTTCCTCCGAAGGCGCTCCAGACGCCGGTTCCGTCCGGCTCTGCGCCCGCAGCTTCTCCAGCAATTCCGTCTCCGACAGTTTGTTGTTTTCATCATAAAGGAGCACGTCCGCCCCCATCCTTAACAGCAGCGCGGCCGCGCCGATCCCGCTGACCCCGGCCCCGAAGACCAGGACTCTTTTGTTTGTCCATTCCATATCGCTCCTCCTCAGTTCAGCCCAGCCAGCGCAAGTACACAGAGAAACGCCGTCGCCACCGTAAAGACAGCCACCACCCTGGTCTCGGACCAGCCGCAGAGTTCAAAATGGTGGTGGATGGGTGCCATTTTAAAGAAACGCTTTCCGCCGGTCTTTTTGAAATAAGCCACCTGGATTATAACCGAGACAACCTCCAGCAGATAGATCAGTCCCACCACCGGAATAAAAAGGGGCAGCCTCATCACATAGGCGCAGCCCGCCACAAAGCCCCCAAGAGCCAGAGAACCGGTGTCTCCCATGAATATTTTTGCCGGATACACATTAAACAAAAAAAATCCCAGGAGTCCGCCTGTCACCGCCGCAGTCAGCGGCTCGATGCCCCCCTTCAGCACGATGGAAGCCACGGTAAAGAAAACCGCCACCATGGTCGTCACGCCCGTAGCCAGGCCGTCCAGGCCGTCGGTAAAATTGACGCCGTTCACCGTGCCTATGATAGCGAGATAGGCAATGGGAACCGCTATGACGCGCACCGCCCTGCCGGAGAGCACCTGCCCGCCGGAAAAGGGAATCAGAAATTCCAGACAGGACGAATCCATGAACCAGACATAAGCCACGAAAATCGTAGTCACAAGGATCTGCCCCGCCATCTTCTGCCCGGGATACAAGCCGTCCGAACGTTTCATAACCACCTTGAGATAATCATCCAGAAATCCGATGATGCCGAATCCCAGCACCAGAAACAGCACCGGAATGATGCGCGGAAAGCTTCTGATATAAAACAGCGACGTGACCACGATGCTGATCAGGATGATCAGGCCTCCCATGGTGGGGGTACCGGCCTTTTTCAGATGGGACTCAACCCCCGCCGTCCGTTCTGTCTGTCCCACCTTCAGCTTCTGAAGGAAGGGGATGACAAAGGGGCTCAGGGCCACGCTGACTGCGAAAGACAAAAATAACGGAACCAAAATATCCTGACTAATTAACATCACACACCTCTTTTTCTTTTCCCATAAGTTTTTTCTCTCTATTTTTATCACATGCGGGCTGAAATTTCAATACTGCTCCTCCTCTGTCCTTTCCTTTTCAATGCCCAGATAGGGCAGAATGTTTTCAAATATCTCCCGGATCACCGGCGCCGCGATGGTTCCGCCATAGTACACCCCCTGAGGATTGTTGATCATGCACAGCCCCAGTACCTGGGGATCGTCCGCCGGAGCAAAACCCAGAAAAGAAGAAATATATTTGTTGGCGCTGCGGGGAAGCGTCTCGGAGGTGGCCGTCTTTCCGCCGATCCGGTAGCCCTCTATATAGGCGTTTTTCCCGCCGCCCCCGTCCACCACCTGTTCCAGCAGCCAGCGCATGGTCTGTGAGGTCTCCTCCGAGACGATCTGCTCCCCCTCGTCATACAGAATCACCTGAAGCAGCGCGTCATCCTCCGAGCGGACGCTGACGCCGATGTGGGGCGTGATCCGCTTTCCCCCGTTGATGATGGAGCTGGCCGTCGCGGCAAGCTGGATCGGGGTGATCTGGAAGGACTGTCCGAAGGATATGGTGGCAAGCTCCACCAGCCCCACATTCTCTTTCTGGTGCATGATCGTAGATGCCTCCCCGGGCAGGTCAATCCCGGTTAGGTCATTCAGGCCGAATTTGTTAAAACAGGCAAAGTAAGCATCCACCCCCAGGCGCAGACCCACCTCGATGAACACAGGATTGCAGGAATTCCGGATTCCCTCCACAAAGGTTTCCGCCCCGTGGCCGCCCACTTTGGCGCAGCGGATCCGGCGGTCCTCCACGATCTTATACCCGGGGCAGGAAAACTGGTCCGTAAGGGAAACCACGCCCTCCTCCAGGGCGGCAGCGGCCGTGACGATCTTAAAAGTGGAACCCGGCTCATAGGTATCGTTGATACAGCCGTTTCTCCACATCTGATTCAGCGCATCCTGCAGCTCCCCGCCGGAAAGGTCCCTGTCTTCTGCCAGGGTATAGGGATCGTTCAGATCAAATTCCGGCATATTTGTCATCGCATAGATTTCCCCGCTCTGTGGGTTCATAATGATGATGGATACGCTGTCAGCCTCTTTCTTCTCCAGCGCCTCCAGAGCGGCCTGCTGAACATACCGCTGGATGCTGTAGTCCAGGCTCACGACAAGGTTATTCCCGGCTGCCGGCTCCTGGCGTGTCTCGCCGGCGTTCTCCAGTTCGATGCCTCTGGCGTCCGTCAGGGTCAGGATCTTTCCCGGCGTCCCCGCCAGCGTCTCCTCGTACTGCACCTCCAGGCCGATGATCCCCTGGTTATCCTGGCCGGTGAAGCCCAGCACCTTGGAGGCCAGATCTCCAAAGGGATAATACCGGCGGTAGTCCTCATCCACCTTGACGCCGTCCAGGCCGTATTCCCGGATACGGTCCCCGATCTCTTTGTCCACATTTTTCTGTACCCGCTCAATGGAGCTGTCCTTCTCCACCCGCGCTCTCACGGTCTCCTCCGGCAGCTCCAGCTCCCGGCACAGCGCCTCGATCACCCGCTCCGGATCCGTGATCTGGCTGTGGATCACGGAGACAGTGCAGACGGTCCGGTTGTCCGCCAGGACGGCGCCGTTGCGGTCCAGGATCTTTCCCCTGGCTGCCTTGATCTCCCGTTCCCGCTCATGCAGATCCTCCGCCAGCGTGGCATAATACTCAGAATCCGTCACCATCAGTTTGATAAGACGTACGCCCAGAAGGCAGAGCGCGGCGGCGGCCCCCAGAAACAGAACCACGATCTTTCTGCGGTGAAAGGGCTTTGTTTTCTGCATAATAAAACCTCGCAAAAGCTTTCTATAGTCTATTACGGCTTTTGCGAAGCTATTCCTCATCCTCCTCCACGGAACTTCCGTCCCAGACGGTAGTCTGATCCGCGTCCTCGCCGTTCTCCACCGGCGGATTCGCTATATTGGGATTATCCGCTTTCGGATCGAGCTCCTCCTCTTCCTCTGTGATTTCTACCCGGGACACCTCGTTCTGGTACGCGTCGTACACCGTGCCGTCCTCATCGATATAGGCGCCGGTGATCACATTGCCGGAACCGTCCACGATCCTGCCATCCTCCACCCGGGCGTCCGTATAATAATTTCCATAGGAATCAAATGCGTCAAAGGTCGTCACGGCCTGATCTCCGACAACCTCCTCCGACAGTCCCAGAGACTCCAGAAGCTCCTCCGTCACATCCTCCGTGGGATAGATCCCCATGCAGGGAAGCAATTCAAGCGCAATTTCCTGAAAAAGCCCCTGGGCATAACTGCTGTCCGCCTGTTCATATACGTTTGGCTCATCCACCACAACGTAGATGACTACCTGGGGATCGTTGATGGGCACAGCGCCGATAAAAGAGACGAGATATTTCCCATCCGCTCTCTGTCCGGTCTCCGGATCAATCTTCTCGGCGGTTCCGGTCTTGCCCCCAACCCGGTATCCGGGCACCTGGGACTTCTTTCCGGTACCCTCCTCAACCACGGTCTCCAGGTAATTCCGCAGTATCTCGGATACATCGCCGGAGATGGTCTGCTTCAGCAGGAGAGGCGAGGAATCCTTCACCACCATCCCGTTCTCATCCAGTATCCTGTCCACCACATGGGGCTGATAATAATATCCGCCGTTTACGACTGCGGAAAATGCGGTGATCTCCTGGATCATGGTGCAGGTGAGCCCCTGCCCGAAGGTACAGGTCGCCAGTTCCACCTCGTTCATGGTGTCTGTGTTATATACGGCCCCCGTCGCCTCGTTCGGCAAATCGATTCCCGTCTGCTTACCGAAATTAAACAGGGACTGGTACTTGATAAAATTGGAGACTCCCATTTTCATGCCGATCTGCATCAGCCCGTCGTTGCAGGAGTTTTTCAGCACATCCCTCAGGATCTGCTCGCCATGGGCATTGGGGTATGCGTCGCAGTGTATCTCCGTATCGGTAATATATTCTCCCCCGTCGCAGTAGAAATAATCGTCCTCGGTCACCGCACCGCACTCCAGCGCGGAGGATACGGTGATGGGTTTAAAGGTAGACCCCGGCTCATAGCCGTCGGAGATACAGAAGTTGTTCCACATAACATTGAGGGCGTCCACATACTCTTCTTCCGTCATGGCGCTGACCTCGGAGTCCGTATACCAGTCGCTGAGATCCTGTGGATTGTTCAGGTCATATCCGGAGTTGGTGGCCATGCCCAGGATGCTTCCGGAATTGGGATCCATCACCACAACGCCGATATTCTTCGCACCGTGCTTTGCCGTGCCGTCGTCGTAATCATCTCCGTACAGATCGTCGAACTCTGCAATATACTTTTCAATGATCTCCTGGATATTGACGTCCAGCGTTGTCTGCAGCGTATAACCGTTCTCCGGAGCAATCGTCTTTTTTTCATATTCCTGATTCTCGTTCAGATAACCGAAAGTGCGGCCGTTGACGCCCTGGAGCTGGGAATCATAATACGCCTCCAGTCCTGAAATGCCGTCCCCGATGGAATTGACAAACCCGATCACACTGCTCGCCAGAGAATCCAGGGGATACTTCCGTATAAACTGCTCCTCAAACCAGACGCCGGTCACTTTCTGCAGCTTCTGGCGCTCCTCCGAGGAAATATCCCGGTCCTCGTCCAGGGACACACTGGCTTCGTAAGCCTTTTTTTGCTCCTCCGTCACCTCTGTGAGAATCACCTGATACTGGCTGTCACAGGTCTTTTCATTCGTGATCCGGTCCCGGAGTTCCGAGCTGCTCAGGTCCTCAAACACTGCGGTCAGCGCCTCGATTGTGGGCTCAATATAGGCCTGCTCACCGCTGAGATCCTCATTGATCGCCTTGCAGTCAAGGACAAGGTTATACACTTTCTCACTGTATGCCAGCATCCTCCCGTTTGTATCCTGGATACTGCCCCTTCTGCTGTACAGCGTCTGGCTGTCATAATTCTCCTGAGAGAGCACCTGCTTCGCATAGCGCTTCCCGCTGTGTATGTTAATGTAAACGATCCGCAGCAATATGATAATTAACGCGAATAAAACGAATGCAAATACAGCCAGAAGCTTTATTTGCATTTTTCTCGTAAATCTTCGTTCTTTTTTTGTCCGTACATTTCCTGCCAAACTTATTTCACCTACTCTGCCGGTATCTCAGAATACTGCCTCACATAATCCGTGTCGGCCGCCTCATACGTGACGATCTGGCTTTTCTTTGCGCTGACCATGCCAAGTTCATTCGTCGCATATTCCTTGACATACTCCATGTCCACACCGTTAAGGACCGTCTGGTAATCGGAATCATTCTCAAGGATCAGCGAGTCAAGTTCCGCCTCGAGAGCCGTCACTTCCTTTTGAAGCAGCGTCCCTTTGGCGCGGAGCTGAAGGAAATTGACACACATGAAAACCGTTATCACCGCCGCCGCTGTCAGAAACGCCACATATCCAAAATTCATCTGCAGCGCACGGTCGCGGTTTTTTCTGGCCTGGGGACTGGTTTTCGCAGTTCCTGGGCGCCTTGTCTCTTCCGCGGGAGCCTGCTGAAGCTTGCGTACAGCGGTTCCGTCTACATATACGTATGTCCTGCTCCCCTGGGCCTTTTTCTGCTGACTGCGGCCTGTGCCGCGCACGCTCTTACTCCCTGCCATATTCCGCTCCTCTTACTCTATTGTATTTCACGCTCAAAAACACGCAGTTTTGAACTTTTCGCCCTTTTATTGTCCGCCAGCTCCTCCTGTGACGGAAGGATCGGCTTTTTTGTTATCACTTTGCCCTTCGGTTTCCTGCCGCATACGCAGACCGGAAAATCTCTGGGACAGGTGCATGGATTCTCACAGCGCCGGAATTTGTTTTTCACGATCCGATCCTCCAGCGAGTGAAAGGTGATCACGCAGATGCGTCCCCCGTCGCTCAGCAGATCGATCATATCCTCCAGAGACTGCTCCAGTACCTCCAGCTCCCTGTTCAGTTCGATCCGGATTGCCTGAAACGTCCTTTTGGCCGGGTGCCCTCCCACAGCCCGAGCTTTCATTGGTATCGCCGCTTTTATAACATGAATTAACTCCCCAGTTGTTTCCAATGTTTTTTGTTTTCTGGCGTTTACGATCCCTCTGGCAATGTTTTTCGCGAACCTTTCTTCCCCGTAATCGCGGATGATGCGGTAAAGCTCCGCCTCGTCGTATCCGTTCACGATATCCTTTGCCGTCCGTGCCTGGCGCTGGTCCATACGCATATCCAGCGGGGCGTCTTCTCTGTACGTAAAGCCGCGGCCTGCCTCGTCTAGCTGGTAGGAGGAAACCCCCAGATCCAAAATGACTCCATCTACGGAAGAAATACCGAGCCTCGCAAGCTCCTGTCGCATATCGCAGAAGTTACTGCGCACGATGGTGACCCTGTCGCGAAACCCGTGCAAGCGCGCCGTGGCAGCTTCGATCGCAGCCTCATCCTGGTCGATCCCAATCAGCCTGCCCTTTGGGGACAGCCTCCTGCAGATCGCAAGGGAATGACCGCCGCCTCCCAGCGTACCATCCACATAAATACCGTCTGGCTTTACACAAAGCAAATCAATGCTTTCCTGCAGAAGTACAGATTTATGTCTGAATTCCATACAATCCTCCCCAGGTTATATGCTCAATCCAAAATCAATCATCTGTTCTGCGATGTCGTCCATATCATCATAAGCATTGCTCTGTGTCCAGTTTTCCTTACTCCAGATCTCAATCCGGTTCAGGTTGCCCGCCAGAACCACATCCTTCTCAAGCTGTGCAAACTCCCTCAGCACCTGCGGCAGAAGGATTCTCCCCTGCTTGTCCAGCTCGCATGTGGTGGCTCCGGCTACCAGAAACCGTGTGAATTTTCTGGCGCTCTTGTTGTTCAGTGGCAGCAAACGCAGCTTTTCTTCGATAATCTGCCATTCGTTTACGGGGAACACAAACAGGCATCCGTCCAATCCCTTCGTAACAATAAATTCATCGCCTAACTGGTCTCTGAATCTGGAGGGAATGATCAGTCTGCCTTTGGTGTCGATCGTATGATTATATTCACCCATGAACATAATGACACACCTTCTCCCGGCTGCTATCTGGCGTCCCTTCCGCCGTGACATTTTTGGGAATCGGGAGCTTTTATCGCACCACATCCCCCCACGACGAACCACTTTCTACCACTTGTCACCTATAATACTCTAAATCTTCATAAAAAACAAGCCCTATTTTTCGGAAAAACTTCACGTTTCCCCTTGTTTTATGCGCAAAAACATCATCTGGTAAATAAAAAAAAGGACCACCGCAAAATATTGCGGCAGTCCGGGGAATTCTGAGCTACAATTCCATGTACTGTTCGATAAGCTGATCCACCACGAGGCTCTGCCGGTAGGCTTCCTCCGCTTCGGCGCCCTCTGAGAGCAAACCGTTCAGCTTCTCTCGTTCCTCTTCGATGCGTTCCATCAGTTGTTCCTTTCCATTCATGTTCTTTTGTGCCTCGCTTTCCTTTGCCCTGCCGCCAGCAGCACGGCTGAAATAATGATAAGCAGGCCGGATAAAACCTGCGAAACCGGAAGCGTGGTCCCCGGCAGCAGAAGCTGATCGGTGCGCAGTCCTTCGATCCAGAATCTGCCCGCCCCGTAGAACAGCAGATACAGCAGGAAAATCATCCCCGCAAACCGGTTTTTCACCCGAAACATCACAAACAGCAGAATCAGCAGCACGCCCACATTCCAGAGGGATTCATACAGAAAGGCAGGATGTACCTGTATATATTGTATCCCGTCGATGGTCTGCATATGCTCCCGCATCCGCGCCGTGATCTCATAGCTTCTTACGTCACTGACCGGAAGCCGCATGGCAAAAAGATTGTCCGTGTAATCCCCGAAAGCTTCCCGGTTGAAAAAATTGCCCCAGCGCCCCAGAATCTGTCCCCAGACAAGACCGATCACCACGGTGTCCAGCGCCCTCCTCCAGGGCAGACGCCGGATCCGGCAAAACAGGATCACAGCCGCCGTCCCGCCGATCACGCCGCCGTAAATGGCAAGGCCGCCCTGCCGCACGTTGATGATCTCCGCCAGATGCTTCCGGTAATAGTCCCAGGAAAACGCCACATAATAAATGCGGGCGCAGATCACAGCCACAACGATGGCCGTGATTCCAAGGTCAAAATAATCGTCGCCCTTCTGTCCCGTGGCGTCCCCAATCTTCATCACCAGCAGAAGCCCCGTCACCATGGCGACCGCCAGTACGATCCCGTAGCATGCGATCTCAAAACCGCCGACGGAGATTGTCCGGATCACATGGGGAAACGAAATCCCCAGATTGGGGAACTCAATAGAACCGACCATAGGATCTCCTTTCACACATTAAACCGGAACAGAATCACATCCCCATCCCTGACGACGTAATCCTTGCCCTCCAGCCCTACCAGCCCCTTCTCCCGGGCCACGGCCAGGGAACCGCAGTCCAGCAGGTCCTGGTAATTGACCACCTCGGCGCGGATGAAGCCCCGCTCGAAATCAGAATGAATCTTTCCGGCGGCCTGGGGCGCCTTCGTACCCTTTTTTATGGTCCAGGCCCTGGTTTCTTTCTCTCCGGCAGTGAGGTAGCTGAGGAGTCCGAGCAGACTGTAGCTTGCCTTAATCAGTTTCTCCAGCCCGGATTCATTTAATCCCAGGTCCTCGAGAAACATCTGTTTCTCCTCCTCCTCCAGCTCGGAGATCTCCTCCTCGATCTTCGCACAGATCACAAACACCTCGCTGCCGGTCTCCCGGGCGTAGCGGCGTACCTCCTCCACGTAAGGGCTGGAAGCGCCGTCGTCCGCCAGATCCTCCTCAGATACGTTGGCCGCGAAAATCACCGGTTTGGCGGTGAGCAGATTGTATTGCGAAAGCCAGGCCAGCTCGTCTTCGTCCTCCGTATGCCAGGTGATCGCCGGCTTCCCTTCCTCCAGATGTGCCTTCAGCTTCTCCTGGAGTTCCAGCTCTTTCGCCAGTTTTTTATCGTTTCTGGCCCCTCTGGCCGTCTTTGAGATGCGGCGCTCCAGGACCTCCAGATCGGAGAAAATCAGCTCCAGGTTGATGGTCTCAATATCCCGGACAGGATCCACCGAACCGTCCACATGGACCACATTGCCGTCCTCAAAGCACCGCACCACATGGACGATGGCATCCACCTCCCGGATATTGGCAAGAAACTGGTTGCCCAGCCCTTCCCCTTTGGAGGCCCCCTTTACCAGTCCGGCGATGTCCACAAATTCGATCACCGCCGGGGTCGTCTTTGCGGAATGGTAAAGCTCCGTCAGCCGGTTCAGCCGTTCATCCGGCACCGCCACGACGCCCACGTTGGGATCGATGGTGCAGAAGGGATAATTGGCCGATTCGGCTTCTGCCTTTGTCAGGGAATTAAATAATGTGCTTTTTCCTACGTTCGGTAATCCTACAATGCCAAGCTTCATGTCTTTTCTCCATTTCTCTGCGGGCCGCCGCCCTTTGTATCTGTATTCTTTTGTGTTTTCTTCCTTTTTTCTTTTGTATGTCACAGTTTAGCACAGAAAACGACAGGAAACAATAGCTTCTGGCAGAAATCGCTCGACAGGATTCCCCTTACGGACCGCAAAAAAACAGAAAAAATGTCGGCCCGCGCCGGCACATTTTCTGTTTTTCCCGATAGATACGCTTTATATGCGTCCCGCCCTGTCTTCCGAAAATTGTCGAAAAATTTTGGGCTCAATACTTTTTCTGCCCTCTCAGTTCTTCTGCAAACAACACATAGTTTTCGTAGCGTTCCCTGGCAATCCGGCCCTCCTGCAGCGCTTCTTTCACAGCGCAGTCCGGCTCGCTGATATGCATACACCCCTGAAATCTGCAGCGGGGCTCGTAAGGCGCGAACTCCGGAAAAAAACCCGGAAGCTGCGCGCATTCGATCCCCTGAAGATAGAGGGAGCTGAAACCCGGAGTGTCGAGGATATACGTGCCCCTGCGCAGTATGATCAGCTCTGTATGGCGGGTGGTATGCCGGCCCCGGCCGATCCTGCGGCTTACGTCCCCCACTTCCATCCTGGCCTCAGGCTGAAGCACATTGGTAAGGGAAGATTTTCCCACCCCGGAGGGACCCGCCACTATGGTGGTCTTCCCCTCAAGGAGTCTGTGAACCTCTCCGATGCCCTCCTGCCGCGCCACGCTGATAAAACACAGCGTACTTCCGCAGTCTTTATATATGTCGGCCAGACGGGCGCACGCTTCTTCGGTCACAAGTTCTTTTTTGTTAAAACAGATGACGACCGGAACATCCTGCTGCTTCATGGAGATCAGAAACCGGTCCAGAAGGTTCAGATTCGGCCTGGGAGAAGCCGCCGCAAAGACCACCAGCGCCTGATCCACATTGGCCGCTGTGGGGCGCAGCAGCATATTTTTGCGGGGAAGAAGCCGGTCTACGTTTCCGGCCAGCTTCTCATTGTCCGGGACAACGGACATCTCCACGTCATCCCCCACCAGAGGTTTTACTTTTTCTTTGCGGAAGATCCCCTTCGCCCTGCACTCGTAGATATGGCCGTCCTGCGCATGGACGTAGTAGAATCCTCCCACGCCTCTTATGATCTTTCCCTGCATCAATTCACCTGACTGAATGTAATTCCCGGATATTCGATGGTGCCGGTCACTGACCCGGAGGAATCCAGCAGATACACGTAGGCCGTGCCCTCCGTCGCCCCCGCCGTTCCCGCGGCCTGCAGGTGGTACGGGAACGTTGTCGTCCCCTCAAATACCGCGGTCTCGGAGCCGTTTTGTTTCAGCGTGATGCGCACCTTCTGGCCGCTGTAGCCTGTGGGCTCCTGCAGATATGCGTCGCACTGCCAGCCGGTACTGCCGGTGGCCGTCGCACTGCCCCCGCCGCTGTCAATTATCTCAATATCACTGTCCGAGGCGGCATCCCCTGTACCGGTGCTGATCACCAGGGTCACCGTTGAACCCTTCGCCACCTGGGTCCCGGCCTCCGGGCTCTGCCGGATCACAAATCCCTTCAGCACACCGTCGTTGTTGGCCTCATATTCATACGCCGCCTTGAGCCCCAGCATTTCCAGATTTTCGGTCGCCACTTCCTCCGTGTAATAATAGAGGTCGCTCACGGTCACGTACTCTGTGTCCTCCTCATCCTCGTCCGCCGGATTGATATACAGTGTCACCGTATCCCCGGCTTTCACCTTTTCACCGGCGGAAGGATCTGTGGCGATTACATAACCCGGATCTATGGTATCGCTCTGTCTGGAGGTGTCGATCTTACAGTTCAGGTCCTGGGTCAGCAGATAGGCCTGGGCCTGGCTCTGTTCAATGTTCCTCATATCTGCAAGTGCGAACTCCGCATCCGGAACCACCTCGTAAGTAACTTCGGATCCCTCCGTCACCTTCTCGCCGCTCTCCGGGGACTGGCTGCAGATCTCGCCCGCACCGTACCGGGAGGATTCCTTCTCGCCGCTCCTGGCGCCTGTAAGCCCATAGCTTTTCAGCAGTTTCAGCGCCTCCTCCTCCGTTGTGCCCAGAATATCCGGCACGGCCACGCTGATCGCCTCTGTATTTAATTCTTCCGTTTCCGCATTGGCCTGTGGCTTTTTATTGCTCCTTGTAAACTTCACCAGTCCAAATGCATTGGCCAAAAGCGCCAGGAATACGCAGCCGATGACCACCGCCACAATGACGCCGCCGATGGTGACCACCCGTTCCAGCTTCGGATTCAGGCCTACATCCCCGTCCGGGTCGCCGTTCCCCTTGTCTTCCGCACGGCCGCCCCCGCCATGGATCGCATAATCACTGGGATCGTCATATGTATCAAAGTAGGGATCATAGTCTCTTGCGCCCTCCGTCCCTTCGGCGCTGTATGGATTCCACTGTCTTCCGGTGTTGTCCGTGCGGTTTTCCGGCACCTCCTGAAAACCGCTCTTCTGATAATAACTGCCCGGCTGATAGGCGCGGTTCGGCCTTGATCCCTCCTGGTCATACATTCCTGCGGCCGCGCCCACGTCCAGAGATTCATCGTAGGCAGGGGTTTTCTGGTCCGCATTGATCTTGTCTACCTCATCCTTTGACATGATGATCGTCTGGGCGGTGCGGTCCAGCACCCGATGGGTCACAAAATCACCCTCCGGATTCACCAGAGATTCCCTGAGGTCCCGGATCAGCTCCGTCATGTTCGTATATCTGCGGTCCGGACTCTTCTGGGTACACTTCAGCACAATCTCATTGGTGCTGACCGGTATATCGGGGACGATCTCCCTCGGCCCGTGCACCTGCTCCTGCAGATGCTGCAGCGCCACCGACACCGCCGTATCCCCGTCAAAGGGCAGCTGGCCGGTCAGCATCTCATACATGGTGATTCCCAGGGAATAGATGTCGCTCTTCTCGTCGCTGTATCCGCCCCTGGACTGCTCCGGCGAGCTGTAATGGACGGAACCCATCACATTGGAGTTGATGGTATTGGCGGAAGCAGCCCTGGCAATGCCGAAATCCGCCACCTTCACCTTGCCGTCCGTGGAAATAATAATATTCTGCGGCTTCACATCCCGGTGGATGATCCCGTTGTTGTGGGCGGCTTCCAGCCCTGCGGATATCTGCAGCGCGATGCTGGTAGCCTCCCGCACGGAAAGCCTTCCCTTGTTCTGAATATATTCCTTCAGTGTAACGCCCTCTACCAGCTCCATCACAATAAAACTGATTCCCGCCTCCTGGCCGACATCGTAGATATTCACGATGTTGGCATGGGCCAGGCCGGCGGCGGACTGAGCCTCCACCCGGAACTTGGATATGAAATCTTTGTCCTCCCGGAATTCCTTCTTCAGAACTTTCACCGCAACAAAACGATTCAGCTTGTGGTCCTTTGCCTTGTAGACATCCGCCATCCCGCCGGATCCGATCCGCGATATGATTTCGTATCTGTTTTGAATAAATAATCCATCCTCTAACATACGCTTTCCCCTATGCTCAGAATTCAGCAAATACTACTGAAATATTATCTTTTCCCCCGTTTTTATTCGCCTCGGCGATCAGCCGCCGGGCCGCGTCAGCGATGGAATCGCTTTTCCTCACAATATACAGGATCTCCTCGTCCTCCACCATATTCGTAAGTCCGTCGGAGCAGAGCAGGATTTTATCCCCTTTTTCCAGCTTCACATCAAAAAAATCAATCTTGACCGGGTCGTGTACCCCCACGGCCCTGGTGATCACATTCTTCCTCGGGTGGCTTCTCGCGTCCTTCCTCTGAAGTTCCCCGGTGCGGACCATCTCCTCCACCAGGGAATGATCCCGGGTGATCTGTTCGATCTCCTGGTCAATGAGATACAGACGGCTGTCCCCCACATTCGCGACGTACAGGTAATCCTCCTGCAGGGTGGCAGCGACCACCGTCGTCCCCATGCCCTCCAGCGTCTTATCAGAGCTTGCCTTTTCGATTACCAGGCCGTTTGCATGATGGATAGCCATGCTCAGCAGAGGGATCGGGCGCTTCTCCTGCGCCTGCTCTATGTACTCGATCATGGTCTCCACCGCATAGCGTGACGCAATATCCCCTGCGTTATGCCCGCCCATTCCGTCCGCTACGATCAACAGATTTGCCAGGTTTCCCACAGGCTGGTCAGAAGCATATACAAAGTCCTGATTTGAAGATCGCTTTTTCCCGATATCCGTAATGCTGTACGTCTTCATGCGTTCTGATTCCTTTCCGCCGCGTCCAGCCAGCTCTTTCTGAGCTGCCCGCAGGCGCCGCTTATATCACTGCCCAGTTCTCTTCTAATAGTAACATTTATCCGGTATTTTTCAAGTTTATTTTTAAAAGTCAGAACCGCGCGCCGGTCCGGCTGCACGTAACTGCGCTCCCGGATGGGATTCACCGGAATCAGGTTCACATGGCAGTTCATGCCGCCGATGAGCTCCGCCAGGCGCTCTGCGTCCTCATCCGTATCGTTCACGCCGCCTATAAGACTGTACTCAAAAGTAACCCGCCGTCCGGTCTGTTCAAAATAATACCGGCAGGCCCCGAGCACCTCCTCCAGCTCATATTTATAAGCGATGGGCATCAGCTCCCTGCGTTTTTCCTGGGTGGAGGCGTGCAGGGACAGGGCCAGGGTAATCTGCAGAGCTTCTCCGGCCAGATCGCGTATGCGTTCCACAAGCCCGCAGGTGGACACCGTGATACTTCGCTGGCTGATATGCAGGCCATGTTCGTCCGTGAGCAATCGCAGAAACCGCAGCAGATTCTCATAATTGTCCAGAGGCTCCCCGGTTCCCATGACAACCACATGGGACACCCGCTCCCCGGATATCCTCTGGATGCGATACACCTGGTCCAGCATCTCCGAGGGCAGCAGATTTCTTGCGAGTCCTCCCAGCGTGGAGGCACAGAACCGGCAGCCCATCCGACAGCCCGCCTGGGAAGAGATACATACGGAATTGCCGTGATGATACCGCATCAGGACGCTCTCGATCACGTTGCCGTCGTGCAGGCGGAACAGATATTTTTCCGTACCGTCGGCGGCCGATACCAGACGGTCCGCCGTCTCCAGAGAAGTATACTCATACTGCTCCCCCAGCTTTTGCCGGAGGCTTTTGGGCAGATCAGACATCTCTTCAAAACCCTCCGCGAGCTTTTCATGCATCCACTTGTATAATTGCTTTGCCCGGAAGGGCCTTTCCCCGAGGCTCTCCGCCACGGCTTTCAACTCTTCCAAAGTAAGGGATTTAATGTCTTTTCCGCTCATTTCCCGGTCATTCTCTCTTCTCAGTATTCTTCCTCGTCCAGATAATACCCGCCGGCCTGTCCGGTCGGTTCATCTTCCGGTTCTCCCAAACGGCGCAGCCGGGCGATAAAAAACCCGTCCGATTTATGTATGCCGGGGAGAAGCTGTATATAACCTCCGCAGGTAGTCTTCCCCTTCAGTTCCTGGCAGATATATGGGTCGATGGACTCCAGCTTAAATGGAAAATTGTCCAGAAACCATTTTATGTTATACTGGTTTTCGTCCGCCCCGATGGTACAGGTGCTGAAGATCAGCACGCCGCCGGGCTTTACATACTGCCAGACGACGGAGAGGATCTTTCGCTGAAGCCGTATGATCTCCTGCTGCTGCTTTTCCGACATTTTATACTTGATATCCTGCTTTCTGCCGATCACCCCCAGACCGGAGCAGGGCACGTCCGCCAGTACGATATCCGCTTTCCCGATGGACGCCTCATCCAGTAACGTGGCATCCTGCAGCACGGCGGATATATTGATGGCGTTTACCCGGTCAATATTCTCCTGCATCATCGCCACCTTGCGCTCCGATATATCCCGCGCCTCCACCTGCCCGCTGCCCATGAGTTTGTCTGCAATATGCAGGCTTTTTCCCCCGGGAGCCGCGCACACGTCGAAACAGATATCCCCCCAGTTGGGCGCGGCAATCTCCGCCACCAGCATGGAACCGATATCCTGTACCTGGATCCAGCCCTTTTTGAAGGCCGATATCGCCCTGATATAGTTGTAATCGGAAATCTGCAGCGCGTAATCCAGATAGGGATGCGGCTTCACCGTGATCCCCTCGTCCTCCAGCGCCCGGATGATCTCCTCCCGGGAAGCCAGAGACAGGTTGCAGCGCACTGTGGTGGGATGCTCCATGTGGGAATCCCTGCAGATCTTCTCTGTGACCTCATAGCCAAACTGCGCCACCCATTTATCCAGCACCCAGATCGGAAAGGAATATTTCACCGCCAGATAATTCAGCGGCTCCAGCTTCGGATCCGGATACTTCACCTGGTTCAGCTTCCGGGCCGTATTGCGCAGCACTCCGTTCACAAAGCCTTTCAGGTTATAAAAGCCCCGCTTCTGGGCGATCTTCACCGCTTCATTGCAGATGGCGGAATCCGGTACGCTGTCCATATACTTCAGCTGGTAGACGGACATCCGCAGAAGGTTCCGGATCAGGGGCTTCATATTGTAGACCGGAACTCTGGAAAACTGCTCGATGATATAGTCCACCTGTATAATATGCTCCATTGTGCCTTCCACCGTCCTGGAGATAAACGCCCGGTCTCTCTTTTCCAGATACTGGTATTTCTCCAGGACCTGCTGCAGCACCACATGGCTGTACTGTTCTTCCTCCGTGATCTCCATCAGGATACCGAGGGCGATCTCCCGGAGATTTACTGTCTTAGTCACGCTTTCTCCCCCTTGCCAGGATGAGCAGCCGAAGCAGCTGCAAAACGGACGCTGCCAGGCCCGCCACATAGGTAAGGGCCGCCGCCCCCAGTACCTTACGCCCTGCGGAAAGCTCCGTATCTCCGAGTATATGGCCGTTCTCCAGCACCCTCAGCGCCCGGGCGGAGGCATTGAACTCCACCGGCAGCGTCACAAGCTGGAACAGCACGGCAAGGCAGAATAATACGATCCCCGCGGTCAGAAGCGGACGCAGGGACATGATCAGCCCCAGAAAGAATATGGGCCAGGCCAGCGTGGAGCCAAAGTTGGCCGCCGGCACAAGCGTACTGCGGAACACGAGGGGCACATAATGTGCCTGATGCTGGATCGCATGGCCGCACTCATGGGCCGCCACACAGACTGCCGCCACGGAATTGGAACCGTAGGTGCTGTCGGACAGGCGCAGCGTTTTTGTCCTGGGATCATAGTGATCGGTAAGCTGCCCGGAAATGTGTTCGATGCGCACATCCGAAATGCCGGAAATCTGCAGCACCTTCTGAGCTGCCATGGCGCCGGTGAGTCCGCACATACTGCGGACCTTTGAATATTTTGCAAAGGTACTTTTTACATTGCCGGAGGCGATCATGGAGAGGACCAGGCCGGCAATCACCAGCAGATAGGTCCAGTCAAAATAAAAGCCTCTGTAACCGCTGCCATAACCGTAAAATGCGTTGGCGGTGGTCGCCAGTATATTCATATCTGTCAGCTCCTTTCATCTGTCTCATTCAAGGTGTTCTCCCGGCTGCACAGGATAGCCGCGGAGAAAGGCGTCGATCGCCATGCGTTTTTTCCCCTCGGGCTGCAGTTCCAGCAGGGAAAGCAGGCCGTCGCCGGTCTGGATCTTCAAAGTGGTTTTGGTGACCTCTGCCGCTGTACCCGGAACAGCGCGCCCGGGAACGGCAGGGCCGCTTGGAGGCGCTTGCTTTGCGTCCCAGATCTTTAAAAGCTTCCCACGGTAGCGGGTGTAGGCGCTGGGCCAGGGGTTCAGACCCCGGATCAGGCGCTCTATTTTCTGCGCGCTCTGGCTCCAGTCGATGGACCCGTCCTCTTTTTTCAGCATGGACGCATAGGGGGTGGGGCTTTTTTCCGGCTGCTTTTCAAAGACCGCCGTGCCATTCTCCAGAGCTTCCAAAGTACGGATCAGCAGCCCGGCCCCGACCTCGCTGAGCCTGTCAGACAGGCTGCCCCCTGTCTCTTTTTCCGCCAGGGGCACCACTTCCTTTAAAATCATATCCCCGGTATCCAGGCCCTCATCCATGCGCATGGTAGTGACGCCGGATTCTTTGTCGCCGTTGATCACGGCCCGCTGGATCGGGGCCGCGCCGCGATACATGGGCAGCAGGGACGCGTGTACGTTGATGCACCCATACGCCGGCAGATCAAGGATCGCCTTCGGAATGATCTGTCCGAATGCCACCACAACGATCACGTCCGGCTGCAGAAAGCGCAGCGTCTCCACCCACTGTGGCCCGCGGATCCTTGCGGGCTGGTACACCGGTATGCCCGCCGCCATGGCGGTCTCCTTCACGGGAGGCATCTGCAGTGTTTTCCCTCTGCCCTTCGGTTTATCCGGCTGGCAGAATACCGCGCAAACTTCATAGCGCGGTGCGTCGATCAGCGCCTGGAGCGTACCGACCGCGAAATCCGGCGTTCCCATAAATACAACCTTTTTAATCATACTGCCTCCAATATCCGTGTTTCCATTTTTACTCCATTTCATCCGACGAAGGTTCTGCAGGTTCCTCTGTTACCTCGTACAGATCGCCTTCCACGAGGCTTACGTACAGGATTCCCTCCAGATGGTCGCACTCGTGGCAGATCGCCCGGGCCATCAGTTCCGTACCCTCAATGACAAATTCTTCCATATCCGCATTCTGCGCTTTTACCTTCACGTAATTGGGGCGGGTAACGTTCCCGGCCTGGCCGGGCAGGCTCAGGCATCCCTCCTGTCCCGTCTGGGCGCCGGAGGTCTCGATGATCTCCGGATTGATGAGGATCACCGGGCCCTCGCCGATATCGATCACCACGATTCTCTTTAATATGCCCACCTGGGGGGCCGCAAGCCCCACGCCTCCCGCGTCATACATGGTATCCAGCATATCCTGGATCAGCTCTTTTGTGCGCGGCGTCATCTTTGTCACCGGTCTGCACACCTTCTCCAGTATCTTATCCCCCATGATTCGGATCTGTCTTCGCGCCATTTTCTTTCCCTCCGGTTCTGCAATCGACTTTCCTATGCGGCGCCTGCTTCGCAGGCACATTTGTCTACGGTGTAAATGATCGTTTTTATCTTCGTTCAAAACTGATGCGTATCTCTCTGAAGCCTTCGTTGATCTCAATGTATTGTTCCACAAGATTCCTGATTTCCGTCAGCGCCCGGGCATCCGGATGCTTCACATAGACGGCCTTGCGGTAGACGTCCTTGATCTTCGCTACTGTCTCATCCGAAGGCCCTATCACGACCGCTTCCTGTTTTTTGGCGGCTTTTCGCAGAAACCGGCTGAGGTAATCCGCCGCCGTCTCCAGACGCTCCCGGTTCTCCGAGGCGCAGTGTACCGCCATCATATTCCCCGCCGGCGGATAGAGCGCAAGACGCCGGTATTCCATCTCTTTCTGATAAAACGTCTCATAGTCCTGCCTGCCGGCACAGACTACGGCGTAATTTTCCGGGGCATAGGTCTGGATCACCACCTCGCCCGGGACGGTCCCTCTCCCGGCCCTTCCCGCGGCCTGGGTCAGAAGCTGGAACGTCCGTTCCGCCGCCTGATAATCCCCCATATTCAGCGACAGATCCGCTGCCAGTATGCCCACCAGGGTCACATTCGGAAAATCGTGCCCCTTGACAATCATCTGCGTCCCCACAAGTATATCGGCCTCCCCGGCCCCGAAGGCCCGGAGTATTTCCGCGTGTCCGTCCTTTCCTCTTGTGGTGTCCGCGTCCATCCGCAGGATCCTGGCATCCGGAAAGCTCTGCCTTACCAGGCTTTCGACCTGCTGGGTTCCGGCCCTGAAACCGCCGATATAGGAAGAGCCGCATTTCGGACATTTCACAGCGGCCTTCTCCTCGTAGCCGCAGTAGTGGCAGACCATCCGTCCGCCCCGGTGCAGGGACAGGGAAACGTCGCAGTGGGGACACCGGATCACATGGCCGCAGGAGCGGCAGGATACGAACCCCGAATAGCCCCGCCTGTTGAGGAACAGCATGATCTGCTGCTTTTCTCTTAAACGGCTGTCTATTTTATGGTACAGAGCGCGGCTCAAAATGGAACGGTTGCCGTCTCTGAGCTCTTCCCGCATATCCACGGTTATGACATCAGGCAGACAGCCCCCCGTGGCGCGCTTCTTCAGGGTGAACAGCCTGGCCTCCCCCGTCCTGGCCCTGTAATAGGATTCCAGCGACGGGGTGGCGCTTCCCAGTACCAGGCGCGCCCCCTCCAGCATGGCCCGCTTCCTGGCCGTCTCCCGGGCGTCATAGCGGGGGACGGCCTCACTTTTGTAGGAGGCCTCATGCTCCTCATCTATAATGATGATCCCAAGCTCTGAAAAAGGAGTAAACAGCGCGGATCTGGGCCCGATCATCACATCGATATCCCCGGTCCTGGCCCGCTCAAACTGATCGTAGCGCTCCGCCTTAGAGAGTCTGGAATGAAGGATCGAAATCCGGTCCCCAAACCGGTGATAAAATCGGATCACGTTCTGGTAGGTCAGGGAAATTTCAGGAATCAGCAGGATGGCCTGCTGCCCTCTCTCGATCGCAGCGGCGATCAGTTCCATATAAATCGCCGTTTTCCCGCTCCCGGTTACTCCGTGGATCAGGTATTCGGCATAAGGCTTTTCCCATTCATGGCAGACCGTCTCCACCACCCGCCGCTGTTCGGCATTCAAAGCAAATGGAACGTCTGTCCGCGCCTTATCCTGCTTCTCCTGGGAAGGTGGGGCCTCCTCCGGCTGCTCCCGGAGGCTTTGCAGCACCGCCGGTGTGCGGTATGCATGGCGGCTTTCACAGGAGATCAGTTTCTGCTCCTCCAGCGCTTTCAGAGTGGGCCTGGTTATTTTCAGGCTTCCGGTGACCACCTCATAGGGCAGCGCCGGCTCCTCTGTCAGAGCCTCCAGAAGTCTGGCACGGGCCGTCTGATGCTTGCTGCGCAGCCATTTCAGCTTCTGCGCCGCCTCCTCTCTGGAAACAAGCAGCGTCACGGTGCGCCTCTGCCTCTGGGCGGCTTTCTCCCGAAAGGGAAGCGTCGTCCGCAGCGCCTGAATCGTCGAGGAACCGTAGTAATCCCGCATCCAGAGGGCCAGCGCCGTCAGGGCGGATTCGGTCCCCGCCAGATCCGTCACGATCCCCGCAACCTCTTTCATTTTTTCCAGAGGGCAGGAGGGATATTCCGTGATCCGCATCACGTACCCCTTTGTCAGACGATCCCCCCGGCCAAAAGGGATCTCGACCACATTCCCCGGCTCCAGTCTGTCCTGCAGCGCCCCGGGAACACGGTATTGAAAGGTCTGATCCAGTTTGCTGTGGGAAATATCAATAATGATATCCGCGTATAATTCCATGCTCTGCCCTTTGCTCCATTTACCGGCCTTCCAGAATCTCCCGGATCAGCACCCGCTCGTCCATGGGATACTTTTTCCCTTCAATTTCCTGGTAATCTTCATGTCCCTTGCCCGCGAGGATCACGATATCCCCCGGCTCTCCGTGATGGATGGCGTAGGCGATGGCCTCCTTGCGGTCTGTAATCTTAATATATTTTCCGTCCGTCTTTTCGATGCCGGTGACTATATCCGCAATGATATCCTCCGGCTTCTCGAACCGGGGATTGTCGGAGGTGATGATGGTCAGGTCCGCCAGCCGTCCGGACACCTCCCCCATCTCGTAGCGCCGCAGCCTGGAACGGTTGCCGCCGCAGCCGAACAGGCATACCAAACGGTGCGGATTGTATTCTTTCAGCGTCGTCAGCAGGCTCTCCAGCGCCATGGCATTGTGGGCGTAGTCGATCATCAGGGTGAAATCGTCGGAAACCTTCACCATCTCCACCCGCCCCTTGACCTTCGCCTCCTTCAACGCCTTTTTGATATCCTCCGCTTCCACATGGTAATGGCGGCAGATGGCGATAGCCGCCAGGGAATTGTATACGCTGAACTTGCCGGGTATATCGATCTCCACATCCGAATCCATGCTGCCCGCCGCCCTGTAGGCAATGCCAAGATAGCCGGGCCGGGCCACAAGCTGCAGGTTCTCTGCCCGCAGATCTGCCTTTTCAGACAGGCCAAAGGTCTCCACGTCGCAGGTATGTCCCTCCAGGATCTTCTCCAGGTGGGCGTCGTCTGCGTTAAAAATGCCGTGCCTGCACTGCCGGAAGAGCCGGCTCTTGCATTCCAGATACTCTTCAAAGCTGGAGTGCTCCGCCGGTCCGATGTGGTCCGGCTCTATATTCGTAAAAACGCCGGTTTCAAAGGGGATCCCCGCCGTCCGGTGCAGCATCAGCCCCTGGGAGGAAACCTCCATGACCACAATCTGACACCCGGCGTCCGCCATGCGGCGGAAATACTGCTGGATCGTGATGGATTCCGGCGTCGTGTTGCTGGCCGGAATCGCCTCGTCCCCGATGATCACCTCGATGGTGCCGATCAGCCCCACCTTATATCCCGCAGACTCCAGAATGGACTTCACCATGTAGGTGGTGGTGGTCTTGCCCTTCGTGCCGGTGACTCCGATGATCTTCATCTCCTCCGCCGGATACCCGTAATACGCGGCGGAAATCAGCGCCATGGCGTACCGGACGTCCTCCACCTGGATCACGGTCACGTCCGCAGGCGCCTCCACCGGGTTCTGCACTACCAGAACCTTTGCGCCTTTTGCCAGCACTTCCGGGACATATTTATGGCCGTCCGTCACCGCGCCCTTTATACAGAAAAACAGGGAGCCCTCCTCCGCCTTTCTCGAATCGTTGATCACGTTCTTTACTTCCACATCGGCGCCGCCCTGAAGGCGCCTGTAGGAAACCCGTTCCAAAAGCTGATCCAGCTTCATCTGCCTGTCCACCTCAACATTTTTTCTTTTTTAACGATTTATTATACCATACTTTTCGCCTGTGTACCAGAAATTTTCGTCTTTTCCGGTTTTCCGGTTTTGAAAAAGCCCGGAAGTCCTTCTGTCACCCAGAAGGCTCCCGGGCATGGCCCGTCTGCCGGCTTCCCTGCCATGCAATATTCTACTGGCTTTCCTGCCACGCAATATTCTTCATTTTGGCTGTCTGGGTCCGGTCGAGGCCGCCCGTATAACTGCACTCGGCGGGGGACGTCCGGAAGATGGCGGAGTACAGGCAGCAGGCGTTCAGAAAGGAACCGTAATCGGAACAGTGATTCCGGTCGCTTAAATAAAGATATTTTCCGCCGCTCAGCTTCTCATAGGACGCAAACGCTTTTACGGACCAGCTTACCACCCCCCCCTGTAGCCGACGCGGCAAGGCGGCAGTTCTTCTTCATGTTGGTCTGCTGGGCGCTTTTTGTGTACCGCTTCCCTGAAAAAAACACCGTCCTGTCCCAGGCCCATGTACTGTTATAAACGATCGTCGCATCCGGACACTTTTCCCGGATATAGGACGCCAGCGTTTTGCTTGCGCTGACAAACGTACCGCCCCCTGCGATCACTTCATTCGTCTGCTCCTGCAGGACAATATAATCCCACGAATGACCCGCGATCTTCGCGTAGGCTTTTTTCCCATACGTGTTGTACCTGTTCGCCCAGTTTGAAAGTTTTTCGTTGTTGTGTGTAAGACGTGTGACGCTTACTTTTCTCCCCGCGCTTCTGGCAAGACCTTTGAGATATTCTGCTGTATTATTGGATCTGTACTTTGTCAGGCTGTTGCCGATCATAAGGATCGAAATCCTTCTGGATTTCGCGGTGGACGAGGACACTCCCGTGACCGTGATCTTACAGGACGCCTTTTTCCCGGAACCGTCCTTCGCCGCGGCCGTGATAATCGCCGTCCCCACGGACGCCGCCGTAACCTTCCCTGCATTGTTTACCCTTGCAACGCTCTGGTTGGAGGAGGACCAGGTTACTTTCCTGTTCTTTGCCGAAATGGGCGTGCATACGGCGGTAAGATAAGCGCATCCGCCCACGGAAGTAAGCGTAACGGAGGATTTGCTGAGTTTTACCTTTTTCACCTTTTTTGAAGATACTTTCGCGGCGGCATTCACCGTGATGCCCGCCGTCAGCGTTATACAGAGAACGACGATAAACAGCTTTCTTATCTTCTTACATCTTTTCATGTCCGAAACAGAATCCCGTTTTCCATAGAATATTCTTATTATAGCATTTTCTTTAAGACATTGTAAAGGGACTTTGGACGCCAGCCTTTTCGTATGAAATCCTGCACGGAAAAACAGAAACGGAAAGGACCGACGCATGCTTATGCGGCGGTCCCTCCTTTTTGATCCTGCGGAACTGGTTTACAGATTCGTATACCCCATGAGATACCGATCCACTTCCTTCGCGGCCTCCCGGCCCTCCCGGATGGCCCAGACTACCAGGGACTGGCCCCGGTGCATATCCCCGGCCGTAAATACCTTCGGCACACTGGCGGCGTACCCGTCGGGTCTGGTCCGCACGTTGGTCCTTGGGTCCATGTCAACCCCGAAGGCATCGGTGACGTACTTCTGGGAACCGAGGAAACCGGCGGCAATGAGCACCAGATCGGCTTTCACCGTCCACTCGCTGCCTTCTATGGGCGTCATCACCATGCGGCCCGTCTTCTCATCCCTTCTGCGCTCCAGCTTCACCAGGACCGCTTTGGTCACGTCGCCCTTCTTGTTCTTGATGAATTCCTTTACTGTGGTGGTATAGATGCGGGGATCCGCCCCGTACAGCGCGATGGCCTCCTCATGGCCGTAATCGGTTTTCAGGACTTTCGGCCACTGCGGCCAGGGATTATCCTCCGCGCGTTCTGCCGGGGGCTCAGGCATCATCTCCAGCATGGTCACGGAGGCCGCCCCCAGGCGGATGGACGTGCCGCAGCAGTCGTTGCCCGTGTCGCCGCCGCCTATGATAACGACGTGCTTATCCTTTGCCTGGATAAATTTTTTATCCTGGAAATTGGAATCCAGCAGGCTCTTCGTCGTCGCTTTCAGGTAGTCCACCGCAAAATAGATCCCTTTTGCGTCCCGGCCCGGCACGTTGATGTCCCGGGGATTGGAAGCGCCGCAGCAGAGCACCACCGCATCGTATTCGCTCAGCAGATCCGCCGCAGCCACATTTTTGCCGATGTCGGCATCTGTCACAAAGGAAATGCCCTCTTCCTCCATCAGTTTCACCCGCCGGTCGATGATCTTCTTGTCGATCTTCATGTTGGGAATGCCGTAGCGCAGCAGCCCGCCAATCCGGTCGCTGCGCTCATACACCGTCACGCTGTGCCCCCGTTTGTTAAGCTGCAGGGCCACCGCAAGCCCGGAGGGGCCGCTCCCCACCACCGCCGCCTTCTTGCCGGTCCGCACCTGGGGGGGACATGGTTTCACAAGGCCGGTTGCAAACGCGTTTTCAATGATCGCCCGCTCATTGGCCTTTGTCGCCACCGGATCGCCATCCAGATTACAGGTACAGGCCGCCTCGCACAGGGCAGGGCAGACCCGGGAGGTGAACTCCGGAAACGGGTGCGTCTTTATCAGGCGCTGGTAGGCCTCCTCCCAGTTTCCAAGATATACGAGATCGTTGTCCTCCGGCACCAGATTGTTCAGAGGGCAGCCGGAAGCCATCCCGCCGATCATCACCCCCGCCTGGCAAAAGGGCACGCCGCAGTCCATACACCGGGCGCCCTGCTGCCGCTGTTTTTCCAGAGGGAGCGGAATATGGAACTCATCAAAATTTTTAATGCGCTGAAGCGGTGCAATTTCCTGGCCGTTTTCCCGTTTATAATCCAAAAATCCCGTCGCTTTTCCCATGATCACACCTCCTCCTTACTCGTGGCCCGCCTGATCGGCATAGAATGCTTCGATCTGCGCCTGCTCGCTGCTCAGTCCCTTTTCTTCCATCTGGACGATGAGCATCTGCATCTTTTTAAACTCATGGGGGATGATCTTCTTGAACTTCGGCAGATACTCCCCGAAGTTCTTCAGGATCTCCTTGCCCTTCTCGGAATTTGTATCGTTCACATGGTCGCTGATCAGAGCCTTCAGCTCGCTGACGTCGTACTTTGAGGTAATCTTCTCGACGGCCACCATGTTCCGGTTCACCTTCGTGTACAGATCGCTGTCGGCATCCAGCACATAGGCGATGCCGCCGCTCATGCCTGCCGCGAAGTTCTTCCCCACCCGGCCAAGGATCACCGCCCGGCCTCCGGTCATGTACTCGCAGCCGTGGTCGCCGCAGCCCTCCACCACCGTGGTGGCGCCCGAGTTGCGGACACAGAACCTCTCCCCGGCCACGCCGTTGATGTACGCCTTGCCGCTGGTGGCCCCGTAGAGGGCCACATTTCCGATGATGATATTCTCATCCTGCGCGAACTTTACCCCCGCCGGAGGATAGACGATCAGCTTGCCGCCGGAAAGTCCCTTGCCAAAGTAGTCGTTGCTGTCCCCCTCCAGCTCCAGGGTCAGGCCTCTCGGGATGAACGCCCCGAAGCTCTGGCCTCCGGCTCCCTTACACCGGATGATGTAGGTATCCTCCTCCAGGCCTTCCGGATACCGCTTCGTGATCTCCGAGCCGAAAATCGTGCCGAAAGCACGGTCCACATTGGACACGTCCACCTCCACGCTGCGCTTCTGCCCGCTCTCCAGGGCGCTCCCCAGCTTGCTAAGCAGCACCTTTATATCCTTCGTGTCATCCAGGTGGAAATCAAATTCCTGTTTCGGGTCAAAGGTCACCTTAAATTCCCGGCCGGCGTAGGGGTTATTCAGGATGCTGCCAAGATCAATGCGCCCGGCTTTGGGATTTTTGCAGTTCTCCTTTTTTTGGAGCATATCGCTTCTTCCCACCATCTCGTCGATGGTGCGAAAGCCGAGCTTCGCCATATATTCCCGGAGATCCTCCGCGATAAACCGCATAAAGTTCACCACGTATTCCGGTTTTCCCTTAAAGCGTTTACGCAGCTCCGGATTCTGGGTCGCCACGCCCACGGGACAGGTGTCCAGGTTGCAGACCCGCATCATCACACATCCCATGGTCACCAGAGGGGCCGTCGCAAAACCAAACTCCTCCGCGCCCAGAAGGGCCGCGATCGCGACATCCCGTCCGCTCATCAGCTTGCCGTCCGTCTCGATACGCACCTTGTTCCGCAGGCCGTTCATAATCAGGGTCTGGTGGGTCTCCGCCAGCCCCAGCTCCCAGGGAAGTCCCGCGTTGTGGATGGAACTCTTGGGAGCGGCTCCCGTGCCGCCGTCATAACCGGAGATCAGCACCACCTGGGCTCCCGCCTTTGCAACGCCGGCGGCGATCGTGCCCACGCCGGCCTCGGACACCAGCTTGACCGTGATATCCGCCTGCCGGTTGGCGTTTTTCAGGTCATAAATCAACTGGGCCAGATCCTCGATGGAGTAGATATCGTGATGGGGCGGCGGGGAGATCAGGCTGACGCCCGGCGTGGACAGTCTGGTTTTCGCGATCCAGGGATAAACCTTTTTCCCCGGCAGATGGCCGCCCTCCCCGGGCTTCGCGCCCTGGGCCATCTTGATCTGTATCTCCTTCGCGCTCATCAGATACCGGGAGGTCACGCCGAAGCGTCCCGACGCCACCTGCTTGATGGCGGAACAGCGGTTCCGGCCGTCTGGCCCCGTCGCAAGGCGCTCCGCGGTCTCGCCGCCCTCGCCGCTGTTGGATTTGCCGTGAAGCATATTCATGGCGATCGCCAGCGTCTCGTGGGCCTCCTGGGAAATGGATCCGTAGGACATGGCTCCGGTCTTGAACCGGCGGACGATGGAATCCACGCTCTCCACCTCTTCAATGGGAACACCCTTTTGGGGATATTTAAAATCCATGATACTGCGGATATAGCCCGACTCCTCGGAATTGACCAGCTCTGTATATTCCTTGAACAGTTTGTAGCTGCCGGTCCTTGTGGACTCCTGAAGCAGATGGATCGTCTGCGGGTTGTAACGGTGATGCTCCCCGCCGCTCCTGGATTTGTGCCAGCCCTCGCTGTCCAGGGTCAGATCTTCTTTAAGGCCAAGGGGATCAAAGGCTCTGGTGTGCCGGCTGTCCACATCCCGCTCGATATCCTCAATGGTGATACCGCCGATGCGGCTCACCGTATTCGTAAAGTATCTGTCAATGACCTCCTTGCTGATGCCGATGGCCTCAAAGATCTGGGAACCCTGGTAGGACTGGATGGTGGAGATCCCCATCTTGGAAGCGATCTTGACGATTCCGTTGATAATCGCCTGGTTGTAATCGTCCACCGCGGCGTAATAGTCCTTCTCCAGCATACCGGTGTCGATCAGCTGATGGATCGTATCCAGCGCCAGATACGGGTTGATGGCGCTGGCGCCATAGCCCAGCAGCGTGGCGAAATGATGTACGTCCCTTGGCTCGCCGCTTTCCAGGATCAGCGCCAGAGAAGTCCTTCTCTTGGTGCGCACCAGATACTGGTTCACCGCCGAGATCGCCAGCAGAGACGGGATCGGTACGTGCAGCTCGTCGATTCCCTTGTCCGTCAGGATCAGGATGTTGGCTCCCTCCCGGAACGCCCGGTCCACCTCCAGAAAAACATGGTCGATGGCCTTCTCCAGCCCCATATTCTTATAGAAAGTGATGGGGACCTCCGCCACCTTGAAGCCCTGCCTCTTCATATTTTTGATCTTCAGCATATCCGTGTTTGTGAGGATGGGGTTATCGATCTGCAATACCTGACAGTTCTCCGGCTTCTCCTCCAGCAGATTCCCCTCCACGCCCACATACATGGTCCTGGAGGTGACGATCTTTTCACGGATCGCGTCGATAGGCGGATTGGTGACCTGGGCGAATAGCTGCTTAAAGTAATTGAACAGCGGCTGATGCCTGCCTGAGAGCGCCGCCAGGGGCGTATCGATCCCCATGGCGCTGGTCCCCTCGGAACCGTCGGTAGCCATGGAGAGGATGGCGGTGCGGTAATCCTCATAGCTGTAGCCGAAGGCCTTCATCAGACGCATGCGCATCTCGTCGGAATACGTCTCCACCCGCTTGTTTGGAATCCTAAGATCCTTCAGATGTACCAGATACTGGTCCAGCCACTCTCCGTAGGGCTGCCGCCGCGCATAACGGCTCTTCAGCTCCTCATCGTCCACGACTTCACCCTTCACCGTATCCACCAGCAGCATTTTGCCGGGATGGAGCCGCTCCTTCAGGACGATCCTGGACGGATCAATGTCCAGCACACCCACCTCGGAGGACAGGATCACATAACCGTCTCCGGTGATGTAGTAGCGGGACGGGCGCAGACCGTTCCGGTCCAGGACGGCGCCCATGATATCGCCGTCGGAGAACAGAATGGACGCCGGTCCGTCCCAGGGCTCCATCATCGTGGCATAATAGTGATAAAAGTCTTTTTTCTTCTGGCTCATGACCGTGTCGTTCGACCAGGGCTCCGGGATCGTGATCATAACCGCCAGAGGAAGATCCATGCCGCTCATGGTCAGAAATTCCAGCGTGTTGTCCAGCATGGCCGAATCGGATCCGCTGGCGGCGATCACCGGCAGAACCTTGTGCAGATCGGACTCCATATATTTGGAGGACATGGTCTCCTCCCGGGCCAGCATCTTGTCCGCATTTCCGCGGATCGTATTGATCTCCCCGTTGTGAACGATAAAGCGATAGGGATGCGCCCGCTCCCAGCTCGGCGTGGTGTTGGTGCTGAACCTGGAATGCACCAGGGCAATCGCGGACTCGTAATCCGGATCCTGCAGATCCCGGAAGAAGGTACGAAGCTGTCCCACCAGGAACATCCCTTTATAGATGATTGTACGGCTGGAGCAGGAAACCACGTAGGTGGTGTCGTTGGACTGTTCAAAGGTCCTTCTCACCACATAGAGTTTCCGGTCAAAGGGCAGCCCCTTCTCCACGTCTCTGGGGCGCTCCACAAACCCCTGCTCGATGCAGGGCATCTTTTCCAGGGCCTTGTGCCCCAGCACCTCCGGCACCGTGGGCACGGTTCTCCAGCCCAGGAAGTTCATGCCCTCCTTTTTCACAACGCTCTCAAACATCTTTTTGGCCTGATTGCGCTTCAGGGCGTCCTGGGGAAAGAAAAACATACCGATCCCGTAGTCGCGTTCCCCGCCCAAAAAAATGCCAAGGTCCAAACAGGCTTTCCGGAAGAATCTGTGCGAAACCTGCAGCATGATTCCAACTCCGTCCCCTGTTTTTCCCTCGGCATCTTTGCCTGCTCTGTGTTCCAGATTTTCAACAATGCTCAGCGCATTCTCGACTGTCTGATGAGTTTTGATCCCTTTAATATTGACGACCGCCCCGATCCCGCAGCCGTCATGTTCAAACTCCGGCCGGTACAGCCCCGGGCTCATGCAGACAGATCCCGAATCTCTTCTTGAATCCATCCTGACTCCTCCCGTGTTAGGTTCTGTTTTTAATCGGTGTCAGTATACACCCTTTTTGAACCTCTGTAAATAAAATTTTTCGGCCTTCGCGGACGGATTTCTCCGCCCAGCCGGTCAGGCTGTCCCGTTTTGAGGCGCGGGAACCGAAAGGCCCGTCTTTAGGATTTAGCACCATAATTATTTAGGACTTTAGTAAATATCAATG
>CAZQAB010000007.1:0-101523 GCA_964591265.1 uncultured Lachnospiraceae bacterium
CAAATGAGGAGCTGGTTATCAGTCTATTTTACGGACGCGAAGTCCAAGAAAGGAAGCCGATATACCGATTGCTCCATCATTATACAGCTTAAGCAACAAGATGGGTAATTCCTTACTGGCTGTAAGGGAGATTAACCATAAATATATTGTAGTAGCAAAGGAGGAAAACAAAAATGTTAAAAAGAACAAAAACTTTAAAGAAAACAGTCCTCTGCGCCGCGCTGTGCTTCCTTGCGGTGCTGATGGCACCGTCCTTAAAGGGCGAGGCGGCTTCGAAGCCAACCTGCGCAAAGACGCAGGTACGGTACGGGATGCTTGCGGGAACATGGGATGATTGCGGGTACACGATTGTCTTGGATCAATACAAGGGAAAGTCAACAAATTATTACCAGTTTCTCGGCATTACAGTAAACAACCTTGCCTCAAACGCCAAGATCACAAATATCAAGTCGAGCAACACGAAGGTCCTGACCGCAAGCTACGACAAAAAGAAAAACAAAAAGGGCATTACGGTATCCTTTAAAGGCTTCGGGACGTCGACGGTCTCGTTTAAGGTAAAACAGGGCGGGAAGACATATAAGCTGTCCTGTAAGTACACGTTTAAGAAGACGCCGATGCTGGCGACGATCAAAATTAACGGTGTGAACTTTACCAAGCTGTTAAACGGGAGGAACGGGTGTTCCTATAAGATCGGAAAATCGTCGGTAAAGGTAACCTACAAGAAAAGCAGCAGTCTCAGCTGGATGGAAATGTATTATGTAAACAAGAAAGGCAAAAAGGTCGCGATAAAATCCGGTTCAACTGTGACGGTACCAAAAGACGGGCTGATCCTCTCGGTCTGCTATAAATATAAGTGGGGAAAATACGGCGGAGAGAACGAATCAAATTATGATGGCAGAACGATTTACCTGACGAGGTAACGGAAACCATATGCAGGCAGGAACTGTAAACCCTGCCTGTGTTTTTTTACACTTGCGGTACGCACCACTACGAGTGCAGGCTCGGGGTCTGCCGGGCAGCGGGAAGGATACAGCCGGAGGCAAGAGTGTCCGACGTGAGACGGAATCTGATGGAAGCCAGATGTGGAAATATGCTAACCCACGGTCTAACCTCTGGTCTGATGAACAGAAACTATATAAGAGGCGAGGGTACCGGACTGGGATTTTTTGACAGTAAAGGGGTGCCAACGATTGTCAGGGGAAAGCTGGGAAGGACAGAAACAATTTATAATCAAGGGGGATAAAACAAACTCTTAAAAAGCGATATCAGGAGCTTGGTGTTACTTCTACGGATAGAGCCGCCGGGCTTTTGAAAGCCTAAGTGTGCAGAAAGGGAAAAACCGGGGAATTTTTGCCAGAGACAATGAATCCGGATAACACAAAAAGTAAAACAAAGGAAGGGTTGACGGTGGCGATTATGTAGGATATCATTTGTGATAAATGTGGGGCAGCGATGTACTGGGCAGACAGGGATTGTCCAAGAATACGTTGAGGGCTATGTCAGGAATGATGACTGCGCAGTCGGCAAAAAAAGACCCGCTAAAATGGCAGCAGAACACTGTATCTGCAGGAGACGGAGAAGAGCATCTGGTTGACAGGAAAGGAGGACAAGAGAAATCATGGCAGAATGGATAGGATTTGAGGTACAAAAGACCAAAAAGAGAAAAACCAGGATAGACGGAACAGTAAAAATTTACGGTGTGAACAAAAAGTACCAGCAGAAACTTGTGGTTATGGTCTTCCGCGACGGGGATGGCGGGGTAGAGATTAGTGTCATGCTGGACGGAACCGAGAACACATCCCCTGATGAAAAGCGGGTGCTGGATCTGATCCGGCAATATGTAAGAGCGCACAGGCTTGCCACGCTGGATGAGTTCGCGGATGGCGTTTTGGGATTGGTACGAAAGTCTGTATTGAAACCGTCTTTCCGGCAAAACGAAGGGTTTTCCCTTCAGGAATACCATCTCATCCTTGCGGCGCTTGCGCATGAGGAGGAATATATGAGGGATAAGAAAAGCTATGACGTTATGGCCGGTACTTTTGAGGGCATCCGGAAAAAGCTGTCTGCGGTACCGGAGAGAGATGAAGGCTAACTGGAACCTTGGCGGCTTTTTTGCAGGCGGAAACCTGAACGAGAAAAACCTTATTACCGGGACACGGTACATGAACGTTGATAGATACACGGTTGAGGCAAAGCGGTAAGTGCCAGTAAAGGTTAATAGGAATCTATCATAATAGGCGGGAGGGAATAATGCTTACATTAACAATAAAAAAAGAATGGTTTGACTTGATCCTATCCGGGAAGAAAAAAGAGGAGTACCGGGAAATTAAAGAATATTATGATAAACGGTTGCTGAACCTTTTTGGCACGACTTGGGAAAACGGGGTTTTGATTCCAGGCGATACCGTCTCGGAAAAGGACAGGAAGGAGCCAGTGCAGAAAATTATATTTCGGAACGGTTATGCTAAGAACAGTGCGAAAATCATCGCCGATTGCAGGCTTCGGGCTGGATTTGGGAAAGAAGAATGGGGAGCTGATCCCGGTAAAATGTATTATATTCTTGAAATAGTTGACGTGGAGAGAGTATTAAAATACGCAGTGTACCGGGGAAAGGTCGGATTATACGCAATGGAGTATTTCGACAGAATCGATGGGAAGCTCTTCAATGACAGAGGAATACTTGGGTGGCAGCATATTGACAAGGAGAGCCTCCCGATAGTGGTGAATGAAGGTGGCGGACGATGCAGTTTTTTCCCGGTTGAAAGGAATTTTGTGGAAATCATCGAAGTTCCAGAAAGCCAGGAGCCTCTTACAAGGGAGCAGTGTTTCCCCCAAAATTCCCCGGAGTTTGGTTTTGGGTGGATTTCTCCGGATGGGGACACATTCAATACTGGGTTTGAAGGACATTACCAGGCGGCCGGGATGCTTTGCAAAGAATATGGGTATAACACCATTTCCCCGGAAAGAACACTGGAAGAAAGCGGATGGGTAAAGATTTTCAGGGATGCACCGTATACGCCAGACAACTGGAAAAAACGGATTTACGTTGAAAAGGCGAGGATTACAAAGAAGCAAGCAGACACACTGGTAGATTTGGGATTTAGTTCAGATGATGATTTTGTGTTTCTTATGGAGGAGAGCGAAAGGTATTGGTAGGGACGGAGAGAGTGCAACACTGCGAGGCCAAGGCATATATGGACATGACAAAAGAGGATGCACTGAGACATCGGGAGTAGACGCATAAAGAAGAGATGGTGGAGGATGCGGACAATTCGTCTGGCTTGAAACTGTGCCGGGCGAAATGGTGTGGCCGCCTCAGACCCGATATGGTAAAAAATGCACGGTATATTTCCACATCCCAAATTCCAGTTTTCATCCCCAACCTGATCCAATACCTTGGGGTGGTCATAATAAATTGATGCTGCGGTGGAGAAACAAACAAAATATATTTCCGCTGCCATTTGCCGTAATATATGTTCGCCTTACATCTCTGACATATCAATATCGTAATTACAGCAAACTGAGAGGCATTCCGTCTCAACCGTCTGCATATATCAACTCTCTTTTTTTTCGCCCCTGTAATTCAATAATAACATGGGTGGTGGGGGTTAATGTTATTTCTATAAGAGTTATTGAAATAAAAAAGCATTTGATAATAGAATTATTTTTTATAAATGGTTGTGTTATTATTCCTGATTTACCTTAACCGTGAACCCCGCAAAGACCAGCCTGTCCAGCCTTACGAATACGAAAGGGAAAAAAGCGCTGGTAAAATGGAAGAGGAATAGAAATGCTACAGGGTACAAGCTTCAGTATTCTACAAGCAAAAAATTTAAACAGGCCAAAAAGGTCACTGTATCCCGGATCATTTCAGGCCTGAAAAAGGGAGTACCTACTATGTCAGGATCCGCGCCTACAAGACCGTTTCCGGCAAAAAGTATTACTCCGGATGGAGCAAAGCGAAAAAGGTGAAGATCACCAAGTGATGGCATTGGCAAACGTATGTTTTGCGGAACCTGCAAAAAAGTTTGGGGGATTTTACAGAATGGTACAGAAAGGGCGGCATAGCCGCCCTCATAAAAAATGGGACACACTATTGCCAGGTGAATTTGAACATTCAGTTTTTTTGTCTCCGATTATCAGAATAAATAGTATTCCATTCCGGAGCCGGGATTCTGTATAACACCAACGGTATAGTATGTTTTTCACAGGTGGCAGCGATCCGCCGATGGTTTTTCAAAGTACGATCCATCATGAGAAACGAGCATTTATCATAGAACCGAAAGCCTTTCGTAACTTTTTTAATACATGATTCATTTTTGCACCAGTTAAGTATTATAATAAAAAGATATGTTATCGCTTTATTCCTTTAATTTTTTTATAGTGGCTTTATACTGTTTATTGCTGTCAAACAGTTCATTATACTTTTTGTAGATTCTCCGGAACTTCCTCTTGAGCTTTTCTTCATATTCCTTTTTGGAGGTTACTTCGTAGGGAGGGAGCTTTTCCAAAAGCTCCGGATAGGTGTATGCAACAGAAACCGCATCCGGACAGAGAATCTTTTTAATACCGTCAAACAGGGTCTGATAAACACTGACCATATATTTGTCATCCTTGTGAATTTCTTCAGAAGTCATCTGAATGATTTTATCCACGATCCTATCTGCCCGCAGTCCTTCTGCCTCCATCAGCCTGTCCGGATATCCAATGGCCTCATAGAATCCTTTTACCTTTGGATTCCAGATGATCCCTATGGAAGGAACATCCAAAGAATAAGAGATTATGCTGGGATGCAGACGGCAGGAGACCACGGCGGTATACGAAGAAATTCTTCCAATAAGCTGCTCAGGTGAATTAATATTGAACACACATTTGGACTCTTTTACTCCATATTTTCGGATCAGTGAGTCCAAAAAAGCTTCATCTCCAAAATGCCCGCTGGTCAGAAATTCGTAGTCATATCCGTTTCGCTCAAGCAGGGCGGCCAGATCAATCCAAAGCTTAGCGGCATCCTCCCGGGAGAAATTGATCTTATTGTCTTTGAATCCGTTGGCCCTGAGAATAAATATTCCGACTTTCCCGGCAGCTTCCGGCTGTGGAGTAACCGTAAATTTTTCAAAAACCTTTCCGGCGAAAACGGCCGGATCCGATACCTTTCCTATCGTTAACTGCTCATTTTCTTTGTATTTTTTAAGCAGAGGAAAGTCATCCCGGGTAGTAATCTGTCTGACGCAATCGAAATTCAGAGTTTGTTTTAAACGCTGGCATTTTTTGTTCCCTTCCTCGTACCTTTCTACCCCGATTGCAGAAAAAATCACAGGCTTATTATACTTTTGGGCAAGCTCAAGAGTGACGGCAGTCCGCTCATAAAAAATCTGATATAAATAATTAAACAGGGGCGCGCCGCCAAAAATGACAATGTCCGCATTTTTAATCGCATTTTCGGCAGAAGAGAGCAGTTCTGGTTTTCTGGTTTCAAGGTACGCCTGGGAAACAATCCCCGCCGCTCTGCTCGATATTTTATATCTGTCAGCAGGAATATTTAGATTTTTCATGATCGTTTTAATCAAAGCAATATCACATGCTTCGATCACCTGGTCTCCGACATTGTCAGAATCCCTGTTGGTCAATAATAAGATTGAATAGATTTTATCATAAAAATGTATATTTCCTGTAAACCTGGAATGACATTTAGTTAAAAATTTATAAAGGGGTTTTATTCTAATCTTTAAAGATGATGGGATGTTCATTTCTTCACCTCTTTAGACGTAATATGGTAAACCAAGATAAACAGCATTATAGCTTATGTATCCCTTCCAGTCAACTTTTTTGTGAATTAATGGATTGAGGCGTAGATATAAAATGCTGGTAAGTTCGCGAAAAATGCATATTTTGCGCCATCACAGTATATATAATTTTTCATATTGTTTGTTTTTCGATCGTACTGTCCAAAAATCAGTTACATAGTCCGCTATACGTTTAATTTTTGAAAAGCAATCTCAAAGAAAAAATCTGCGCGCTATTGATAATTTATTCTTTTACGGTTCCTTAGTTAATAAATGGAAATACCCTTTGGCAGAGTGAAAAAATGAGATGTGGGACATACTACTACAATAAAAATGAGATTGTTCAGGAGGTTGCAGTATGTGTAATTATATGCCCATTACAGATGTATATGCGAGAGAAATTCTTGATTCCAGAGGGAATCCCACGGTTGAAGTTGAGATAATGACAGAAGACGGAAGCGTCGGCAGGGCGGCTGTGCCCTCCGGCGCTTCAACCGGTCGCTATGAAGCGGTGGAGCTTCGGGACGGTCAGGAACGGTATCACGGAAAGGGCGTGGAACAGGCCTGCCACTTTGTGAATACGATCCTGGCGGACGCGGTGATCGGAGAAAATATTTACGATCAGTCGGCCCTTGACCGGATCCTCTGCCGGGAGGACGGGACGAGGAACAAAAGACGCCTGGGGGCAAACGCGATACTCGGGGTTTCCATGGCCGCGGCGGCAACGGCGGCGAACAGCCTGAAGCTGCCGCTGTTCCGGTATCTGGGTGGAATGCACGCAAAGCAGATGCCGGTACCCATGATGAATATTTTAAACGGCGGAGTTCACGCGGCGAACGCCGTGGATCTTCAGGAGTTTATGATCATGCCGGTGGGCGCGGAGGGATTTGCCCACGGCCTTCAGATGTGTGTGGAGATCTACCATACGCTGAAAAAAATATTAAACGAAAAGGGATTTGCGACGGGAGTCGGGGACGAGGGGGGATTCGCCCCGGATCTGGAGGATGCGCCGGCCGTCCTTGCAATGATCACGGAGGCGGTCCGTCAGGCCGGATACCAGCCGGGAAAGGATATCGTATTTGCGCTGGACGCGGCGTCCAGCGAGCTCTATGACGAGGCGGACGGCACCTATTTTTTTCCGGGAGAGAGCCGCATGAAGGATAAGGAGATCCGCCGGACCACGGAAGAGATGATCGCCTATATGGAGAACCTGTGCAGACAGTTTCCGGTCGCATCCATTGAGGACGGTCTGGATGAAAATGACTGGGAGGGCTGGAGGAGCCTGACAGAAAAACTGGGACAGAAGGTACAGCTTGTGGGGGACGATCTTTTTGTCACGAATGAGGAGAGGCTGAGAAAAGGGATCGAACTTGGAGCCGGCAACGCCATTCTGGTGAAGGTAAATCAGATCGGAACTCTCACCGAGGCCTTTGATGCAATCCGGCTGGCACAGAAAAACGGTTACCGCACGGTGATCTCCCACCGGTCCGGCGAGACGGAGGACACCATGATTGCAGATATCGCGGTGGCGGTGGGCGCGGGACAGATCAAGACAGGCGCGCCCTGCCGCAGCGAGCGTGTCGCAAAGTACAATCAGCTTCTGCGGATCGAGGATATCGTCGGCTTTTCCGCCGTCTATGAAAATCCTTTTGTACAAACGGAAAAAAACAGTTGAAATTCACGATATCCTGTGGTAGACTGATTGTGTTTGACATAGGAGGTGTGGTTTGCAGTGAGGACCTTTTTGACGATTATTTTTTTGTTGGTATGTATTGCACTGGCTGCGATCGTTCTGGCTCAGGAGGGCAAGGATGCAGGACTTGGAGCCATTGGAGGTATCGGGGATACCTATTGGGGCAAGAATAAGTCCCGCTCCATGGAAGGCAGACTTATCAAGATCACAACAGGACTTGCAGTGGCGTTTATCCTGCTCGCTGTTATCCTGAATCTGGGATTTTAAGGGATCTTACAGAAACCGGTGCCGGGCGCACCGGTTCTTTCATATCACAGGAGAATGAAAATGGCTGTTTCGACGAAATTGATTGCCAACAACAAGAAAGCGTACCATGATTATTTCATAGATGAAAAATATGAGACAGGCATTGCGCTTTGCGGTACGGAGGTGAAGTCCCTGCGCATGGGCAAGTGCAGCATCAAGGAGTCCTTTGTGCGGATCGAGGGCGGCGACGTGATGATCTACGGAATGCATATCAGCCCATATGAAAAGGGCAATATTTTCAACAAAGATCCCCTGCGGGTGCGCAGGCTTCTCCTGCACAAAAGCGAGATCAACCGTCTGGTGGGGCGGATCAGGGAAAAGGGATATACCCTTGTGCCCCTTCAGGTCTATTTCAAGGGCAGCCTGGTGAAGCTGGAGCTGGGGCTCGCCAGGGGAAAGAAACTTTACGACAAACGCCAGGATATCGCCAAAAGAGACCAGCGCCGGGAGGCGGAAAAGGAATTCAAGGTACGGAATCTTGACATTTGAATCCGAATTGCATATGATAGGTAAGAAATACGGGGCAGTAAAGGTTTCGACGGGGGCCTTGAAGCCGGAGAAGCTATCCGCAGGTGATGCGTCAAATCACAAACCTAAATATAAACGCTGAAGATAATTTAGCATACGCTGCCTGATGGCGGCTGTCTGACTTAGAGCACCTGCACTTTAAGACCCAGGCATCGACAATGCAGGAAACGACATATGTTAAGCTTTGCGCATATGGGCGTAGGATGAAGCTACTAAAAGCAGCAGGCTGTCAGCTGCCGGCTGCCGGAGGGAATGCCAAATAACTGACTATGATAGTAGAAGGACGGTGGAACGGCTTTCGGACACGGGTTCGATTCCCGTCTGCTCCATTTGAACCTGTAAGGGGCTGGCGCTTTGACGATTGAAAATCGTGAAGCGCCAGCTTCTTTCTGCTTAATAAAACAACTGCCCGATCTCAAAAAACGGTGGTTGGTGTAATAATAATGTATGTTCAAAATCATTAACTTACAGAAAAATACACCGCAGGCATATATTATGAGGGATTTTTTGCCAGATATCTTGTAAAATATGAAAAAATAATGTATGATAAACAAAAGAAGAAAAAAGGGAAAAAAAGAAACAAACAACAGATGGGAATGGGGATATGATACAAAGTCAGAGGTATGCGAAAATTGAAGAACTTGTAACAGAACGAGGGATTGTGAATACAAGGGAAATGGCGATGCTTTTAAATGTGACAGAGACAACCATACGCAGAGACTATGAAGGCCTGGAGCGTATGGGAAAGCTGGTTCGTGTTCATGGAGGCGCCAAGAGCCTGGAAAAAAAGATGGTAGTAACTACCCGGAATGAGAAGGAGATGAAGGAGCGAACCGAAAACGCGGCGGAAAAGGAGGCTGTCTGCAAAAGAGCCGCCGGTTTTGTGCAGGACGGAGCCTGTGTGTTTTTGGATGGGGGAACCAGTATTGTTCCCATGATTTCTTATTTGAAAAATAAAAAGGTAAAGATTGTGACAAACAGCCTTCTGGTTGCAAACTCTTTTCAGGAAAGTGAAGCGGAAATGTTTTTGATTGGCGGGAGTTATATTCCCAAATATAATATGTCTATCGGTCCTTTGGCTATCAGCGGTATTCAGAGGTTTAATTTTGACTACGCGTTTATCAGCTGCGTGGGGGCGGATGTTAAAAGAAACCTGATGTATACGGCAGAAGTGGAGACCATGGCGGTAAAGGAGGCGGCGATGAATCTGGCAGCGAAAAGCATTCTTCTTTTGGATTCCTCCAAACTGTTTATCAAAGGGTTCTGCAGCCTGATCTCCTTAAAATCCTTTGATTTTATCATTTGCAATTCGGATACCGGATTTAGCCGTGACGAATTGCCGGAGAATTTCCTGTTGGAGAATGTGGAGCCTGCTTCAACGATATAGGGGTACGGGAAGCTTAAAAATGGAATATTTATATTTTTACGGGAAAGCGGTGATTTATTCACAGCTTTCCTCTTTTTATGTCTGAAAAAGAAAAAAATATTTAAATAGTGTTGTTTTGTGCATAATACACAAAAAACAAAACAAAAACATACCAAAATATACAAATATAAAATTTGGTGTTTACAAATGTTTAGAAATGTGGTAAATAATAGATAAGGAGGAAAGATAACGAACAGAAAAGAAAATAGCAAGGGCGTTATCGATACGAAGATGAAAAAACCATTAAAGAAAGCGGCAGACATGAGTGTACATGAATTGGCATCCTACATTGATTATTCTGTGCTGAAGCCGGAGTTTACACCGGAACAAATCATTGAACTGACAAAAGACGGAGTAAATCTGGGATGCGCCACGATTTGTATTAATCCGGGATATATGGATTTGTGTGAGCCATATGTCAAAGGAACGGAGACGATGCTTTGCCCGGTCGTTGATTTCCCGTTCGGGACGAGTTCAACAAAATCAAGACTGGCGCAGATTGATGCTGTGGCTGAGTATGATACGGTGAAGGAGGTAGATGTGGTTGCCAATTTTGGCAAGATCCGAGCAGGATTATATGATGAAGTAACAGAAGATCTGAAAGCCTGCGCGGATGAGGTCCATAAATATGGAAGAGAGATCAAAGTGATTTTTGAAACGGATGCGCTCAATGAAGAACAGATCCGTAAGACCTGCCATTGCTGTATGGATGCAGGAGTGGATTTCGTGAAATCCAGCACAGGATTTTTAACCGGTTACGAGGCTCACGGCGCAACGCCTGAAATCGTAAAGATGATGCAGGAAGAGGTCGGGGAAACCTGCAAGGTAAAAGGAAGCGGATGTATTCGAACGAGAGAACATTTCCTTCAGCTGATCGATATGGGAATTGACCGAATGGGAGTGGGCTATCGTTCTGTACCTGTAGTACTTGGCCTTAATAAATAGAGGAGATAATGAGTTCAATGGACACACAAAAGAAAGATAAAATATTAAAGAAAATGAAGTCGATGGGGGTCTTCTGGGCGCTTGCAGTCTTGTTTATCATCGGCTGTATCATCAGTCCCAAATTTTTTACGTCGGGGAATATGATTAATGTCGCCCGGCAGATTGCCATCAATGGTGTTATTGCCCTGACCATGACGTTTGTGTGTCTGATAGGTGGTGTTGACCTTTCGGTAGGTTCTCAGGTTGCCGTGTATTCCATCATGATAGCGGTAATGTTGAAAAATTCTGTTCGTCCATGGATCGCGATTCCGGCGACATTTGTGGTAGCGCTGCTGATCGGATTTCTGAACGGCACGGGTGTTTCAAAAGGAAAGCTGGCACCGTTTATCATGACGCTTGGTTCGATGACGGCACTCAGAGGACTTGCGAAATATATAGCGAACGGTACTCCGCAGAGCTGGAGAAATACGGATATCAATATTAAGTTTATCGGCCAGGGACATGTCGGACCGATTCCCTTCCCGGTAATTATATTCCTGATTATGTTCGGGATAGGATTTTATATTCTGAAATATACAAGCTTTGGACGCAGTGTTTACGCAGTCGGAGATAATAAGGAAGCAGCCAGATTGAATGGGATAAATGTCCCAAGGACAGAGTTGCTGTGCTTCATATTAACCGCGATCGGCTCTTTCGTTTCCGCGCTGGTTCTGACGTCTAAGCTGTCCAGCGCGGACCCCACAGCAGGTGAAGGTTATGAATTAACAGCGCTTTCGATGTGCTATATTGGTGGTATTTCAACACTTGGAGGCGTGGGTTCGATTACAGGAACGCTGATTGGAGCCTGCTTGCTGACTGTTTTGTCAAATATCATGAATCTGGTCGGCATTAACTCCTATATGCAGGATATCGTACAGGGCCTGATTGTAATTTTCGCAGTGCTGTTGGGCGGAGTATCACTAATGAAAAAGAAAGGTAAAAAAGCAAAGTAGAAAAAGGAGGATTTCCAAAATGAAAAAAATGTTGGCAGCAGTAATGTCACTGGCAATTGCGGGGTCGCTTACCGCAGGAGTGGCGGCAGAGGAAGGACAATATGTAATCGGATATGCGCAGAGGGCGACAGACGCCGCGTATACTATTAATATGATGGAGCAGAATCTGGCTTACGCGGAAGAGAATTTTCCGGATATCACGTTCCAGACAACGGATGCGCAGGGAGACGCCGCAAAGCAGTCTTCCGATATAGAAGATCTGATTGCGGCAAATGTAGACCTGATTATGGTGTCTCCGCTGACTACGGACGGTCTGACAGATGCGGTACAGGAAGCTATGGATGCCGGAATCCCGGTAGTCACCATGGATCGTATGGTAGACTGTGATGTTACGGTGAAGGTGATCGGCGACAATTATGGTATGGGCGCTGCGGCAGCAGACAAGCTGGCGGAACTGATGGGCGAAGAGGGCAATATCATTGAGCTTTGCGGTACGACAGGCGCTTCCGCAACCGTTGACCGTCAGGGCGGCTTCGAGGATACGATTGCTGAGAAATATCCGGATATGAAAGTTGTTGACTGGCAGGACTGCGATTATAATGCAGCGGACGCAGCAACTTATATGGAAGACATGCTTCAGAAGTATGGGGAAGGAGAAATTCAGGCAATTTACGCGCACAATGACCAGATGGCAATGGCGGCAGCCGAAACGATCGCGGCAGCAGGCCGTGAAGACGAGGGAATCCTGATCTGCGGTATGGACGGCGAGGAAGCTGCGTTTAAGCTGGTGGATGAAGGCGGTATGGCGTTCACGATTATTTATCCGGTTATGGCTCCGGAAGGCGTCATTGCGGCACATAACATTCTGACCGGAGAAGAGCAGGAAGCGGAAGTGGTTTGCGAATCTACGCTGGTTGATAAAGACAATGTGGCTGATTTTCTTGGAACAGGATTATAAATAAAAAAAGCACAGCAACAATTCCTGTGACTGTACCGGGCGGGCAGCTGAACTGCCCGTCCGATTAGCCGCGGAAACAAAGGAGGACATGGATAATACTATGCTGAAAATGAATCATATTTCAAAGGGTTTCCCGGGAGTGAAGGCTTTAAACGATGTCTCGCTGACCGTTGAAAAAGGCGATATTATGGCTTTGGTTGGCGAAAATGGCGCGGGGAAATCCACGCTGATGAAGATTCTGTCCGGAGCGTATACACTGGATGAAGGAGAACTCTGGATTGACGGCGAGCAGATACTGAATCCGTCCCCCGCAAAGATGATAGAAAAAGGTGTCGCGGTTATTTACCAGGAACTGATGCTGCTTCCTCATTTTACGGTTGCGGAGAATATTTATAACGGACGTTATCCCAAAAATAAATATGGAAAAATCAATTACAAAAAAATGAATGAGGATACCAGGGCTGTCCTGGAAAAACTGAATTTGCCGGTGAGACCGGAAGAGAAGGTGGCAGACCTGAGCGTAGCCAGGCGGCAGATGGTAGAGATAGGGAAGGCGCTGTCAAAAAACGCGAAAATCATCGTATTGGATGAACCGACAGCCGTCTTGGCGGACAGTGAACTGGAAGGACTGTTTAACCTGGTGAGGAAGCTGGCAAAAGAAGGAATTGCGTTTGTGTATATTTCTCATCGGTTAAAGGAAGTGTTTGAACTCTGCAATAAAGTAACCATTTTGAAGGACGGATGTTTTGTGGAAAGCGGTCCGGTATCAAATTACGATACGGACAAACTGGTTTCCAAGATGGTTGGAAGAGAAATGTCCAACATTTATCCGGAGCGCCAGCACAAAATTGGAGAAACTGTTTTGAAGCTGGATCATCTGACCAGAGAGGGAGTATTAGACGGAATCTCGCTGGAACTCCATAAAGGGGAGATCCTGGGGTTGGCGGGCCTTGCCGGAGCGGGGCGCACGGAAGTCCTGAGAGCCGTGATAGCGGCAGATCCGCTGGATTCTGGAGAAATTACTTATTTTGGAAATAAAGTATCATTTAAAATTATAAAAGAAGCTCTGGACGCAGGAATCGGTATTGTTCCGGAAGAAAGGAAACAGGAAGGGCTCCAGCTGAGACAGAACATTGCGTTTAACATTTCGCTGCCCGCGCTGAAGCAATATAAAAACAATTTCGGGAAAATTTCGCTGAAGAAGGAGCAGGAATCAGCCAGAAAATTTATTGATCTCCTTCAGATCCGACCGTTTAACCCGATGCTTATTACCAATAACATGTCGGGAGGAAATCAACAGAAGGTGGTTCTCGCAAAATGGATTGCCTCCGGGTGCAAGGTGCTTTTGGTGGATGAACCCACTCGTGGCGTAGACGTGGGAGCAAAACGGGAAATCTATGAGATCCTGAATTCTCTTCTTGAAGAGGGGCTGGCGATATTGATGGTGTCCTCAGAGCTGCCGGAGCTGATGGGGACCTGCGACCGGATTTGCGTTATGAATCACGGCAGAATTACCGGAGAATTATCCAGAGAAGAGTTTCAGGAAGAGAAAATTATGGCGTTTGCGACACAGGAATAGAATGAGGTGACTGACATGTTTGATGTGTGTGCGTTGGGGGATGCGCTGGTAGACATGTTCCATGGGGAAGGTGAAGATGCGTTTGTCGCCAGCTGCGGAGGGACAGCTTTGAATATGATTGTCTGCGCCGCCAGGCTGGGGCTGAAGACATCGTTTATCGGGAGAATTGGCGCCGACGTAATGGGAAATCGAATTGAACAGGCGCTGATTTCAAATCATGTGAATATAGAAGGGCTTATCAAAGACGCGGAATACTTTACAACCATGACATTCGTAGAATTGAATGAGGGAGAGCGGAGTTTCAGCTTTGCCCGGCAGTACGGGGCGGATGTTATGCTCTATCCGGAGAATATTTCAGAAGAAACGATTCGGAACACAAGAATTTTTCATTATTCCGGAATGGCTTTGATGAGTGAACCGAGCCGTTCTACCACGCTGGCGCTGCTGAAGAAGCTGCATGAAGAGGGAATATATATCTGCACGGATATCAGTTATCGGGAGAATCTGTGGAGTGATGAGGATACGGCGATTCGGGTGACAAGAGAGGCCCTGCCGTTTACGGATCTTCTGAAAGCGTCTGATGAGGAGGCCTTTTTGATATCCGGCAGGAATACGCTGAAAGAAGCGGCAGAATATTTTGCGGATCAGGGGTGTCGGCTTTGCGTCATCACCTGCGGTGGGGACGGCGCGTTCTGGTATCTGAAGGGAAGCTGCGGAATGGTTCCGTCCTTTTCTGTTCCGGTTGTGGATACAACAGGCGCCGGCGACGCGTTTCTGGGAGGGTTTTTATATCAGCTGCTGCAGCTTTCCCGGCCAGAAGACGTGACCGTGGAAATGATGCCGGAGATGGTGCGTTTTGCGAATGCGGTTGGCGCTCTGAATATCAGACAAAAAGGCGGAATTGACGGGGCGCCTGCACTGGAAGAAGTAGAAAGGTTTCTGAATACGCCGCGGAAGAGAGCGCCGCAATTTTGAGGATTTCAGTCAGTGCGGCGTTCTCTTTTTTAATTTCCGATGTCAGGAATTCTCATAATCACAGCCCCATGCGGTTGCCGTTTCATAGATAATATACACATGCCTTGCCGGAATCTGAAAAATCTGCTCGTAGGTTTCGCATATTTTACGGGTAAATTCCAGGTAACATTCTTTGGGCTGGCTGCCCAAAAGCTTCACCTGAACACAGGCGATACCCGGAAGTTTTTCCCCTCCGTGATACATCTGGCAGTTATCCGTCAGCTCCAGCATCAGTCCTTTTTCGGATTTCCCGCGGAAAATCTGAATATGTTTTCCCAAAGCAGCTTTCAGCCGTTCCTGTTGAAGCGGAGAGGATGGAACGGATATCTTTGAATGAATGTATGGCATAAGAAACTCCTTTCTGTTTGACAAGGATCATTGTAATGGATGGAAGGAAGAATGTAAAGCCGTTTACGAAAAAAGTCTCAGAAAGTCTCAGAAATAGTGAGGAGGAAGGTTCCTTGAATTTTACTTATAAACACACCAAAATAGCATGTTATACTTCCTATTTCACACAGGCGATAGGGAACTGTTTTGTACCGCTGTTGTTTGTGGTATTTGTGCAGGAGTTCGGTTTGAGTTATGAAAAGCTTGGAACGTTGATACTGGCAAATTTTTTTACGCAGCTTCTGGTAGATATGTTCGCGTCAAAATATGCGGACAGAATCGGCTATCGGAAAAGCCTGATTATAGCGAATGGTTTTTCCTTTGCTGGCTTTGCTTCTTTGGGGATTTTTTGCAGTATATTTCCCAATGCATATCTGGGACTGGTGGTCAGCGTGATGATTTATGCTGTGGGAGGCGGCTTCCTGGAGGTGTTGGTGAGCCCGGTCATTGATTCGATACCTGAAGCAGAAGAACGTAAAGCGGCAGAGATGAGTATTCTGCACGCGATTTTCTGCTGGAGTCAGTTAGCGGTGATTGTAGTGACAACGCTGTTTTTATGGAAAGCAGGGAATCAGAACTGGAGAATTATTGCGTGGATCTGGGCGCTGGTTCCGCTGTTTAATATCGTGCTGTTTACAAAGGTTCCTCTGATGCCGACGGTAAGTGAGGAGGTACGGGTGAAACCCGGGGTACTGTTAAGAACGCCGGCGTTTCTCATCGCCTTGCTTGCAATGTTCTGCGCAGGAGCGTCAGAGCTGATTATGGCTCAGTGGGCCTCCCTGTTTTCGGAGACGAGACTGGGGCTTTCTAAGGTAATGGGCGATCTCGTAGGACCCGGAATGTTTGCGGTGAGTATGGGAATCGGACGGACGCTGTATGGGATGCTCGGAGAAAAAATACCCCTGAAAAAAGTGATGGCAGGAGGCGCCCTGGGCTGCGTTGCCTGCTACTTTCTGGCTGCGATACCGCAAAACAGCATGGTGAATATCATTGCCTGCGCGTTGGTCGGGTTTTTCGTCAGTACCATTTGGCCGGGGGTGATCAGTATGACGGCAGGAAAATTTCCCCATGGAGGGGTGTTTATGTTTGGACTTCTGGCAATGTTTGGGGACATGGGCGGGGCTTTTGGCCCATGGGCGGCAGGCCTTGTGGCAGATTATTTGCCCGGAGGTTTGAAAACAGGGATATTGTCCGGAATCCTGTTCCCGCTGATTCTTCTGATTGCGCTAATCTTTGATTCAGGAGAAAAGGGCGCCGATCTTTCCTGACGCAGGAGGAAACCGAAAATGGATCGAACGAGAAAGAGAAAAATACTCGAGAAAGTGGATCGGGATGGATATATTACGGTTGCGGCGATGAGCCGTCTGCTTGGGTGTACGGAAATGACGTTACGGCGGGATCTGAAGGCCTTGGATGAGAGCGGCCTGCTGAAACGGGTGCATGGGGGCGCTGTAAAGACAGGGAATAATTTTGTCTATAAAAACATCCGGAAAGAGATATATCAGAAAATATATGAAAAAATGGGAATCGCCAAAGTAGCATATGATCTTATTAAAGCCGGAGAGACGATTTTTGTGGACGACGCATCCACCTGCATTCATCTTGGCAACCTGATCTTAAATAACCGGGAGAAACCGATGTCTGTGGTGACAAGTTCCATCATTTTGGCGGAAAAGCTGCTGGACTGCGAGCATGTGGAGCTTACCATGATTGGCGGTCCGGTGACAAAGAATCTGGGGGCAACCGAAGGGGAGACCGCATGTGCGCAGATTACAGAGATCCATGCGGACAAAGCCTTTATCGGAGTAAATGGCGTAGACTTTGTACATGGGATTACGCTTACGGGCTATCCGCAGCAGAATATTAAGAAAAAGATGATGGAATCCAGCAGAGAAAGCTATATTCTCGCGGACAGCAGTAAGTTTGAGAAAACCTACATGTCTCTTTTGTGCGGGATTCAGGAACCGACGGCGCTGATCACAGATAAGGGGATCGCTTTGGGCATTCTGAAAGAGGCAAAGCAAAAGGGAATCATAATTTATACAAAAAGTCCGGAAACGAACAAAACCGAATGATTCTGTTTGAAAAAGTGCGAAAACAAAGAAAAGACGGCTAAGATACGAGCGCCGTCTTTTTTATTTATGATATAATGAAGAAAAGAGAGGAGGTAATCAGAATGAATAAAAAGAAAAAACTGCTTCCGGAAGGAATCGAAAGACAGCAGAGAACGGAATTTCTGAATCATGCTATGCGTTCCGTGATCCCCAGTATTTGTGTGGAACGGGCGAAGATTGTGACAGAAAGCTATCAGAGAACGGAAGGAATGCCTTTTGTGATGAGAAGAGCCTATGCGCTCAGTGACATGCTGGAAAAAATGACGATTTTTATTGACCCGGAGGAGCTGATTGTGGGAAATCATGGTTCCAGAGCGAGGTCAGCGCTGATTTTTCCGGAATTTGGAACTTTTGATAAAGAAGAACTGGATCGGATGCCGGTGCGGAAGGTGGACACTTTGCAGATCAGCGAGGAAGATAAGAGATTCCTCCTGGAGGACATCTATCCGTATTGGAAAAACCGTTGTACCGGGGATATTTCCAGATATTATGTGGATGAAAAAATTAGGAAGGTTTTGGATTCTCCATACCGGGTTTTTAACCCGCTGAGCCGTACAAGGAGCGGCTATGGCCATTACCTTCCGAATATTGAAAAGATCCTAAAGATTGGATTTCGGGGGATTCGGAAAAAGGCGGAAGACGCGCTTCAGAACCTGGATTTGATGGATCCGGAACTGGTGGAAAAACGGAATTTTTATAAGTCGGTCCTGATTATTTGTGATGCTGTGAAAAAGTATCAAAAACGTTTTGAATGTCTGGCCAGAGATATGGCGTCAAGGGAGGAAGATCCCAGAAGGAAAAAGGAATTGCTTCTGATTGCGGAAAATGTCAGCCGCGTTCCCTATGAACCGGCCGAAAGCTTTTACGAGGCGCTTCAGTCCTACTGGTTTACGATTCTGATCGATTATTGTGGTCAGAATGGATCGGCGATTTCCGGAGGCCGGGTGGATCAGATGTTCTATCCTTATTATAAAAAGGATCTGGAAGAAGGGATTCTCGTCAAAGAAGAAGCGCAGGAGCTTCTGGAAGCTTTGTGGGTGAAGCACAGTGATATTATCAAGGCAGGGACTTATTCCAGTGCGAAGAATAACGGCGGATTTGCGACTACGGTAAATTTTGTACTGGGAGGAGTAGACGAAAACGGGGAAGATGCCGTGAATGATCTGACCTATCTGTGTCTGGAAGCAGAGCGTTCTGTGTTTAATTCAGAGCCCAATACCAGTATCCGCATATCTTCCAGGAACCCGGACGCATTCATGAAGAGGGTGATAGAAATCCTTGTGGAGAAAGAGGGAGGGAAGCTTCCGTTCTTTAATGACGATATTATTATTGACGCGCTTCAGGATGACGGGATCCGTTTGAAGGATGCGAGGGATTACGCAATTGTGGGCTGCGTAGAACCGACGCCTTACGGGAATACCATGGGCAGGACGAATTCCTGTTATTTTAATCTGGCAAAGTGTCTTGAACTGGCAATGTTTGACGGAGTCTGCCAGATGTCGCAACAGCAGATGGGGCCAAAAACCGGAAAATTTGAAGCGTTTACCTCTTTTGAACAGGTGCGGGAAGCCTATGCGGCACAGGTGGAGTATTTTGTAAAAATGATGGTCAGCTCGTTAAATGCCATCGGAAAGCTTCATGGGGATTACAGCCCTCATGTGTACTGCTCCATGCTGCTTGACGGCTGTTTGGAAAACGGAAAGGATTGTACCAAAGGCGGTGCGAAGTATGATTTTACAGGAGTACAGGGGGTGGGCATCGCAGATGTGGGAGATTCTTTGACCGCGATTAAGAAGCTGGTTTTTGAGGAACATCGTATCGGAAAGAAGGAACTTTTGGACGCAATGAAGACGAATTTCCAAAGTAATCCGATTTTGAAACATATTTTGCGGAACAAAGCGCCCAAGTATGGAAACGACTGTCAGGAAGCAGATGAAATGGTTGCCTGGGTAGGGGAACAGTACTGCAATTGTGTGCGGGGTTATCAGGATCTCAATGGCGGAGCTTACCGCCCCGGATTGTTCTGCCTTTCTTCCAACACGCCTCTCGGAAAACAGGTGTGCGCGCTTCCCAGTGGACGGGAAGAAGGAACTCCTCTTGGAGACGGCGGAATTTCGCCGAAGCATGGAATGGATATTCTGGGTCCGACAGCGGCGGCAAAATCTGTGGCGCGGGTAAATCATCGTTTGGCATCCAACGGGGTGAATTTTAACCTGAAATTTATGCCGACGATTTTGAAAACGGATGAAGACAGGCAGAAGCTGGTAGATTTGATCCGAGGATATTTTTCCATGGATGCTATGCATATTCAGTTTAACATCTTATCCCCGGAGAAGCTGACCGAGGCACAGAGGTATCCGGAGAAATATCGCAGCCTGGTGGTACGGGTGGCGGGGTACAGCGCGTTTTTTGTGGAACTGGACAAAGATATTCAGGATGAAATCATCAGCAGAACATTGATAGGAGCATAAAAAAATGGAAGGATATGTATTTGATATTCAAAGATACAGTATTCATGACGGCGCCGGGATTCGCACGGTTGTGTTTTTAAAAGGATGCCCCCTGAGATGCAAGTGGTGCGCGAACCCGGAATCCTGGTCTCTCCATCCGGAATTGTTTTATATCAAGTCACGTTGCATCGGATGTAAAACCTGTGTGGGGACGTGTCCGAACCAGGAAGTAATTTCGGAAGGGGAAAATATCCATGTGATCCGGGAGAAATGCACGGAGGATGTGTCCTGGGCAGGGAACTGTCCAACCGGAGCCTTATGCGTGAAGGGAAAACGAATGGAGACAGGAGAGGTCTTTGAAGAAATCTGCAAAGATCTGGTGTTTTACCGCCAGAGCGGCGGAGGCGTAACTTTTTCCGGAGGGGAACCGCTTTTACAGCCGGAATTTGTGACAGAGATTTTGCGTTTCTGTAAAGAGAAGGGAATTTCAACCGCGGTGGAGACCACCGGGTATGTGTCATGGAAGGCGCTGGAGATGGCTTTGCCGTATACGGATTTGTTTTTGTATGATGTGAAAACCATGGACACAGAGGTGCACAAAAAGTGGACTGGGTTGGGAAATGAGCGGATCCTGGAGCATTTAAAACAGCTTTCCGGGCGGGAGGCTGATATCATGGTGCGTACGCCGGTGATACCGAATGTCAATGACCGTAAGGAGGATATTCAGGCAATCATGGACTACCTGAAGGAATGTCAGATTTCCAAATATAATATCCTTCCGTTTCATCAGTATGGAAGCGGGAAATACGAATCCATCGGAATCCCCTATGAGATGGCTGACGTGAAAGTTCCTGACGAGGCCTATGTGCAGGAAATGAAGAATATGATAAAAGAAGCGGGATTTTCAGATCAGTTTTAAGGGGGGGAGCCCATGAACCGTATAGAGCTTCGCTGTCAGGGAGAGGTTTCCTCAATCACATTCCGACAGAGCGCTATAAACCAATCCAGCACACGGAATTTCCTTGCGCATTTCCAAAGAGGATTGTCCGCTCTTAAAAGTGTTTCTGCGGCCATGCGGCGTTCTTCGTGCGAAAACAGTGGGAAAGAAATCATGTGACCCCGACGCTCAAACCTGCAGAACGGCGTGTAACGGAAACTGCACAGCCGTTCTGCAGAAGCCTTTCCGCAAGTCTTTTTGAGAAGCCTGACCTCCATCTCTGCTTCCCTGTCACACTTGCAGCCCAGCGCCGTTCTCATCAGGGAATGCGCTGATCGGATCAGCCAATCCACTGGTATAGATGCAATTTGTTATTCCCGCAATTCAAATAATCTCCCCACCGGTACGTCAAGGACATCAGCGATATCCAGCAGTTTGGAAAGAGAGATGGAAGTCGGCATATTGGGAGCCTCCAGATTACTGATATGCGTCCTGCTAAGATTCACATATTCCGCGAGCTGAAGCTGTGTGATGCCGCGAAGTTTCCTGTAATAAGCTATAGTAAGGCCAAGCTGGCGATATTGCCTTGCACGTTTCTCCGTCATTTCCCTTCCTCCTTTACTATAGTTTAGTATGTCCGGAAAGAAAACGAAACAAAACGTGTCATTGCAATTGCATAGAATCAGATTGCCATAATGGTATAAAACAAGTATAATACATACAGTTAAAATGATAATGCAAAGTATCAATGTGCATATTGGCGCGGCCCGGGGAGAAATTTCCTTTAGCTCTGATACTGCTTTTTGAACTGTATGTATGCGAGGATCTCCCGGCGGTCGCTCTCAGGCAGAGAAGTAAATGCATCCAGCAGCTTCTGTCCCGCGTCGCCCGCAGCTGTGTCCCCGGCGCTGCCAAATCTGCCTGCGGGGGCGTTCTCTCCGCAGACAAGATAGTCCAGAGAGACGTGGTACAGCTCAGCCAGGGCTACAATGATCTCGAGGGGCGGCGTCCGGGAAGCATTTTCATAGTTGCAGTAGGTCTGCCTCTGGATATTCAGCTTCTGGCTGACAAGAGCCTGGGTGTAACCCGCATTCCGTCTGAGTTTTAACATTGTATTTGATATATCCGGTCTGTTCATAATTAATCCTCCATATATTGAATACATTATACCAACTAATTGTCGGAATATCTGCAAAAGCAACAAAATGAATATTATTTTTATTTAGCGCAACAAAATGTTGCGTGCTGGCGGCCAAACCGTGTGAGAAAGGGAGGTTGGAAGGATTATGGATTTACTGGAATTCGGAATGCGCAATGAAAAGGACGGGTCCCTGTTTTGCAGGATGCTGGCCAGGCTGGCGCTGGCAGCGGAGAGAAAAAGAGCGGATCTCTGTGAATGCAGACTGAACAAAAAGGAGATTTCTTTTCCGGATGATCCGGACGAGGATGCCGCTCTTCTAAAGAACATCCGGGAACAGATCGATGCCCGGGATACGCACTGAGCCATTCTCCTTTTCCTGCAGAGGGCAGAGGCCTTCCTTTCTGTTTCCACGATCGCCCCTCCTTTTCCTGAATATATGACACAGATGCCGTGCAACGCCCAGTGTAGCACAGTTTCAGGACGTCTGAAAGAAAAAAGTTGCAGTTGTCTGCGGTCTCTGGTAAACTAAAAAAAACAGCAGCATTTTACAGCAGTAATATTGGGAAATGGAGGAGCATAAAATGAGCAGAGTCTATGTTTTCCTGGCAGACGGCTTTGAGGAGATCGAAGGCCTGACCGTAGTGGATATTCTGAGAAGGGCGGGGATCGACACGGCCATGGTGTCGATCACGGACAAAATGCAGGTGACCGGCAGCCACGGGATCCGGATCGGCGCCGATCTTCTGTTTGAGGAAGTGGATTATGAGGCGGGAGATGCGTTTGTCCTTCCGGGAGGGATGCCCGGGACAAAGCATCTGGCAGATCATCCGGGCCTGGCAGAGCTTCTCCAAAGAGCAGCGTCCGAGGATCGGATCGTTGCAGCAATCTGTGCGGCTCCCAGTGTCCTGGGCTGCCTTGGCATTCTGGAGGGACGCCGGGCAGTGTGTTATCCGGGATTTGAGTCCCGGCTTTTGGGGGCAGAGGTAACTTCCAAGCCGGTGGAGGTATCCGGAAACGTGACTACCAGCCGGGGGATGGGTACGGCGATCCCCTTTGCGCTGGCGCTGGTAGCGCAGCTCATGGATCAGAATACGGCGGACGAACTGGGCAAATCCATCGTCTGGTCGTGATTTATCATAACAATGGAAAAAGAACGGATTATACGGTATTCCGGCACATTGGAGCAAAAAAGTACTGGCGTTTTTATAAGCGCTGTGCTATACTATCTCAATGGCTGTGAACAGGCAAAGCGGCGGTTCCAGATAGATTTGTGAAAGAATTAAGGAGGAATACAGTACAATGAGTGTACAGGTGGAGAAACTGGAAAAGAATATGGCGAAACTCACGGTGGAGGTTCCCGCCGAAGAGTTTGAGACGGCTCTGGAGAAAGCGTATCAGAAAAAAAAGAATCGTATTTCTCTTCCAGGCTTCCGAAAAGGGAAGGCCCCCCGCAGGATGATCGAGAAGATGTATGGGGCCGGGATTTTTTACGAGGATGCGGCGAACGAACTGATTCCGCAGACGTATTCCAAAGCGGCGGACGAGTGCGGCGAGGATATTGTGTCGCGGCCGGAGTTCGACGTGGTTCAGATCGAGAAGGGAAAGCCATTTATCTTCACGGCGCAGGTTGCTCTCAAGCCGGAGGTGACTCTGGGAGAATATAAAGGACTGGAAGTGGAAAAAACGTCGGTGTCCGTTTCCGGGGAAGAAGTGGACCGGGAAGTTGAAAGCGAGCGGGAGAAGAACGCCCGAATAATCGACGTAGACGACCGCAGCGTGCAGGACGGCGACATGATCAAGCTGGACTTCGAGGGCTTTGTGGATGGAGAGGCCTTTGCAGGGGGCAAGGGAGACAACTACCAGCTGACCATCGGTTCCGGCAGCTTTATCCCCGGTTTTGAGGAGCAATTGATCGGGGCGGGGATCGGTGAGGATGTGGAAGTAAACGTCACGTTCCCGGAGGATTATCAGGCGGAGGAGCTAAAGGGAAAGGCCGCTGTGTTCAAATGCAAGGTAAATGAGATTCAGGTGAAGGATCTGCCTGAGGCGGACGACGAATTTGCCCAGGATGTTTCGGAGTTTGACACCCTTGCGGAATACAGGGATGATGTGCGCGCACGTCTCCTTGCGAAGAAGGAAGCGGATGCGAAGAACATAAAGCAGGGGCAGGCGGTCGAAAAGGCGGTTGCGAATGCGTCCATGGAGATTCCGGATCCCATGGTAGACGAGCAGGTGAGGCGTATGGCGGATGATTTCACCAGAAATATTGAGTCCCAGGGCCTTACGGTGGAACAGTATATGCAGTTCACCGGTATGACCGCGGATCAGCTTCTGGACCAGATGAGACCGGAAGCCCTGAAGCGTATCCAGAACAGCCTGGTACTTGAGGCCATCGCAAAGGCGGAGAATATCCAGATCAGCGAGGAGCATCTGGATGAAGAGATTGCAAAGATGGCAAAGCAGTACAAGATGGAGCCGGATAAATTCAAAGATCTGATGGGCGATTACGAGAAAGAACAGATGAAGAACGATCTGGCGATCCAGGCCGCTGTGGACCTGATTACGGACGCGGCGGTAGAAGTGGAAACGGCCGCGAAAGCGGAGGAGGCATCCGAAGAGGCGTAGGCCGTATCCGGGTGAAATATAATTATAAAAGACAAGGAGGTACACATATGCCTTATATTCCTTATGTCATTGAACAGACGGGGCGGGGCGAACGCTCCTACGATATATTTTCAAGACTGCTCAACGACCGTATCGTGTTTCTCGGAGAGGAAGTGACGGATGTTAGCGCTAATCTCGTAGTTGCGCAGCTTCTGTTCCTGGAATCCCAGGATCCGGGCAAGGACATTCAGCTCTATATCAACAGTCCGGGAGGTTCTGTGTCTGCGGGTCTGGCAATCTACGATACGATGCACTATGTAAAATGCGATGTTTCAACAATCTGTATGGGCATGGCGGCCAGCATGGGCGCGATTCTGCTGGCGGGAGGCGCAAAGGGCAAGCGCTTTGCGCTGCCGAATGCGGAGGTTATGATCCATCAGCCATCCGGCGGCGCACAGGGCCAGGCCACGGACATCAAGATCGTGGCGGATAAGATCCTGCAGACAAAGAAAAAACTGAACGAGATGCTGGCGGCCAATACCGGGCAGCCCTACGAGGTAATTGCGGCGGATACGGAGCGTGATAACTGGATGACCGCAGGGGAAGCAAAGGCCTATGGGCTGATCGACGAAATAGTTGCGCCCAGACAGCAGTAAAATATGGGGCTGCCGTATTCCGATGCGGCAACCCCTTTGGATTATTATTAATAAGGAGTAAAATCATGCCGGGGAAAAATGGAGAAAAGATCAAATGTTCGTTCTGTAACAAGACGGAGGATCAGGTACGCAAACTGATCGCGGGCCCGGGAGGGGTGTATATCTGCGATGAATGCATCGATATCTGTTCGGAGATTATTGAGGAGGAACTGGACGAGGAAGAGCTTGCGGAGGAGATGCCGGAGATTAATCTGCCAAAACCGGTGGAGATAAAGGCGTTTCTGGATGATTATGTGATTGGACAGGAGGAAGCGAAGAAGACGCTGGCTGTCGCCGTGTACAATCATTACAAGAGAATTACCAGCGGACGCTATCTGGGTGTGGAACTGCAGAAGAGCAATATCCTGATGCTTGGGCCCACCGGCTGCGGGAAGACCATGCTGGCCCAGACCCTTGCGCGGCTGCTGAATGTGCCTTTTGCCATCGCGGATGCCACGGCGCTCACCGAGGCCGGATACGTGGGAGAGGATGTGGAAAATATTCTCCTGAAGATCATACAGGCGGCAGATTACGATATAAAGAAAGCAGAGCGGGGCATTATCTATATCGACGAGATCGACAAGATTACCCGCAAGTCCGAAAATGCATCCATCACCCGGGATGTATCGGGGGAGGGCGTTCAGCAGGCGCTGCTCAAGATCCTGGAGGGCACCGTCGCGTCCGTTCCGCCTCAGGGCGGCAGGAAGCATCCCCACCAGGAACTGATACAGATCGATACCACAAACATCCTCTTCATCTGCGGCGGCGCGTTCGAGGGGATCGACAAGGTCATCAGCTCCCGCATCGACCGGAAAGGGATCGGATTCAACTCGGAGCTGGGAGAGAAGGACCAAAAAAATGTGGGAGAACTTCTCAGGCAGGTTCTTCCCCAGGACTTTATCAAGTTCGGTATGATCCCCGAATTTGTGGGCAGAGTGCCGGTTGTGGTTTCCCTGGACGAACTGGATAAGGAGGCGCTCGTCCGCATTCTGACAGAACCGAAGAACGCGATTGTGAAACAGTATCAGGGACTTTTTGAACTGGACGGCGTAGAGCTTACCTTTACGGACGAGGCCATCGAGGCGATCGCGGACAAAACAATCAAAAGAAAAACGGGAGCCAGAGGTCTCCGGGCCATCATGGAGACGGCCATGCTGGATCTGATGTATCGGATACCGTCGGACGATTCCATTGAGACGTGTCTGGTGACAAAAGAAGCGATCGAGGGCGAGGGGGAGCCGGAGCTGACATTCCGGGAGATGACCGGGAGAAGAAAACGCAGGCTGCCCATGGCGCAGGAGACCGCGTGAACGGTGAGGAGACTATGAACGATACAGTAGTGAATCTGCCTGCCATTCCCTTGCGCGGCCTGACCGTGCTGCCGGCTATGGCAGTACATTTTGACATCAGCAGAGAACGGTCGGTAAAGGCGGTCGAGGCTGCGATGGCAGACAATCAGATGATATTTTTAGTAACGCAGCAAAACCCGGATGATAACAATCCGGGTTTACGAGATTTATATGTAACCGGTACGGTGGCTGAAATACGCAATGTGGTCAGGCTGCCCAAGGATATTGTGCGCGTCATGGTGGAGGGGATCTCCCGGGCGCATCTGATGGAACTGGAAGAGTACGACGGCTATCTGCACGCGGGTGTGGAGGCGGCTACAGAGCTGGAAACAGATCTGGAGCCCCTGATGGAGGGCGGCATGATCCGGGCGCTTCACGATCTGCTTGGCAGATACGCCCAGATTAACCAGAAGTTTGGCGGGGAGCTGCTCCATGAGTTAACGGGGAGCGCGGGTCTCAAAAAAATGGTGTCAGTGGTATCCGGGCATCTTCCCATTCATTACACCCAGCGGCAGAAGCTTTTGGAGGCGGATTCCCTGGAGGAACGCTACGATATCCTCTGTACCATCCTTGCCAGCGAGATCGAGGTTCTGCACATCCGCAATGAGATACAGCAGAAAGTCCGGGAGCGGGTGGACAAAAATCAGAGGGAATACGTGCTTCGGGAGCAGCTCCGGGTGATACAGGAAGAACTGGGAGAGGACGCCCTCCTCTCCGATGTGAAACGGTATGAACAGGAAGCGGATCAGCTCTGCGCTACCGAGGACGTGAAGGATAAAATACGCAAGGAGATCCGGCGGCTGAAGACAGTGGGCAATAATTCTGCCGAGAGCTCCGTGATGAGAGGCTATATTGAAACGATTCTGTCCATGCCCTGGGATAGAGTATCCGAGGAGCATTACGGGCTGAAAAATGCCCGGAAGATCCTGGAGGAGGATCATTACGGACTGGAGAAGGTGAAGGAGCGTGTGCTGGAGTTTCTCGCGGTGCGCAGCCTCAACAAAAAAGGGGATAGCCCGATCCTTTGCCTGGTGGGGCCGCCCGGGACGGGCAAGACCTCTGTGGCCCGCTCCATCGCGCGGGCGCTGAATAAGGAGTATGTGCGCATCAGCCTGGGGGGCATCCACGATGAAGCGGAGATAAGGGGCCACAGAAGAACGTATATCGGAGCCATGCCAGGGCGGATCGCGGCGGGCATGAGGCAGGCGGGAGTCAAAAACCCCCTGATGCTGCTGGATGAGATCGACAAGGTCAGCGGCGATTACAGGGGGGATGCCGCCTCCGCATTGCTGGAGGCGCTGGATTCGGAGCAGAACTGCCGGTTCCAGGATCATTACGTGGAAATCCCCATGGATCTGTCCGAGGTACTCTTTATCGCCACCGCGAACGATCTGCACAACATATCCCGGCCGCTGCTGGACCGTCTGGAGATCATCGAGGTGAGCAGCTATACGGCCAACGAAAAGCTTCATATCGCCAGGGAGCATCTCTTTGGAAAACAGTTGAAGCGCCACGGGCTGACGAAGAAACAGCTCTCCATCACAAAAAACGCTATGGCGGCCATTATCGATGGCTATACCAGGGAAGCCGGCGTCCGCCAGCTCGAACGACGGATCGGCGAAATCTGCCGGAAAGCGGCGAGGGAAATACTGGAGGACGGGGTAAAGAACGTCCGCGTTACCGAAAAGAGCCTGGAGAAGTATCTGGGCAGGAGGCGCCATACCGTTCTCAAAAAGAATGAGGAGAATGACGTGGGGATTGTGCGGGGTCTTGCCTGGACCAGCGTGGGCGGAGACACCCTGCAGATCGAAGTGAATACCATGCCCGGCAAGGGAGAGTTCCTGCTGACCGGAAAGCTGGGGGATGTGATGAAAGAATCGGCCCGCACAGCCATCAGCTATGTGCGCTCTGTCAGCGGTGCGTATGGGATTGATCCGGAATTCTTTGCAAAGAACGATATTCATATTCACATACCGGAAGGCGCGGTGCCAAAGGACGGCCCTTCCGCCGGTATTACCATGGCGACGGCGATCCTCTCGGCGGTCACCGGAATTCCGGTGAAAGCGGATCTGGCTATGACCGGAGAGATTACCCTGCGGGGCAGGACGCTGGCCATCGGCGGTCTCAAGGAGAAGCTGCTGGCGGCAAAACAGGCGGGGATCACCACTGTCCTGGTACCCTGGGAGAACCGGGCAGATGTGGGAGATATACAGGACGAGATCCGGGAGGGCCTGGAGATCCTGTATGTGAGTCAGATGGAGGACGTGCTGAAAGCGGCGCTGGTATCCGGATAACACGGTCCCGTAATGATGGAACAGCGGTTCCGCGCCGGCAGGCGCATCTGCGGGCGCGGCTGAAAAGGAGGACAGAGACGTGGTTATTAAAGAAGTTAATCTTGAGACGGTCTGCGGCGTTACCAGCGTTCTGCCAAAGAATCTGCACCCCGAAGTCGCTTTCGCGGGGAAGTCCAACGTGGGAAAATCCTCGCTCATCAACGGGCTTATGAACCGCAGGTCTCTGGCCCGTACCAGTTCCCAGCCGGGCAAAACTCAGACGATTAATTTTTATAACATAAACAGCGAATTATATCTTGTGGATCTGCCCGGATATGGCTATGCCAAGGTGTCCAGGAGTGAAAAGGAAAAGTGGGGAAAGCTCATTGAACGCTATCTTCACGGTTCCCGGCAGCTCCGGGCCGTATTCCTGCTCATTGACATCCGCCATGAGCCGGGTGCAAATGATAAGGTGATGTACGAATGGATCTGCCGCAACGGCTTTGATCCCATTATAATTGCCACAAAAATGGATAAGATCAGGCGCAGCCAGGTTCAGAAGCAGCTCAGAATCCTCCATGAAGGGCTGCGGTTGAAACCGGGGACGCGGATGATCCCCTTTTCCGCGCAGACGAAGCAGGGCCGGGAGGAGATCTGGGCGGTGATCGAAGAGCTGTGTTCCGGGGCGGAAGAGCGCGCAACGATATGAAAAAAGGATGGACTGCAGTGGTGGGCTGCCCGGCTTACTGCAGCCAGTTCGGCTTAGTCGGCTGCCGGGACCTGGCTGTACAACCTCCGGAGTTCCACGAAAAAAAGAGGCATCTGACATGACGGTATCAGATGCCTTTGATTTAATTTATATTAATTTATGCAAGGCTGTTGACCAGTTTTGCCAGACGGGAAACTTTTCTTGCCGCATTATTCTTATGATAAACGCCTTTTTTGGCAGCCTTATCAATAGTAGAAGTGGCAGAGAGCAAAGCAGCCTGCGCGGCATCCTTATCCTTGGCAGCAACAGCGGCTTCTACTTTCTTAATAGCGGTTCTGACAGCGGATTTGATGGATTTATTGCGGTCATGCCTGGTCTTGTTCACCAGGATTCTCTTCTTCGCGGATTTGATATTTGCCAATGTGTACACCTCCAAACGTTCTGAATTTATGATCGTGTTTCATTAACACGGACACGGACGATTAATGAAAACATACTCATATATCTTATCCCAAGGGAAGTTTCCTGTCAATACATATTTCCGAAAAACCTGTAAAAAATAAGGGAAGAAAACACAAAGGAGAATCGTTATGATGGGGAATTTTCAGATAAGGACGGATCTGGCGCTGGAGGCCAGGGAGAGCTATGAAGAGAACGATACGAGGATGCGCGGGGTCAAAGTATCCCAGGAGGCGGATGAAAAGCGGGAGATCTATACCACCACGGTGGTCATAGAAACGGAAAACGGGGCGAAAGCCATGGGGAAACCGGTGGGTACCTATATTACCATCGAAGCGCCGAATATGTCCACCCCGGACGAAGACTATCACCGGGAAATCGCCCGGGAGCTGTCGAAGCATCTGCGAAGAATCATCCGGGACAGGGAAAGCCCGGTTTTGGTGGTGGGACTTGGCAACCGGGAGGTCACACCCGACGCCCTTGGCCCGGACGTGGTAAACAATCTGCATATTACCCGGCATATGATCCGGGAGTACGGGCGGGTATCCGGAGATATGTGTCAGGCCCGCCCCATCAGCGCCATCATTCCCGGTGTGATGGGGCAGACCGGCATGGAAACGCTGGAGATCATTAAGGGGGTCGTGGAGGAAACGCATCCTTCGGTGGTAATCGCCATTGACGCCCTGGCGGCCCGAAGCACAAAGCGATTGAACCGCACCATTCAGATTACTGACACAGGGATCAATCCCGGCTCCGGGGTAGGCAATCACCGCAACGCCATCAATGAGGAGACTCTGGGGGTTCCGGTGATCGCCGTGGGGGTGCCCACAGTGGTGGATGCAGCCACCATCGTCAATGACACGATGGAGGAACTGGTGGAGCAGATGGATGAAAGCGACCATATGCAGAAGCTGGGAGGAACCCTTGGGACTCTGGACCAGGTCGAGAAGCACCAGATGATCCGGGAACTGATCTCTCCCCATTTGAATACCATGTTCGTGACCCCAAAGGACATTGACGAGACCGTGAAATACCTGAGCTACACCATATCCGAGGGTCTGAACATGGCTTTTCAAAGTAAACCGGACGAGGACGCATTGGGATAAATATCGGGACAGGCATCGTCCCTGGTTTTATTGGAAGAACTTCCGGCGTATCTCCTCCACCGGCATATCCTGCCCGGTCCAGAGCCTGAAGGCGGCGGCTCCCTGGTAGAGCAGCATATACATGCCGTTTACCGTCCGGCAGCCGGCCTGCTCTGCCGTCTGCAGCAATCTGGTTCGGCGCGGGTTGTAGATGATGTCCGATACCAGCAGATCCGGATGGAGACAGGAGACATCCTCAAGCGGGATTGCGTCGGTATCCGGCGCCATGCCTACGGATGTGGCATTGGTCAGGAGCGCGCTTTTTCGGATACAGTCATTTACGGAGGCGGTATCGGCCAAGTCCGTGACGTCCGCCCTGCAGGACGTATCCCGGTTGACGGTCTCGGCCAGGCGCAGGGCGTTTCCCCAGGAACGTCCCCGGCGGTTGACGATATGCAGTTTGGGCACGCCGTCCAGAGCCGCCTGAATAGCGATGGAGGATGCTGCTCCTCCTGCGCCCAGAAGCGTCATGGCGCCTCCGGCGGGATTGTAGCCGGTATCGCGGATGGATTGCATATAGCCGATACCGTCGGTATTGTGGCCGATCAGCCGTCCGTCCTCATTTTTGACAGTGTTGACCGCCCCGATCATCCGGGCCGCCGCAGAGAGTTCGTCCAGAAAAGGGATGATCCGATCCTTGTCCGGCATGGTCAGATTAAATCCGAAAACGTTCATTTCCTTTAAGGCCTGAACTATGGTTTTCAGGTTCGCATTCTTTGTGTCAAAACAGAGATAGACATTGTCGATCCCGAGAAGACGGAATGCTTCGTTGTGCATCATCGGCGACATGCTGTGGGAAACCGGTGAACCCAGAAGGCAGCCGAGGCGCGTGTGTCCTGTGATCTGATAGGTCATAATTATCCTCCCGATTCTCTTTTTCTATTATTTTATCATATAAATCCGAAATTGAAATCCCCATTTCATTCCATTTGTGTTATTATAGTTAGCTGAGGACACAATTCATACAGAAAGCCGGGGACACAGGATATGGGTTTTAAAACAGCAACGATTCGCAGTCTCACTCTGGGGGATGGTATTCCGAAGCTCTGCATTCCGGTCACAGCGGAAAGCTTTGGGGAGCTTCAGGAGCAGATGGACCGGATACTGGCCTCTCCCTTTGATCTGATTGAATGGCGCGCTGACTTTTTCCGGGAGACAAAATGCGCCGGCTGGCTGATCCGGACGCTTCAGCTTCTGCGGGAAAAGCTGGGGGATAATACGCCGCTTTTGTTCACCTTCCGTACAAAGGAAGAGGGGGGAAACCGGGCCGTCTCTTTGGAGGAATACGGGGCGCTGACTCTGGAAGCGGCGTCCTCAGGCTTTGCGGATCTTGTGGATATAGAACTGAACCGGGGCGAGGATCTGCTGCGCGGCCTCACTCAAAAAGCGCAGGCGCAGGGGTGCAGGGTGGTGGGGTCTTTTCACGATTTTGAAAAGACCCGTCCAAAGGAAGAGACGATCCGCATTCTGACTTCCATGCAGGACTGCGGTGTGGACCTCACAAAAGCCGCCATGATGCCGGAGACCGGACAGGACGTACTGGAACTTCTGGAAGCCGCGCTCGCAATGAGAGAACAGTACGCAGACCGGCCCTATGTTCTCATGTCCATGGGCCGTCTCGGCGCCGTCAGCCGTCTGGCCGGCGGGCTGACCGGCTCTGCCCTGACCTTTGCCACCGCCGGCAGGGCCTCCGCTCCCGGCCAGATGGACGCAGAACTGGTACACAGGCTGCTGTCCGCGCTGTGACGGACTGACAGACAGATTACAGTTGGGATGTCGCATCCTGTCGGCAAAAACAGCCGAATCGACATCCCTGTTTGACAAATTCTACGCCTCCTGTGGGGTATACTGATATCAGTTACCCGGCAGGGGGCGTTTTGCGTTACGGGGGCGCAGCCGCTTTGATGTACGTTGAATTCTACATAGACCAGTTTTTTCTGGAACACTTTCTGACGGGGGCGCTGCTGCTGGCGGCTACGGCCTCTCTGGAAAAAGCAAGGGTTCCATGGGGACGTATTGCGGCGGGAAGCCTGGCGAATGCGGCCCTGACGACGCTTCTTTTATATGTGGGCCTGCCGGGATGGAATGTCTGGGGAATTATCTTAGCCGGAGGAATCACATTTTTCAATAAGAAACGGAGTCATCTTGTAAAAAGTCTGGCGCTTCTTTTGCTGGTGACGGTCTGTTTCGGCGGGGCGATGGAGGCGCTGCTTTCCCTGTGGGGATTTCCGCTGATGGCGGGAACGGTGCTGGCCGTATTATTTGTCCTGGCTGCGGGGAAAAAGCTGGAGCGTCTGATGAAGCTGGATGGGACCGTAAAGGTACGGCTTCGGTGGAAAGAGCGCACGGTGGAGGTGCGGGGACTTATCGACAGCGGGAATCATTTAAGGGAACCCTTTACCGGCAGGCCGGTCAGCATCATTGACGCGGACATCGCCGGAAAACTGCTGGGAGAAGCCTGGGAAGGACAGAAGGGATTCTTGCTGATTCCGTATCACAGTATCGGAACCGAGGAGGGATGGCTGCAGGGGGTAACGATTGACCGGATGTATGTGCTGGCTTCCGGAAAAGAGGCGGTAATCGAGGGGCCGGTCCTGGCCATATACAGAGGGCATATCAGCGCGGGGGCACGGTATCAGATGATTCTTCATCCGCTGCACACGCGCTGAATAAAATGAGACAGGGGGATGATGGAATGGTTGTAAAGATAGCGGTACCGCAGCGGTTTCAGTTTCGGATGGCGGCGGGATTCGGAGACGTTTTGTTTGGAAAACCGGGGGATACCCACTACATCGGGGGTACAGAAGTCCTGCCCGCGCCGCTGACACCGGAGCAGGAGCAGGAACTCCTGGGGTTATTCGGAAAAGAGGGAGATGCCAGAGCCAGAAGCCTTCTGATCGAGCATAATCTGAGACTGGTAGTGTACATAGCAAAAAAATTTGATAATACAGGCGTGGGAGTGGAGGATTTGATCTCTATCGGTACCATCGGGTTGATCAAGGCAATCAACACCTTTAATCCGGAGAAGAAGATCAAGCTGGCGACCTATGCCTCACGGTGCGTTGAGAATGAGATCCTGATGTATCTGCGCCGCTATAACAAGACAAAGATGGAGGTGTCCATAGACGAGCCGCTGAATGTGGACTGGGACGGCAACGAGCTGCTGCTGTCGGATATTCTGGGGACTGACGAGGACGTGATCTACCGGAATATGGAGACGGAGGCCGAGCATAAGCAGCTTGCCCGGGCGATTTCCAGGCTGTCCAAACGGGAGCAGACCATTGTACAGCTTAGGTTTGGCATTGATACGAAGGACGGGGAGGAAAAGACGCAGAAAGAGGTGGCGGATATTCTCGGAATATCCCAGTCCTATATTTCCAGACTGGAAAAAAGGATCATCAAGCGGCTGCGCCGGGAGATCGTCCGGTTCGAGTGACACGGTTTTGTCAAGGGGCAATAATTTTTATATTTTTCCGTAAATCGAATAATCAGGAGCCATTGTGAGAACTCTTCTAACTAGAGAATAATTTTCAGGAGGATGATCTGCATGGCACTGAACAAAGTAGAGATTTGCGGCGTGAATACTTCAAAGCTTCCGATTCTGACGGGGGAGGAAAAAGAATTTCTGTTTGAACGCATCAAGGCAGGGGACGAGAATGCGCGGGAGCTGTACATCAAGGGGAATCTGCGGCTGGTTCTGAGTGTGATCAAACGCTTTTCCGGCAACAATGAGAACGTGGACGATCTGTTCCAGATTGGCTGTATCGGGCTGATGAAGGCGATCGATAACTTTGACCTGAGTCTGAATGTGAAGTTTTCAACGTATGCCGTACCCATGATCATCGGCGAGATCCGGCGCTATCTTCGGGACAACAACGCGATCCGGGTCAGCCGGTCCCTGCGGGACACCGCGTACAAAGCAATCTATGCCAGGGAGAATTACACAAAGAAAAATCTGCGGGAGCCCACGATCAATGAGATCGCAGAGGAGATTGGTATTCCCAAGGAGGAGATCGTATTCGCCATGGACGCCATACAGAATCCCGTCAGCCTTTACGATCCGGTCTATACCGAGGGCGGGGACGCATTGTATGTCATGGATCAGATCAGCGACAAGAAAAACAGAGAGGAAAACTGGGTGGAGGTTATTTCTCTCAAGGAGGCCATAAGGAGGCTGGATGAGCGGGAACAGCACATTATCGAGCTCCGCTTCTACGAGGGAAAGACGCAGATGGAGGTGGCTGCCGAGATCGGTATTTCCCAGGCCCAGGTCAGCCGCCTGGAAAAAAATGCGCTGAAAAGCATGAGAAATTATCTGCGGGTGTAGGTTCACCCGCATTTTTTCCGCGCCGCATCCTCTTTGATATCCACCAGAATGATATCCGCGCCGATCTGCACGATGCAGTGCCAGGGGATGAAATACTCGAAATCCCGTCCCAGGAACCAGCACAGCTTTCCGGGACCGGGGACGATCAGCGCCTGGATGCATCCGGTCTTGCAGTCGATCTCCAGATCGCTGATACATCCAAGGGAACGGCAGCTTTGAATATTGATGACTTCTTTCTGTTTCAGATCATATAGACGCATATTTTGCTCTTTTTTATCTTTTTCAAATTTATTATATGATTCCTGATTGACAGTATTTCCCCCATCCTTTATACTTTATTTATGCGTGGCGCCTTGCCTTGGCAGACGCTTCAGAGGTGAGGAGGAGATATAAATGAAGTGCCCATTTTGTAACCAGGATAACACGCGTGTGGTAGATTCACGTCCGGCGGATGACAACACCTCGATCCGCAGACGCCGGCTGTGCGACGAGTGCGGGAAGCGCTTTACTACCTATGAGAAGGTCGAGACGATCCCTCTGATCGTTATCAAGAAAGACCGGACAAGAGAGCAGTATGAACGGGCCAAGATCGAGGCCGGGGTAATGCGGGCCTGCTATAAGCGGCCCATTCCGATCCAGAGGATTAAGGAGACCATTGATGCAGTGGAGATGGAGATCTTCAACCGTGAGGAGAAGGAGATCGAGAGCAAGGCCATAGGGGAGATTGTGATGGACAAGCTTAAGGATCTGGAGATGGTCGCCTACGTCCGATTTGCTTCCGTATATCGTGAGTTTAAGGATGTAAACACCTTTATGGACGAATTGAAAAAGATATTGGAGTAAATGATAAGGGTGCGGATCAAAGGGACCGCATCCTTTGACATTTCGGGTGGCAGGAATTGAAAAAAAGAATCGAACAACTGATAAACGGAATATTTGAATACGAACCGGACAAACTGGAGATCAGCGAGAGCGGGATACAGGTGCGCGCCATGCCGGATGCCATTGTGCATGGCAGCATTTGGGCGCGTTCCTCCGGCGGCGGCAGGGTGAAGGGCGTTGTCTATACCTCCAGCCCCCGGGTGATCTGCCGCCCTTCGGAGTTTCAGGGGATCGAAAACGAGATCCTGTACCAGATCGACTGCAGCGGCCTGACGGAGGGGATGCTGGAGCAGGAAAAGATTGTTCTGGCGAGTGAACTGGGAGAATATGAGATTCCCGTTGAGATCCGGATACGGGAACTGGAGAAAGAAGAAAAGAGACCGGATTTTGAAAGCCTGGAGGAGTTTACAGAGATGGCCAGGCGGGACATCCCGGGCGCATACAGGCGCTTTGCATCCTCCGGATTCGGGACATTTCTTGAAGAGCGGGAGCGGGATCTTCTGGCGCTGTATGATGGCCTTGGCGTACCTGGATTCAGCTTTCAGGGCCTTGAGGAATTTCTGACGGGGGCCGGGAAGAAACAGCCCATAGAGCTTCGGGTTTCCCAGGACTTTTATTCTCTGGAGGATCTGTCGGAGCCAGTGCGGGAGACGGTGGTGCTCACCAGAAATACCTGGGGCTATCAGAAGATCACCGTGCAGTCGGATGCCAGATTTCTTCGGCCGGAAAAAAAGGCCGTCACTACGGAGGAATTTGCCGGGAAACAGTTCAGCCTGAATTTTATCGTGGATACCAATCTGATGCACGCAGGGAAAAACTATGGGCGTCTCACACTATCCACGCCCCGCCAGAAGCTTTCGGTCACGGTGGAGGCCCATAAGGCAGCCGATAAAAAAACCGGACGCCAGAATCATATCCAAAGGATCATGGTCCGGAAGCTGGAAGCGCTGTACGTGGATTTCAGGCTGAAAAAGACGGATATGGCCACATGGGTAGAAAATTCAATAAGCGTCATAGGAAGCTACCGCAGGGCGGGGGGCCGCGATCCCTTTGCAGAATTATTCCTGGTGCAGCTGTATTTTGCAGACGGGAAAAAACAGAAGAGTTTCCAACTGCTGGAATCGCTGAAAGCGCAAAGAAATCGGCTGGATACGCCCGAGCGCTACGGATTTTATCTGTATATGACCACCTTCTTTTATCAGGAAGCCTCCTACGTGGATCGGGTGGAGGAGGAGATCACCCGTATGTTCTGCAAGGATAAGCAGAACTGGGTGCTGCAGTGGATCCTCCTGTATATCCAGGAGTCCTATCTGAGAAATGAGGACGCCAGATATGAGGCCGTGGCGGAGCAGTTCCGCTACGGCTGCCGCAGCAGAATCATGTATCTGGAGGCATATCAGGCGCTTAAGAGCAATCCGTTCCTGATGAGGCATCTTGGGGCGTTTGAGCTGCGGCTTCTGAAATTTGCCGCGAAGGAGCAGATCCTGACGGCCGAGATCATCCGCCAGGTGGCCGGCCTGACGGTTCATTCCAATACCTTTGACCCACAGTTGTATGAAGTGCTGGCGGCAGGATATAAGCTGTATCCTTCCGCAGATCTGGTCCGGTCCATGTGCCTGCTTCTGATGCGGGGCAACAAAAAAGATCCCTGTTATTTTGAATGGTTTGCCAGGGGTGTGGAGGCGGGCCTTCGCATCACCGGGCTCTATGAATATTACATGGAGACCATGGAAGAACTGGATATACAGAAGATGCCTCAGGTGATTCGGATGTATTTTGCCTACGACAGTTCGCTGGACTATCGGAAGCGGGCGGCCGTATACCGCCGGATCATAGAGAACAGGGAGAAAGACAGCCAGACATATCACAGTTATCGGGCGACTATCGAAAAATTTGCGCTGGATCAGCTGGAGGCCATGCATATCACGGAGGATCTTATCTTTATTTACGGGCGGTTTCTACGCAAGAACATACTGACCCGTTCTCTGGCGGAAAAGCTGACCCGGCTGCTGTGTATGCGCGAGATCCGTTGCGGATATCCGGGCGCCCGGAGGATCGTAGTCCATTCCGACAAATGGAAGCAGGAGCATTCGGCGCAAATAGCAGACGGGAGAGCCCTGATCGAGATCTACGATCCGGACAGCGTGCTTTTGGTGGAGGATGAAAAGGGCAGCCGCTGTATCGCCGCGTCTTCCTGCGAGGCGAAACGGGTGCTGGACAATGAGGATATGATGGTATGGTGTCTGGAAAAGGCCGGTGATTTTCCGGCTCTGGTGCTGTATTTCTGTTCCCGGTGCCTGAAGGAAGGGCATATTGACAGCCGCACCCTTCCTTATTTTCGGAATGCCTGCGCCATGCGGGAGTTTTCCGGCGGCTTTTTGACCCGGCTTCGCCGGGAGGTACTCCGGTATTATGAAGCGCATCTGCGGGATGAAACGCTGTCGGATTTCCTTGCAGATATTTCCTGTCTGGAATATGTAAAGGTAGATAAACCGGCGCTTATCACGCTTCTGGCGGAGGAAGGCAGGTGTGCGGATGCCTTTGAACTGCTGGATGCCTACGGCTCCGAGGGGATTCCCCTTTTGCAGCTTGTCCGGATCTGCAGCCGCATGGTTCTGGAACTGGAGTTTGAGGAAAACGCCATGCTGCTGGCCCTCTGCCGCTATTGTTTTATCAGCGGCAAATACGACGACAAGCTGCTGAGATATCTGCTCCTGTATTTTGAGGGGCCGATCCGGGAGATGGAGCAGCTCTGGCAGGCGGCCGTGCAGTTTGAACTGGATACCATGCTGTTGGAGGAGCGGATCCTGACCATGATCCTGTTCACCCGCAGCCAGACTCAGGGCAGCGAGCCTGTATTTGAGTCCTATCTGCACAGGATCGGGAAGAAAAAACTCTGCCGGGGCTATGTGAACTTAAAATCCTATGAATATTTTGTGAAAGGGCTTCCGGTGGCGGCTCCCGTATTCCGGTATATTGAGCGGGAATATCAGTATCTGTCCCGGAAGAAGCGCCTGGATGAACAGGAAGAGGTCTGCCGCCTGGCGCTCTTGCAGTATTATGCCAAGTCTGTGGAACTCAGTGAAGAACAGAGGGCGCGGACGAAGGAGCTGCTGGAGGAATTTAACCGAAAGGGTATGCGTTTCGGGTTCTTCCGGCAGTTTGACCGGGAGCTGCTGGCGCCCTACCAGATGGAGGGCAGGGTATTTGCGGAGTATGTCTGCAATCCCGGGCGCAAAGTGACGATCCATTACCGTATCCGGGGCCGGTCTGCGCAATACGTGTCCGAGGACGTCCGCAACTGCTTTGAGGGGATTTTTGTCCGGGAGTTTATCCTGTTCACCGGAGAGGAACTGGAGGGCTGGATGGAGGAGGAACTCGACGGGAAAACGCGGCGTTCTGACCAGTGGGTACTCAGGCCCGGGGAACAGGGGGAGGACGCGGTCTCCAGATACAACGCTCTTGACCGGATATCCAGGGCGAAGATGCAGGGAGAAAAAAAGGCGTTTCAGGAGGAACTGCAGTCATATCTGACGCTGGAGCATCTGGCGGAGGAACTATTTACACTTGTTTAAATAAGAGGTTGTTAACAGAAGATGGCACAGGAGATAAATGAATTAATACTGGGCATCGAACTGAATGAGGCGTATTCCCAGCTGACGTATTACCATCCGTCCCTGAAAGAGCCGGTCACCCTTGAAGCTCCCGGCGAGCCAAATCAGTATCTGATGCCCATGGGGCTGCGCCAGGATTGCGGCGGCGTCTGGCATTTCTGGGACGGAGGCGTGAAGCAGGAGGAGCCGGAAGAAGACCAGATACGGATCGCGGATATTTACCGGAAGACGGAAGAGGGCATTTTGCCGGAAAATGAGGAAAGCCAGCTTTCGCCAGAGAGGCTTTTTGCCGTTTATTTCGGCTTGTGGCTGGAGCGGCTGAGGCCTCTTGCGGGGGATGCCAGACTCCATGTGATGGTCACAGTACGGGAACTCACCGATATATGGGGAGCCATCCTGACGAAGGCGCTGGAGAAAAATGGCATAGACCGGGCGCATATCTATCTGCAGGATTCCCTTTCCTCTTTTTACTATTACACGGTAAACCAGAAAAAGGAACTCTGGAGCCAGGATGTGGCGCTGCTGGAATATGAAGACGGAGCCATCACAGGCTATGTGCTCACCATTGACCGGGGCACAAGGCCGGCTGTTGCCCGGGTGGACCGTGTGGCAAGACAGCCCATGGACGACGAGAACCGTGCAGGCCTGGGAGAGCAGGAGTGGAAAAAAGAAAAGGACCGTCTGTTTTTTGAATTGCTGAAAAAGGTTTTTGAACGAAGAAATGTCTCGGTCAGCTATCTGGTGGGGGATTACTTCAGCAAGAGCTGGGCGAAGCGTTCGATTCAGTTCATCTGCTACGGGCGGCATGCTTTTCAGGGGAAAAACCTGTATTCCAAGGGCGCCTGCTATGCAGCCATGGAGCGCTCCGGAATGATACCGGGACGGAATATCCTGTTCAGGGGGCGGGATATGGTTCTGCGGAATATCAGCATGGAAATGCGTGTCCGTGGGAGCGACACGCTCTATCCGGTCATTGACGCGGGAATCAACTGGTACGAGGCCCGCCATGTGTGCGAGTTCGTGTTAAACGGGGAGCGGGAGGTCCGGCTTATTTCCAGTCCGATGGCTTCGGGAGAGACGATTCTTCACTCCATGCGCCTTCCGGGGCTGCCCTCCAGGCCGGACCGGGCCACACGGGTGCGGATGAACGTTTATTTTTCCTCCCCGGACCGGTGCCATGTGGAGGTGGAGGATTTGGGATTTGGAGGGCTTTATAAGGCTTCGGGCCTTACATGGAAACGGACGCTGCTGTTCTGAAAAAGCAGAAACCGGCAGCCGGATGGCCCCATGGGCCGTGGGAAAAGAGGTTCAGTTTATGAGTTATGATCTGTGCCTGACAAAGCAGGCGGAAACCCCATACTATATTGAGAATATACAGACAGGCATCTATTCCCTGGAGGAATTGTGCTTTTATTTCTACAATAACATATGCCTGATTGACGAAACCATCATCAATGAGAAACTCTGTGATTGGATACGGGATGAGTTGGGGCTGACCAGGCTGTATCGGCAGTTATACGGGCAGCTGGAGAAGGAGGAGAGCGCGGCATTTTTTGTGCTGTCCATATTCCGGGAGGCCGGTTATCTGACGCAGCAGGAAATGCATGAGTTTCAGGACAGGCTGATGAAGCTGGAGGTGCAGTCGGAGGATATGAAACAGAAGCTGCGGGCAGACTATCTGGTGCGGGAAAAGCTGTTTGCAAAGGCCATCGGGGAATACAGACTTATTCTGGCCCGCAGAAATCCCGGGAAGCTGGGGAACCAGTTTTATGCGGCGGTCTGGAATAATCTGGGCGCGGCTTACGCAGGACTTTTCCAGTTTAAACAGGCGGCGGACTGTTTCCTTGAAGCCTACGGACTGCTTCAGTCGAAAGAGAACTTCCGCAAGTACATCAGCGCCCTGCCTCTCTATCTCACGGAGGAGGAGTACCAGAAAAAACTGGCGGAGCTTGGTGTGGACGGCTATCTGGCGCAGAAAATCCAGGAATACAATGCGGGGGTGTGTACCCAGCCGGAGTTTTGCAGGTATATGGAGCAGGTATGCAGCCAGGAGCCGGAGACCCTGCTGGCGGAGCTGAAGGAGCAGTATTGCAGAAGCGCAAAGCTATAGAGCCGCGCCGGAAACGGCTCCGGCGGAAAGGAAAAGGCGACGGGATGGAGACAAGAGAGGAAGCGCTTGCCTGGGGACTTTCTTTCCCGGAGACGTACCAGGACGCCCCGTTTCACGACCCGAACTGGCAGCTTGTGCGGGTGAAGGGAAGCAAAAAGGCTTTTCTGTGGACGTACGAGCGGGAAGGGTATATCAATTTGAATGTCAAGACCGATCCCCAGTGGAGGGATTTCTGGCGGAATGCCTTTCCCTCTGTCCTGCCGGGATGGCATCAGAATAAAGAACACTGGAACACGATCATCCTGGACGGCACAGTGCCGGATGGGGATATCCGGAGAATGATCGCGGAGAGCTATGATCTGGTGACCGACAGCCCCGCCAGACGTATTTATGAGGCGGTTCAGAAGATTCCAAAAGGGCGGGTGGCGACCTACGGACAGGTAGCGGAGATGGCCGGAGACCGGAAAATGGCGCGGGCGGTGGGCAATGCACTGCACAGGAATCCGGATCCGGGTTTGATTCCCTGTTACCGCGTAGTCAATGCACACGGCGCCCTTTCGGGGGAGTTTGCCTTTGGCGGCAAAGGGGTACAGCAGAAACTGCTGGAGGCGGATGGCATCCGGGTTGCGGATGGCCGGGTCGATTTGAAAAAATACGGGATACAGACGGAATAAAGGTGTTCCTTTGCCAATCTTGACGTTCCGGATGCGATAGGATATACTATGTTAGTCTGATTGGAGCCATGGGGCGGGACGCGCAGGCGCGCATCCTTATCAATATGAGGAGAGAAGCGGATGAATTCTGGAATCCATGAGCAGATGGAACCGATGGACAGGGTAAGAGAGGAATGCGGTGTTTTCGGAATCTACGACCTGTCCGGGGAGGATGTGGCGTCAACGATTTATTATGGCCTGTCTGCTCTGCAGCATAGAGGACAGGAGAGCTGCGGGATCGCGGTCAGCGATACGGACGGGCCAAAGGGCAGGGTTTCTTCCCACAAGGGAATGGGGCTGGTAAACGAGGTCTTTACCAGCGAACATCTTATAAAGCTAAGGGGAGATATCGGTGTCGGGCATGTACGGTATTCCACCGCAGGAGGCAGCTCCAGGGAAAATGCCCAGCCGTTGGTTTTGAATTATATCAAGGGGACGCTGGGGCTGGCCCACAACGGCAACCTGATCAATGCGCCTCAGCTGCGCCGGGAGCTGGAGCTGGGGGGCGCCATCTTTCAGACTACCATCGATACAGAGGTGATGGCATATCATATTGCCCGGGAACGGGTGAAAGCGAAAAATGTGGAAGGAGCCGTGGCAAATGCCATGAAAAAAATGAAAGGCGCATACTCGCTGATCGTCATGTCTCCCCGCAAACTCATCGGGGCGCGGGATCCTTTCGGATTTCGGCCGCTTTGCATCGGGAAACGTGACAATGCCTATATTCTTACCTCTGAAAGCTGTGCGCTGGACACCATAGGCGCGGAATTTGTGCGGGATGTGGAGCCGGGAGAGATCATTGCCATTACCAGGGAGCAGGGGATCGTCTCAGACCGAAGTATGTGTCTGCCGGAGCATGAGAAGAAGGGCAGATGCATTTTCGAGTACATTTATTTTGGCCGTCCGGACAGCTATCTGGACGGGGTCAGCGTCTACAGTTCCAGAATCAGGGCCGGCCGTTTCCTGGCCCAGGATTCGCCGGCGGAAGCGGATCTGGTGGTGGGCGTGCCGGAGTCCGGCAATGTGGCGGCGCTTGGTTTTTCCCTTGAGACAGGGATTCCTTACGGTATGGCGTTTTTTAAGAACAGTTACGTTGGCCGTACCTTCATAAAGCCCGGTCAGAGCAAGCGGGAGTCCGGCGTGCAGGTGAAACTGAACGTGCTTCGGGAGGCGGTTGACGGCAAACGTGTGGTCATGGTGGATGACTCCATCGTCCGTGGGACAACCAGTGACCGGATCGTGCGGATGCTGCGGGACGCGGGCGCAAGGGAGGTTCACATGAGGGTCAGTTCCCCGCCGTTTTTATACCCCTGCTATTTTGGCACGGATGTGCCGGCCCGGGAGCAACTGATCGCCTACAATCGGGAGGTTGAGGATATCCGTCAGGTGATCGGGGCGGATTCCCTGGCTTATCTGAAACTGGGGCGGCTGCCGGAACTGGTGGACGGGCTGGATATATGCAGCGGGTGTTTCACCGGCAAGTATCCGCTGGACCCCCCAACGGAGGATATCCGGGGCGAATATGACGCATAAGCATGAAGTTCCCGGTCCTGTGCTTATGTCATAAAGAAGTGCAGGGCATGAATTATAGAAATGAGGAAACCATATGAGTACGGACAGATATCAGAGCCCTCTGTCGGAGCGCTATGCAAGCAGAGAAATGCAGTATATTTTTTCTCCAGACATGAAATTTAAAACCTGGAGGAGACTTTGGATCGCACTGGCGGAGACGGAAAAAGAGCTGGGACTGGACATCACCCAGGAGCAGATCGATGAATTGAAGGTCCATGCGGAGGATATCAATTACGACGTGGCGAAGGAACGGGAGCGCGTTGTACGCCACGATGTCATGGCCCATGTATACGCTTATGGGGTGCAATGCCCGAAAGCGAAGGGCATTATCCATCTGGGGGCCACCTCCTGTTACGTTGGGGACAATACGGATATCATTATAATGGCTGAGGCGCTGAAGCTTGTAAAAAAGAAGCTGGTGAATGTGATTGCGGAGCTGGCAGATTTTGCCGAGCGGTATAAAGACCTGCCCACCCTGGCATTCACCCATTTCCAGCCGGCCCAGCCCACCACTGTGGGCAAGCGGGCTACGCTGTGGATGCAGGAATTCCTGATGGATCTGGAGGATCTGGACTATGCGGCCGGCTCCCTGAAACTGCTTGGCAGCAAGGGCACCACCGGCACCCAGGCCAGCTTCCTGGAACTTTTTGACGGGGATCAGGAGAAGATCGACCAGATCGATCCCATGATCGCCCGGAAGATGGGCTTTCAGGAATGTTATTCGGTATCGGGACAGACCTATTCCCGAAAGGTGGATACCAGGGTGCTGAATGTGCTGGCAGGGATCGCGGCCAGCGCCCACAAATTCTCCAATGATATCCGTCTGCTGCAGCACCTGAAGCAGGTGGAGGAACCCTTTGAGAAAACTCAGATTGGGTCCTCGGCCATGGCGTATAAGCGCAATCCCATGAGAAGCGAGCGGATTGCCTCTCTGTCCCGGTTTGTGATCTGCGATGCTCTGAATCCGGCCATCACCTCCGCTGCCCAGTGGTTTGAGCGGACTCTGGATGATTCGGCCAATAAGCGTCTCTCGGTTCCGGAAGGATTTCTGGCGGTGGACGGGATTCTGGATCTGTGTCTGAACGTGGTGGACGGTCTGGTGGTATATCCAAAGGTCATCCGCAAGCAGCTGATGGCGGAACTTCCCTTCATGGCTACAGAGAATATAATGATGGATGCGGTGAAAGCGGGAGGAGACCGTCAGGAACTGCACGAGCGGCTCCGGAAACTTTCCATGGAGGCCGGGAAACACGTTAAGGAGGAGGGCAGGGACAATGATCTGCTGGAGCTGATCGCGGCGGATCCGGCCTTTAACCTGACGCTGAAGGAGCTGCAAAAGGCCATGGATCCGTCGCGCTATGTGGGCCGCGCCCCGCAGCAGGTGGAGGCATTTCTCCGGGAGGTATCAGGCCCGGTTCTTGAGAAGAACCGGGAATTGCTGGGCGTAAAGGCGCAGATCCATGTATAACTATCCGGTAACCGGCAGAAGCACGGATATAAACCGCTTTTTGCGGGATTTTATGAGGAGGAAATTATGGTACAGGCTGTAGTTGGAGCAAACTGGGGAGATGAAGGTAAGGGGAAGATCACGGATATGCTGGCCGCGCAGGCCGATATCGTCGTCCGGTTTCAGGGCGGAGCAAACGCGGGGCATACCATTGTGAATAACTATGGGAAATTCGCGCTGCACACGCTGCCCTCCGGTGTATTCTATGATCACACCACAAATATCATCGGAAACGGCGTTGCGCTGAATGTACCGATCCTTTTTAATGAAGTCAGGAGTATTGTGGACCGGGGGGTACCGGCGCCCACATTGCTTGTGTCCAACCGGGCGCAGATCGTGATGTCCTATCACATCCTGTTTGACCAGTATGAGGAGGAGCGTCTCGGGGGCCGATCTTTCGGTTCCACAAAATCAGGAATCGCACCGTTTTATTCCGATAAATTTTCCAAGGTCGGCTTTCAGGTCAGCGAACTTTTTGACGAAAATCTGCTGCGGGAGAAAGTGCGGCGCGTCTGTGATCTGAAAAATCCGCTTCTGGAGCATCTCTACCACAGGCCGGCGCTGACTCCGGAAGGGCTTCTGAAGGAACTGCTGGGCTATAAAGAGATGATAAAGCCCTATGTGTGCGACACCTCCGCTTATCTGTATCAGGCTCTGAAAGAAGGCAGAAGCATACTTCTGGAGGGACAGTTGGGTTCCCTCAAAGACCCGGATCACGGGATTTATCCCATGGTCACCTCCTCCTCAACCCTGGCGGGTTACGGGGCTGTGGGCGCGGGTATTCCGCCTTATGAGATCAGGAAAATTGTGACGGTATGCAAAGCGTATTCCAGCGCGGTAGGCGCTGGCGCCTTTGTAAGCGAGATTTTCGGGGATGAAGCGGACGAGCTGCGCAGACGGGGCGGCGACGGGGGCGAGTATGGCGCCACTACGGGACGCCCCAGAAGAATGGGCTGGTTTGACTGCGTGGCCTCTAAATACGGATGCAGGATGCAGGGCGCCACAGATGTGGCCTTCACGGTCCTGGATGTGCTGGGGTATCTGGATGAGATTCCGGTGTGCGTGGGTTATGAGATTGATGGGGATGTGACCACAGATTTCCCGGCTACCGTCTTTCTGGAAAGGGCAAAACCGGTACTGAAAACGCTGCCCGGATGGAGGTGCGATATTCAGGGCATCCGCAGATATGAAGATCTGCCGGAGAATTGCCGCGGGTACGTGGAGTTTGTGGAGGAGCAGATCGGCATCCCCATCACCATGATCTCCAACGGGCCGGGCCGGGAGGATATTATCTACAGATAAAGCAGCCGCTCCGGCGCCGCTTTTCGTATTGCTTTTTCTTTTTATCCGGGTCCGTCTTCTTTTGCCTTGTTTTTTTCTTCTTCAGAACCATCTGTAAAATCCTGACCGGTCAGGTTGCGGTTGTCCAGCACTTTGGCGATCAGCATAAAAGCATAGAGCAGGCAGGGTATGACCACGGTGCAGATGATAGTAGCCATGAGCATCCCTTTTGTGCCCGGATCGCCGGCCAGGGCCAGCACAAGTGTGATGATATACATACCGGCCAGCGCTATAGCGCCAATCAGCGCCAGGATACGTTTTAGCTTTTGCATAAGGATTCCCCATTTCCTTTTTCAACTGAGATCAGTATATCACAGAACGGCACCTTATAACAAGGTATTGCAGGGAGAAATCTGTGGTAAAATAAAGACCGGAAAGAAATGGATATTATAACGGCAGCGTCACCGCAGTCCGAATAATTGGAAACCGATCTGTTTATACTGTAATAGAAAAGCATTTACAGAAGATCAGGAGGAATACGAAATGCGATCGTTTGAGTACACAATCACAGACGAGGTGGGGCTGCATGCCAGGCCGGCCGGTCAGCTCGTGAATAAAGCGAAGGTTTATAAGTCGCAGATCACCGTTACAAAGGCCGGGAAAAGCGCAAAGGCCACAGCGCTGATCGCGTTGATGGGTCTTGGAATAAAAAAGGGGGACCGAATTGCGGTCCGGATCACAGGGGACGACGAGGATACGGCGGCGCCGGAGATGGAGAAATTTTTCCGGGAGAATCTGTAGCAGGGATGCAGGAGCCTGGCCGGGGCAGGAGCCATCACAGAAAACAACTGCCAGTTGGAGGAGCGTCATGGAGGAGCGGAGCGGAAAGAAGATATTCGGCGGCATTGCCATCGGGAAGATAAAATTTTATACAAGGGTCAAAAATCAGGTGGTCCGGGAGAAAAAGGAGAATGTGGAAGCAGAGATTGCCAGATATGAGGCGGCCAGCGCCGAGGCGGTCCGGCAGTTAAACAAGTTATATGAAAAAGCTCTGGCAGAGGTAGGGGCGGCGAATGCGGAGATATTCAGCGCCCACGCAATGATGCTTCAGGACGAGGACTATACGGAATCCGTTTGCAATATCATCACGACCCAGAAAGTAAACGCAGAGTATGCGGTGGCGGTCACAGGGGATAATTTTGCGGAGATGCTCGGCTCTATGGAGGATGAATATTTTCAGGCGCGCTGCTCGGACATACGGGACGTCACAGAGCGGGTACTGAGCATTCTCGGCGGAGGCGCGCCGGACAGCGATATAGGCGGGTCGGAGGCCATCATTGTGGCGGAAGACCTGGCTCCCAGCGAGACGGTCCAGATGGACAAGAACAAGTTGCTGGCCTTCGTCACACATTTTGGCTCGGCTAATTCTCATACGGCGATTCTGGCAAGAACCACGGGAATCCCTGCCCTGGCGGGTGTGGAGGTCGAGGAGAAATGGGACGGCCGGATCGGTATTGTGGACGGTTACGAGGGGAAAATAATCGTTGATCCGGAGATGGCGGTTCTGGAGGAGTATTTTAAAAAGAAGGCGGCAGACGACGAGCAGAAGAAGCTTTTACAGGCTCTTAAAGGCAAAGAAAATGTGACAAGATCCGGTCGGAAAATTAATCTTTACGCGAACATCGCAGGCCCAGGCGACCTTGTATCGGTGCTGGAGAATGATGCCGACGGAATCGGCCTGTTCCGCAGTGAATTCCTGTATCTTCAGTCCGGGACTTACCCCACGGAGGAGGAACAGTTCCAGGCTTACCGGAAAGCGCTGGAGACCATGGGAGGAAAAAAGGTCATCATCCGGACGCTGGATATCGGGGCGGATAAGCAGGCAGATTACTTTGAACTGGAAAAAGAAGAGAATCCTGCCATGGGCTACCGGGCCATCCGCATCTGCCTTACCAGGCCGGAGATATTCCGGACCCAGCTGCGGGCGCTGTTTCGCGCCAGCGCCTACGGAAATCTTGCGATCATGTATCCCCTGATCATATCGGTAGAGGAGGTGCGCCGCATCCGGGAGATATCAGAAGCTGTCCGGGAGGAACTTCTGGCGGAGGGCGTGGCCCTGGGGAAAGTGGAGGAAGGCATTATGATCGAAACGCCGGCGGCCGCTGTAATGAGCGACGAGCTGGCCCGGGAGGTGGATTTTTTCAGCATCGGCACCAACGATCTCACCCAGTATACGCTGGCCCTGGACCGTCAGAACACGAAACTGGACGGGTTTTATGACCCCCATCACCCGGCGGTGCTCCGTATGATCCGGAAAGTGGTGGAGAACGGGCACAATGCCGGAATCTGGGTGGGAATCTGCGGAGAACTTGGGGCCGACACGGCCTTGACCGCGTTGTTCCTTCAGATGGGCGTGGATGAACTGTCCGTCTCCCCGGGGTGCATACTTCCGGTGCGCAAAGTGATCCGGGAACTGGACTAGGGCAAATATTTTCATTGCGAAGAAGCGGGGGATATAGTAAAATAATTACAGTATTTTTGTACGGTGGTGTATTGGATTTAATGGCTGAACAGGGAAAAATTAGTTTTACGAAAGAAGAACTGGCAAAGCGCGTCCGGGTGCCCTCCGTGGTGGAGCAGGACCTGAAGCGCATCATCACGGACCGGTTGGAGCAGTGCGGGCTGTATTTCCGGGTATTTTCCCGGATCAAGACGGCGGCATCCATTGCCAGCAAACTGGAGATGAAGGACTACGACGAAAACCGGAGGCTGCAGGATCTGGTGGGGCTTCGCATCAACGTGTACTTTGACGATGATGTGGAGATCTGCCGAAGGATCATGGAGAACACCTTTGAGACGGTAGGCTGGTCGGCTTCGGAGCAGAGCGAGGACGAATTTAAACCCACAAAGCTGAACGGTGTGTTCCGGCTCCCCGAGTATCTCAGGGAAGAGATTTCCAATGACACATGGGAGATGTACATAGACGATACCTTTGAGATTCAGATCAAGACCATGTTTTTCGAAGGCTGGCATGAGATTGAGCACGATATGCGTTACAAGGGGGAAGAACTCTGGAAGGATTACAGCTCATTTTCCCGTTATCTGAACAGCATCCTGGCGACGCTGGAGTTGTGCGACAAGTCCATGATAACGCTGTTTGAGGACCTGGGACACGCATTGTACAAATCTGGTTCCTGGAGCGGCATGATCAAGAGTCATTTCCGGCTGAAGCTGGGAGAGGTGTCTCTGTATCCGGAGGTGGAGCAGCTTCTGACGGAAGACGTGAAAGACAACAGCGATAACCTGGGGAAGAAGATCTACAAAACCCCCAAGGAGGATCTGGTGGATATGCTTCTGCGGCGCAGCAAGCGTATTCCCATTAATGTAAACACCATCGTCGCCCTGCTCAACGACAACGAATTTCATGACGAGAGGCTGCGGGAGATCTTTCGAAAGCGGGATGTCTACAACGACGGCAGAGAGGCCAGCGTGGCGGAATCCAGGCATTATGAACTGCGCCCGCTGCTGCGGCATCCGGTCTTCCAGATGTGTACCAGAGTGGACGGAAACCGCCTGAAAGTGGATGGCCCGGTGACGGCGGAATGTATTTTTGAACGGTCGGCCGAATATATATACAGTTGGGCCTTAAAGAAATACAGCGGAATTTTCAGCAATATGCCCCGGGAGATGGGCAGCTATCACGCGGATGAACTGGCTTACCATGTGACGGTGAATCTTGACCGTGAGAACTGCCGGATGAATATGCATGTGCGGCATATGGATATGGAGGTGGGCGGCCGGATCTGGTACTCAGAAGCCAGCCTTGTGAGAACTGCCGGGGACAGGGTCATGCTGAAGCTGTGCAACGGTTATGCGGAGCCTGCCCGTGAGAACAGGCTTTCTCAGGAGAGCGGGGGCGCTTTCTTCAGCTATCCCGGCTACTACAAAGAGATTGTCAACAATGTGGGCATTTTCAATGGGATCGGCTGCGTCAATAAGCGCAGGATACTCAGGGAGGAGCAGATCCCTTCTGTAATAAAGGGTCTGTCCGATCCGGAACGGCTGTTCCCGATCGTGGTCATTATCTCCAGGGAGAACGGCGAGGGAATGATGGATGAGGAATGGCTGGGCCAGTTCCGGGTATCCGATTTCACAAGGACCGTGTGGCGCTACGCCCACACTCTGACCTGTTATGAGGACACCGGCAGAAAGCTTCTGGCGGCAGCGGGGGTGGAAAACCCGGAAGTGCCGCAGATCCATGTTTTCTGGCCGGATGGCCGGAGGGATCATTACGGCCCGGAGGATATCCGCAACTGCAGCTTTGGACGGCACCTGGAAAACCGGGACGACGACCGCACCTACGACATAGTCCGGGGCGGCCAGGCTTTCTACCATAAGCTGGTCACCGATCTGCGGGACTGGAATATGTCGGCGGATATATGGGAGGGCTTCAAGCTGGAGATCCTCACCGAGATACCGCAATAAACAACCGGGGCTGTCACGTTAAAGCGGCAGCCTCTTATTTTTTTACTGGGTCTTAGTTTTAAACGACGCCCTCTTGCGCAGGGTGGGATCCAGGATCTTCTTGCGGATGCGCAGGCTCTTTGGCGTGACTTCCAGAAGCTCGTCTGCATCAATGAATTCCAGCGCCTGTTCCAGACTCAGAACCTTCGGGGGCGTAAGCTTCAGGGCCTCGTCCGAGCCGGATGCCCGGGTGTTGGTCAGGTGCTTTGTCTTGCAGACGTTGAGTTCGATATCCTCTGACTTTGCGCTCTGACCGATGACCATGCCGGAGTAGACTCTCTCCCCGGGACCGATGAACAGTGTGCCCCGATCCTGAGCATTAAACAGCCCGTAAGCCACGGATTCTCCCGTTTCAAAGGAGATCAGCGAACCCTGGCTGCGGTACTGCATATCTCCCTTGTAAGGGCCGTAGCCGTCGAAGATCGTATTCATAATACCGTTCCCCTTGGTGTCGGTGAGGAATTCTCCCCGGTACCCGATCAGACCCCGTGAGGGAATGGAAAACTCGAGCCGCGTGTATCCGCCCTGTCCAAGGCCCATGCCCTGCAATTCTCCCTTGCGCAGGCTCAGCTTCTGAATGACAGTGCCGGAAAATTCTTCCGGTACGTCCACATAGGCCAGTTCCATAGGCTCCAGGCGTTTGCCCCGTTGGTCGGTCTTATAGATCACTTCCGCTTTGCTGACTGCAAATTCGTAGCCTTCCCGGCGCATGGTTTCGATCAGGATAGAAAGGTGCAGCTCACCCCTGCCGGACACCTTGAAGGTATCGGTGTCCGCTGTATCCTCCACCCGCAGGCTGACATCCGTATTCAGTTCCCGCATCAGCCGCTCTCTTAAATGCCGGGAGGTGACATATTTGCCCTCCAGGCCGGCCATCGGGCTGTCGTTTACGATGAAATTCATGGAGATCGTCGGCTCGGAGATTTTCTGGAACGGGATGGGATCCGGATAATCTGCGGCGCAGATCGTGTCTCCGATGTGCAGGTTGGCGATACCCGAGAGAGCCACGATGGAGCCGATGGTAGCCGAGGAGACGTCCACTTTATTCAGCCCGTCAAACTCATAGAGCTTGCTGATTTTGACCTTCTGTTTTTTGTCCGGATCATGCTGGTTTACCAGCACACACTCCTGATTGACCGAGATTGTACCCCGGTCCACCTTGCCAACGCCGATGCGCCCCACGTATTCATTATAGTCGATGGTGCTGACCAGAATCTGGGTCGGGCCATTTTCATCGCCCTGAGGAGCGGGGATGTAATCCAGGATCGTCTCAAACAGAGGCGCCATGTTCACCCGCTTATCCTCCAGATTTTTTACCGCAAAGCCGGCCTTGGCGGAAGCGAAGAGGAAGGGGCAGTCCAGTTGTTCGTCGGAGGCTTCCAAATCGATGAGCAGCTCCAGCACTTCGTCGATCACTTCATTGGGCCGCGCTTCGGGGCGGTCGATCTTGTTGATACAGACAATGACCGGAAGATCCATCTCCAGCGCCTTGCGAAGCACAAATTTGGTCTGAGGCATGGCTCCTTCAAAGGCATCCACCATCAGAATCACGCCGTTCACCATCTTCAGGACGCGCTCCACCTCGCCGCTGAAATCCGCGTGGCCCGGGGTGTCGATGATGTTGATCTTCGTATTTTTATAGTAAACTGCGGTGTTCTTGGAGAGGATTGTGATGCCCCGCTCCCGTTCCAGATCGTTGGAATCCATAACCCGTTCCACAACCTCCTGATTCTGGCGGAAAACGCCGCTCTGCTTCAGGAGTTCGTCAACCAGCGTTGTTTTGCCATGGTCCACATGGGCGATGATCGCTATATTTCTGATATCTTCTCTTATCATAAAAAAACTCTCTTTCCTGTTTAACTGACGGTTCGTATGTCCCGGATTAGTTTATCACAAATCCGGAAGATTACAAGTATCTCCGAAAAAAATGATATTTTTTGATAAATCAGTTCTAAACGGGAAACGGACGGAATATGAATGAATAGTAATAATAAAATACAGGAAGAGATACTTCGTATGAAGGAAGGGAGAACGTAAGGCGATGGACAAAATTATTGAAAACAATCAGGTCCAGATCATGGGGAAAATCATGTCCGGATTTGTATTCAGCCATGAAGTGTTCGGGGAGGGCTTCTATATGCTGGATGTTTCTGTACAGCGGCTCAGTGATTCGTCGGATATCATTCCGGTGATGATCTCGGAGCGCCTGATTGACGTTACGCAGGATTATGAGGGGGAGTACATACAGATTTTCGGACAGTTCCGTTCATATAACAGGCACGAGGAGAAGAAAAACAGGCTGGTTCTTTCTGTGTTTGCCAGGGAAGTCAGCTTCGTGGAGGAGGAGTGCGACAAGGTAAAGAGCAATCAGATCTTTCTGGACGGTTATATCTGCAAGACGCCAATATACCGCAGGACGCCCCTCGGCCGGGAAATCGCGGATATGCTGCTGGCGGTAAACCGCCCCTATGGAAAATCGGATTACATTCCCTGTATCTGCTGGGGAAGAAACGCCCGGTTTACCTCCGGTTTTGAGGTGGGCGGCCACGTACAGGTCTGGGGGCGGATCCAGAGCCGGGAGTACGTGAAAAAACTGGACGATGAATCCACGGAGAAGCGGGTGGCCTACGAGGTCTCTGTCAGCAAGCTGGAGTATCTGGAGTAAACGCTTTGAATATAACATCCGGAGCGGACGGTCTGTTATGCTGTTGCATTCTGTTCCGAGATGTAGTAAAATATCAGAAGACATATGTCACAGACATATGTCACATAAGGAAAAACAGATGAGGTGCGAAATGAGCGGAGGATATAAACACATCTTTTGCGGTACGGGTGTCGGGAAGACATCGGCGGCACTGGGCAAGGGAGTCCGGGAGGCCAGCGAGGGCCGAAACGTCGTCGTGATCCAGTTTCTGAAGGAACGTCAGTCCGGCGAGAGCATGGATTTTTTCAAGCGGCTGGAACCGGAAGTAAAGTTTTTCCGTTTTCAGAAGTTTCCGGAGAATTATGAGAATCTGACAGAGCGGGAGAAGGAGGAAGAGGTTCAGAATATCAAGAACGGACTTAATTTTGCAAAAAAGGTGCTGACAACGGAGGGCTGCGACGTGCTGATCCTCGACGAGATCCTCGGTCTTACGGATAAGGGGATCGTCACATCGGAGGAACTGTGCGGTGTGATCGAGGCGGTGGGGGATGATATGGAACTATATCTGACCGGTACCAGCCGCTGTGAGGAGCTGTGGCCCTATGTGGACGAGGTGACGGAACTTTCCACGCCCCGCCGCCCTGAAACATGCGAATAGATGGGGTTGACAACCGAATACAGGGATGTTATATTTATCTGTGTTTAGAAGGCTGTATAACAGAATTCTTTGGGGCTGCACATTGTGGCCCTGTTTTGATGCCAGTGGAAGCTACATATTACAAGGAGGAAATTATGGCTGTTTTTAAAGGCGCAGGCGTGGCGCTCGTTACCCCCATGCATGAGGACGGAACTGTTAATTATGATAAACTGTCGGAGATTCTCGAGGAGCAGATCACCCAGGGAACGGATGCGGTCATTATCTGCGGGACCACCGGCGAATCCTCGACCCTGACCATGGAAGAGCATTCCGCGGTAATCCGCTTTGCGGTGAAGAAAGTGGCGAAACGGATCCCGGTGATCGCCGGTACCGGTTCCAACTGCACAGACACAGCCATCCAGCTTTCAAAGGAGGCGGAAAGGGACGGAGCCGACGCGCTGCTTCTCGTATCTCCCTATTACAATAAGGCGACGCAGAATGGTCTGATCGCCCATTACACAAAAATTGCCCGATCCGTCTCCCTGCCGGTCATTCTCTACAACGTGCCCAGCCGTACCGGCTGCAACATTCTGCCGGAGACGGTAGTCACGCTTGTTAAAGACGTAGAGAATATCGTGGGCGTCAAAGAGGCCACTGGAAATATCTCCCAGGTTGTAAAACTGATGAGTCTGGCTGCAGGCACGGATCTGGAACTGTATTCAGGCAACGACGACCAGGTGGTGCCTCTCATGGCTCTGGGCGGCTGCGGCGTGATCTCTGTTCTCTCCAATGTGGCGCCGCGTCAGACCCACGACATGGTTGCCGCTTATCTGGACGGGGATGTGAAAAAAAGCTGCAAGCTGCAGCTTGAGGCTATTGAACTGATCGAAGCGCTGTTCTGTGAAGTGAACCCGATTCCCGTCAAGACCGCGATGAACCTCATGGGAAAGGAAGTGGGCCCGCTGCGTATGCCGCTGTCCCCGATGGCGGAGGCGAACGTGCAGCGCCTGACAAAAGCGATGAAAGACTACGGGATTTTGTAACTGCAACCGGACGGGTTTTTATCCGGAGAGCGATTCCAGAGAAAGGATAAAAGAAAATGGTCAGAATAATCATGAGCGGGTGCAACGGCTATATGGGGAGAACCGTCACCGAAATGGCCGCAGCGGACGGGGATGTTCGGATCGTGGCGGGCATCGACCCGGAGGATCCAGGCGATAAGGATTACCCCGTATTTACGGATATCCGGTCCTGCGACGTGGAGGCGGACGTGGTGGTGGATTTTTCTTCCCCCAAAGCGCTGAATTCGCTGATTCCCTACTGTACGCAGAAGAAGGTTGCAGCGGTGCTGTGTACTACGGGCTACAGTGAGGAGCAGATGGCGCAGATCCGCTCTGCGTCGGAAAAGACGGCCGTGATGAGATCTGCGAATATGTCCCTGGGGATCAACATGCTCATGAAGCTGGTAAGGGAGGCGGCGCAGCTTCTTGCGCCGGCCGGATTTGATATGGAGATCGTGGAGAAGCACCATAATCGCAAGGTGGATGCGCCAAGCGGCACGGCTCTGGCCCTGGCGGACAGCATCAATGAAGCACTTGACGGTCGGTACGATTACAGGTATGATAGAAGCCGGGATCGGAAACCCCGGGATAAATATGAGATCGGAATCAGCGCTGTGCGGGGCGGAAATATCGTGGGCGAGCATGAGGTTATTTTCGCCGGGCTGGATGAGGTGGTGGAATTTAAACATACTGCGTTCTCCAAGAGCGTGTTTGCGAAGGGAGCCATACAGGCGGCGAAATATATGGCGGGCCGTCCGGCTGGCCTTTACGATATGCAGGACGTGGTCTGCTGACCATCAGAACCGCCTTACTGCGGCGTCCCGGATCTTACGAGGAGATATGAAAAAGTTGGAGGAACCCGAAGATGAAGAAGGTTGTTAAGTTTGGAGGGAGTTCCCTGGCCAGCGCAGAGCAGTTTCGCAAGGTCGCGGAGATTATCCAGTCCGATAAGGGAAGGAGATATGTGGTGCCGTCGGCGCCTGGCAGGCGTTACCCCGGTGACACCAAGGTGACCGATATGCTGTATGACTGCTATCAGTCGGCAGACAATCCCGAGGCGCTGGACGCAGGACTTTGCGCCATTGCAAAGCGGTATCAGGAGATTATCGACGGACTGCCTCTGGACCTGTCGCTGGATGCGGAGTTTGAGAAAATCCGGGCCGGTTTTATTGCCCATCTTGGAAACGAATATGCGGGATCACGGGGCGAGTACCTGAATGGTATCATTATGGCCGCTTATCTGGGGTGCGAGTTTATTGACGCAGCGGAGGTGATCCGGTTTGACGAGGACGGTGTGTTTGATTCTGAGACGACAAACGAGATATTGGGCGCCCGCCTGTTAGGCGTAGAGCGGGTGGTGATTCCCGGCTTTTACGGAGCAAGGGAGGACGGCATGATCCATACCTTTTCCAGAGGCGGTTCCGATATCACCGGTTCCATTGTGGCCAGGGCGGCACATGCGGATCTGTATGAGAACTGGACGGATGTATCCGGTTTTTTGCTGGCGGACCCCCGCATTGTAAAAGATCCTCTGCCCATTGAAACGATCACGTATATGGAGCTTCGGGAGCTTTCCTATATGGGAGCCACGGTGCTTCACGCGGATGCGATCTTCCCGGTGCGCCAGGAGGGGATTCCCATCAATATCAGGAACACGAACAAACCTCACGATCCGGGTACGTTGATCGTGGAGAGCACATGCCGCAGGCCCAGGCATACCATCACCGGCATCGCGGGCAAAAAAGGATTTTGTGCCATTAATATCGAGAAAGATATGATGAACAGCGAGATCGGATTTGGACGCAAGGTGCTTCAGGTGTTTGAGGAAAATGAAATTTCTTTTGAACATACGCCGTCGGGGATTGATACGTTTACCGTTATCGTCCATCAGTCGGATTTTATAGATAAGGAACAGAGAGTGATCTCCGGTATTCACCGGGCTGTTTTTCCCGACACGGTGGATCTGGAATCCGATCTTGCGCTGATCGCCGTGGTGGGGCGGGGAATGCGGGCGAACCGGGGTACGGCGGGGCGGATCTTCGCCGCTCTTGCCCATGCTGATATCAATGTCAAGATGATCGACCAGGGTTCCAGCGAGCTGAATATCATCATCGGAGTGAACAACGAGGATTTTGAGCGGGCGATTAATGCGATCTATGAGATTTTTGTACTGGTAGACCTGTGATTCTCTGCCGCGGCTGATGCGGGATAAATTTCGGGGCGGCCGGCGAATGGGAGGATCTGCCCGGCAGATAGGGCGTATGGATGGAGGCCGGAACGTGTACGAAGCGGAACAGATATTTGCATACGAGATAAAAGCAAACAGCGCGATCATCTGGCGCTGTTTTTCTCATGCGGCAAAGGCGGAGATCCCGGAAAGGCTGGAGGGTTATCCGGTGGTCGAGGTAGCGTCTTACGCATTCTCGGCCCATATGGATCCGAAAGAGGTGGAACAGGGACTGGCATGCGGACGCCTGCGGCTGTATGTGCCGGAACTGTTTCGCACGGGACAGCGGACCGGGACGGCCAAAGGAATGGAAGCGGACTTTCTGAATCCGGATGCCGGATACATGGAGGATGATTTTCTGAAGCTGCCCGGGAGTGGGAAAAGTTTTCCGGCGTTGTGCGGGGATGCCCTGGAAGAGATCGTATTACCCCCGTCTCTTAAACGAGTGGGGCGGTACTGCTTTTATAACTGCGCCCATCTGCAGCGGATTGCTTTTTGCGGCGGCCTGTTGGACTGGGGCAGCGGGGTTTTTACCGGCTGTCATCAGGTAAAAGAACTGCGGGTGTACACGGATGAGGAGGGGAGATCCGGTTTGAAGGACGTGCTGGACGAGCTGCGGGAGGCGCTGCAGGTGGAATATTATCTGCCCGGTGCGGAAAGTGAAATCACAGGCGGTAAGCCGTATGCGGAGGTAAGCAGGTCGAAATGCTTCCGCTGCACGAAGCTGGTGTTTCCGGAATTCTATGAGGAGGGTGTGGAGAACACGCCGGCCAGGATCCTGGAGACCAGAGTGCATGGAAGCGGCATCCTCTACCGAAACTGTTTCCGGAACCGCGCTTTTGATTTCGCCCAGTATGACCGGCTGTTTTCCTACGCAAGAGCGCAGGAACCCCAGGAAACCGTCGCGCGTCTGGTGACGGACCGGCTGCGGTATCCGCTGGCACTGGAGGAACCTGCGAGAGCCCGGTATGAGCGTTATGTCCTGGACAACGGGAGAGAGCTGGCGGCTCTGCTGCTTGATGAACAGGATTTGGAGGGAGTACGCTGGCTGCTGGAGCTTGTAAAAAAGAACACAGGCGGCCCGTTGTACGCCGCAGATAAAGACGGGCGGACGAGGGGCGCGGATAAGGCAGCGGACAAAGGGACGGTTGATTTGCAGGGGCTTCTGGAGTATATGACGCGGCGGGCCATGAGGCTGCATCTTAAGGAGATCGTTAGTTTCCTCATGGATTACCGGCGTGTGCACAGCCCGGCTCCGAAGAGATACAGGAGACTGGAGCTGTAAAAGTACGGTTATGATTTAAGGCGGGTGGAGCGATATGAATCCCATATACAAAGAACGGGAGGAAAATCTGGAATTTGCCGGGATTGCGGCGGATATTCTGCGCAATTCCAGGAATGAACTGTATCTGAATATGCGCTTTCTGGACGTGGCTCTTTCTTCTCTGGCGCCGGCGCCGGAAAATGGAATCCGGGTGACGGGCACGGACGGAAGCAGCCTGTTTTATCAGCCGGATGCACTGGTGGAATTGTTCCGGAAGGGAAGGGAGGCCGTGAACCGGCAGTATCTCCACAGCGTTGTGCATTGTCTGTTTTCCCATCTCTGGACCAGGGTTGAACGGGACGTGGAATACTGGAATCTTGCCTGTGACATTGTGGCGGAGTATGTGATCGACGGACTGTATGTACGGGCGGTGCGCCGCCCCCTTTCCGGTCTGCGCCGGGAATATTACAGCCAGATCAGAAAGGAGGGCGTAGTCACTGCCGGACGTATTTATCACAGGCTTTGCCGGGAACATCCGGGGCAGACGCAGCTTGATATTCTGAAACGGGAATTTCTGGTGGATGACCACAGCCGCTGGGATCAGGAGAAGCCCGGGAAGAGTCCCAGCCCCCGGCAGAAAAAGTGGGAGGACATCCGGGATAAAATGCAGACGGAGATGGAAACTTTCTCCAAAGAAGCCTCCCAGGACGCCAGGAGCCTGGAGGAGCAAATCTGCGCCGAAAACCGCAGACGGTATGATTACCGGAAATTTTTGCAAAAATTTTCTGTGCTTAAAGAAGAAATGCAGGTGGATATGGACTCTTTTGACTATATCTATTATAATTACGGTATGAGCCTGTACGGGAATATGCCACTGTTGGAACCTCTGGAGACAAAGGAGGTCCGAAAGGTGGAGGATTTTGTGATTGTGGTAGATACCTCCATGTCCTGCAAGGGAGAACTGATCCGTCGCTTTCTGGAGGAGACCTACAGCGTGCTCAGTGAGTCAGAGGGATTTTTCCGCCGCATCCATGTGCATATCCTGCAGTGCGACGATAAAGTGCAGGAGGATGTATTTGTCACCAGCCGGGAGGAGATGCAGGACTATCTGGAGCATTTCACGGTCCGGGGGTTCGGGGGTACGGATTTCAGACCGGCTTTTGCGCGGGTGCAGGAACTTCTTGCGCAAAAATGCTTCACGAAGCTGCGGGGACTGATCTACTTTACCGACGGCTACGGCATCTTCCCGGTGAAAAAGCCGCCGTATGAGACCGCGTTTGTGTTTATGAAAAATGATTACCGGGATGTGGACGTTCCACCCTGGGCGATCAAGTTGATCATTGATCCGGAGGAATTAACAGAAAATGAATATTAAACGGGCGAAGGAAGAAATCAGGGATACCATCGAGGCGTACCTTTTGAAAAATGAATACGGGGAGTACGTGATTCCACAGATCCGGCAGAGGCCGGTGCTTCTGCTGGGCGCGCCCGGTATCGGGAAGACCCAGATCATGGAGCAGGTTGCACGGGAGTGCGGGATCGCGCTGGTGGCCTACACCATCACCCATCACACCCGGCAGAGCGCCATCGGTCTGCCCTTTGTGTCAAAAAAGCAGTTCGGCGGACGGGAATATACAGTGACGGAGTATACTATGAGCGAAATTGTGGCGTCTGTCTATGGTAAGATGGAAAAGACGGGGCTGAAGGAAGGGATCCTCTTTATTGACGAGATCAACTGTGCCTCGGAGACATTGGCTCCGGCGATGCTCCAGTTTTTGCAGTGCAAGACCTTCGGCAGCCATGAGATCCCCAGGGGATGGATCATTGTGGCGGCGGGCAATCCCCCCGAGTACAACCGGTCTGTGCGGGAATTTGACGTGGTAACTATGGATCGGGTCAGAAAGATCGAGGTAGAGCCGGACTTTGCAGTATGGAAGGAGTATGCCCTCAAAAATCAGCTTCATCCGGCGGTGATCTCCTATCTGAATGCCCGCACGAACAATTTTTACCGTATGGAGACCACGGTGGACGGCAGGAAATTTGCCACGCCAAGGGGCTGGGAGGATCTCTCACAGATTCTGGAAGTGTATGAGCGTCTTGGCAAGGAGATGGACCGGGAAGTTGTGGTACAGTATGTGCAGCATGAGGAGATCGCGAAGGATTTTGCCAATTATCTGGAGCTCTACCGGAAGTACCAGATGGACTACCAGCTTGAGGCAGTGCTGGGAGGAAGGATCGACCCGGTCCTTATTCAAAAAGCCGGCCATGCCTCCTTCGACGAACGGCTCAGCGTGGTAAGTCTGCTGCTTTCAAGCTGCCGGAAGCGTTTTGCATCGCTGATGGAGGAGGAGAATGTCACCCTGCTGCTCTATGAAAAGCTGCGTCTTTTGAAGGAAGGGCTGTTGGGAGAATACCGGGAGGAACCGGCAGTTTTTATGCAGGATGTGATTTCCTCTTTGTATGGTGAAATGCAGCAGAAGAAGACGGCGGAGCTGCTGACGGGGACACAGGAGCGTACCTATCGGAAAGCCGCAGCGCTGCTGGAACAGTATCAGCTGCGTGTGCAGAAAGAAGACGCCGGGGACGGTGAGGCGGCCTTTGCCCGTATCCGGGAGTGGTTTGAAAAGCGACAGGATGAGCAGGGACAGGAATGCACCGAAGCCGGGACCATGCTGGAACATGCCTTCGATTTTCTGGAGGCGGCCTTTGGCCCCGGGCAGGAGATAGTGATCTTTATCACGGAACTGAACAGCGACTTTTACAGTGTGAAATTCCTGCAGGAATACGAGTGCGAGCGGTATTACTATTATAATAAGGAGCTGCTCTTTGAGGAAGGCAGCAGGAGTATAGAGGCAAGACTGCGGGCGTCAGGAAGGTGATCCTGGACCCAACGTATAGGGAATCGCCATTCCTTTAGCGTCCGCGTACCGTCAACCGGAATTTTCGTTTGAAAAGCAATTCAATTCTGGTCGGATTGTTGGCGTTCGTAGATGTATATCCCATCTTCATCATGGAAAGAAACCGGCAAAGGACGCCGGCGCTTTATGGCAAAAGTGCTTGACACTGTAAAAGAACAGACGTAAACTGAAAAAAGATTGCGGATCGCCCTGTCGTAAGGGATTTACAGTTAAGCATGGGACACCGCTATGTCCGGCGGAGACAGACAAGAATAAAGGAAAGGATGAACAGCAATGGAAAAAAAGAAGATCGATTGGGGAAATCTTGGTTTTGGCTATGTAAAGACAGACAAACGGTTTGTATCCATTTTTAAGAACGGAGCGTGGGACGAGGGCGCGCTTGTATCGGATAATCAGGTGACGATCAATGAGTGCGCGGGAGTTCTTCAGTATGCGCAGACCTGCTTCGAGGGCCTGAAGGCCTACACAACGGAGGACGGACGCATCGTGACCTTCCGTCCGGATCTGAACGCGGCTCGTATGGAGGCTTCCTCTAAGAGACTGGAAATGCCGGTATTCCCGCAGGAGCGTTTTGTCGAGGCAGTGGTTCAGACGGTTGCTGCAAACGAGGCTTATGTTCCTCCGTATGGTTCAGGGGCGACGCTTTATATCCGTCCGTATATGTTCGGCAGTGACGCGGTGATCGGTGTGAAGCCTTCCAATGAATATCAGTTCCGGATATTTACCACGCCGGTAGGGCCTTATTTCAGGGGCGGCGCAAAACCCATCGTCATCCGTGTCTGTGATTTTGACCGGGCGGCTCCCCACGGCACGGGCCATATCAAGGCGGGACTTAATTACGCCATGAGCCTGTATGCCATTATGGATGCGCACCGTCAGGGCTTTGATGAGAATATGTATCTGGATGCGGCCACCAGGACGAAAGTGGAAGAGACCGGCGGCGCCAACTTCCTCTTTGTGACAAAGGACGGTAAGATCGTAACACCGAAATCCGACAGCATCCTTCCCTCCATTACCCGCCGCTCCCTTGTCTATGTGGCGCAGAATTATCTCGGTCTGGAGGTCGAGGAGCGGGAGGTTCCCTTTGCGGAAGTGGAAGAATTTGCGGAGTGCGGTCTCTGTGGCACGGCGGCGGTCATCTCCCCGGTAGGGAAGGTAGTCGATCACGGCAGAGAGATCTGCTTCCCCAGCGGCATGGCGGAGATGGGACCGGTTACAAAGAAGCTGTATGATACTCTGACCGGCATCCAGATGGGCCGGCTTGAAGCGCCGGAGGGCTGGATCAGGGTAATCAAATAGACAATTCATTTAAATGCTGAACAGGAAAGCCGGGAATATGGGCTTTCCTGTTTTATACGCAGCGTCTGCTTTTTTGAGACAGTAAAGACAGGCGGAAATCAAATAGAGGCAGACGCCTCCCCCCGCCAGCGCGCCAGATCCCAGAGCCTTCCCGAAGATTGCGGCGTCAATGATATTGTAGGTCTGCTGCAGAAGATTTCCAATTAAAAGGGGAAACGCAAACTGAAGAATCAGCTTCAGCGGTTTCCCCTGGGCCATACTTTTCATCATAATGCATCCTCCCTTTCAGTCGGATACATTTTATATCCCCTGTAAAACCTGGCAATATTCCAAATAACACAAAAGCGGCGCTTATTCTGCTTCCTGTTTCGCGATTTTCACAAGGCGGCTGGTTCCGAGGCGGTCTGCGCCGAGACGGATAAATTCCTCTGCGTCTGCAAAGGAACCAATGCCCCCGGCCGCCTTGATCTTTACATCCGGCCCCACATATTTTTCAAACAGGGCGATATCTTCAAAGGTGGCGCCTGCGGTGGAAAATCCGGTGGAGGTCTTGATGTAATCGGCCCCGGCGCTGGTCACGACTTCGCACATTTTTATCTTTTCTTCCTCCGTCAGAAGGCAGGTCTCGATGATGACTTTCAGGATTCTGTCTCCGGCGATTTCCTTCAGCGTGAAGATCTCATTTTCAACCGCGTCATACTTTCCGTCCTTTACATCCCCGATATTGATCACCATATCGATCTCATCGGCGCCATCTTCCAGAGCTGTTTTCGCCTCATAAGCCTTGACCGCAGCAGTGTTGTACCCGTTTGGGAATCCGATGACCGTACAAACTGCCATGCGGTTTCCCACATACTCTTTCGCCCGCTTCACGTAAGAGGGCGGGATGCAGACGGAGGCGGTCCCGTAGGCGATGGCGTCGTCGCAGATCACCTGTATTTCTTCCCAGGTGGCGGTTTGCGCAAGGAGCGTGTGGTCTACTTTTTTGAAAATCTCAGTTCTGTCCATGATATATTTCCTCCTGATATTTTATATCTCTGTAATCTCAGAAATGTGTCCCGCATATCTCTGATCGATTGTTATAAACTATTCTACCATAATCTGCGGGAAAACTCAATAAACGGTAGTTGCGCCTGCGAATCGGATACCGTTAAGATGGCAGACCGGCGGCAAAACGGAAACGGCTCAGTCACCGTATGGATATCCGGGGCAGATTCCAGCGCCAGTGGGCGGCCAAAAAACGAATCAGCATTACTACGGCGGCTCCGACTACCATAGAGGCAAGACTGCCAAGTGGCTTTTGGGTGTACACACAGGCGATGGCGCCGGCGAGGGAGGCACAGGCATAGACGTGTTTCGTGAATATATAGGGCTTTTCCTGGGCCATAATATCACGCAGCAGCCCGCCGCCCACGCCGGTGACGACCCCCACGAACACCAGCAGGAATTTCTGCCGGTATTGCAGGGTGACGGCGGTGTTTATCCCCATCACGGTGAAGATTCCAAGGCCGACGGTGTCAAAGACCAGGATGATGTGGTCAAAGGCCGCGCCGATTTTTCCCTGAAGCAGATGGCGCTTTACAAAAAGTGTGAAAAACAGAAACAGGGACACGCCCAGGGCCACAAGGGTATAGAGGGGGTTGCGGAACATGGCAGGCGGTATGCTGCCAAGCAGCAGATCCCGGATCATTCCTCCGCCCACGGCGGTAGTGACGCCCAGTACACAGACGCCGAACAGATCCATCTCCTTGCGGATCGCGAGCATGGCGCCGGAGAAGGCGAAAGCCACGGTGCCGATCAGTTCCATAATCAGTATAAGAATCTCTGTATAATTCATACCGGAAAGTTCCTTTTCTGCAGTTCATGCTTTTTTATTTTATAATAGGGCAAATAAAATTTCAATCCTTTCTGCATTTTTCGGTTTCTCTTGACTTTTGTCTCCCTGCGTATTATATTTGGTTAGGAATAACTAACGGATGTAAGGAGAGGAAAACATGTTTTTGAAAATCAGCAATCTTAAAAAAGGCTTTGGCGAAGGAGATAGCCGGGTGGAGGTATTGAAGGGCGTCGACCTGGAGGTGGAGCGGGGAGAATTCTGCGTACTGCTGGGGCCCTCCGGCTCCGGGAAATCCACGCTGCTCAACATCGTCGGCGGGATCGACAGCGCGGACGGGGGCTCTATATCCATCGACAAAGAGAGGATGGCTGACATGGGAGAGAAGAAGCTGACCCTGTACCGCCGCAGACATCTCGGTTATGTTTTTCAGATGTACAATCTGATCCCGAATCTGAACATCCGGGAGAATATAGAGGTGGGAGCTTATTTAAGCGACCGGTCGCTGGATGTGGATGAACTGCTGCATACGCTGGGCCTCTATGAACATCGTCATAAACTGCCCAATCAGCTCTCCGGGGGCCAGCAGCAGCGAACGGCTATCGGCAGAGCCATTGTAAAAAATCCGGATATTCTGCTCTGCGACGAACCCACCGGGGCGCTGGATTATAAAACCTCCAAGGAGATTCTGAAGCTGATCGATACGGTGAACCGAAAGTACGGAAATACGGTCATCATGGTCACCCACAATGAAGCCATCAAAAATATGGCGGACCGGGTGGTGAAGCTGCGGGACGGAATGGTGCGCAGCAGCTACAAAAATGAGAAAAGAATCGCGGCGGAAGCGCTTGAGTGGTAGGGGGAAGAGGTTATGAAGAATCCATTGAATAAACGTCTGCTCCGGGAACTCACCGGCGAACTGGGGAAGTACACGGTTATTTTTATTCTGCTGATCGCTTCCATCGGCTTTGTGTCCGGTTTTCTGGTAGCGGACAACAGTATGATTATCGCCTGGAATGAGAGCTTTGAAAAATACAATGTGGAGGACGGGAATTTCCGGGCGGCATCGGAACTGACCGCCGACCAGATTCGCCGGATTGAGGAGAACAGCGTGACCCTGTACCGCAACTTTTATCTGGATCTGGATGCGGAAGAAGGAAACACGCTTCGGGTATTTCAAAACCGGGAGGAGGTCAATCTGGCCTGCCTGATGCATGGGGAGTTTCCTGCGCAGCCGGATGAGATTGCTGTGGACCGGATGTACGCGGACAACAACCATCTGCGGGTGGGGGATAAGATTAGCGTGGGCGGCAGAACCATGAAGATCACAGGACTTGTGGCCCTCTCGGATTACAGTACGCTTTTTTCGGACAACAACGATATGATGTTCGACTCGGTGCTGTTTGGCGTCTGCGTGGTGACGGAGGAGGGCTTCAAAGCCTTTGACGGCAGCCAAATGCAGTACAGCTATTCCTGGAAATATGAGAAATCGCCGTCGGATACCAGGGAAGAGAAGAAGATGGCGGAAACTCTGATGAAGGAGATTGCCTCCGTGGCGACTTTGGAGGATTTCATACCGGCCTTTTTGAATCAGGCGATCCAGTTTACCGGGGAGGATATGGGCAGCGACAAGGCCATGATGATGGTGCTGCTCTATATCATTATTGTGATCATGGCCTTTGTCTTTGGAATCACCATCAGCAATACCATTGCCAAGGAGTCCACGGTCATCGGTACGCTGCGCGCTTCCGGCTACACAAAAGGGGAACTGATCCGGCATTATATGGCTGCGCCCCTCGCAGTGACCATGATCGGGGCAGTGATCGGAAATATACTCGGTTATACGGCGCTTCGGATTGTGTGCGCGAATATGTATTATAGCAGCTACAGCCTGCCCGTCTACCATACCGTATGGAATGCGGAGGCGTTTCTGGAGACCACGGCGGTGCCTCTGGCGCTGATGTTTGTGATCACCCTGGCGGTGCTTGCTCACAAGCTGTCCCTGCCGCCTCTTAATTTTATCCGCCGGGACCTGAAAAAGAAGAGCAGAAAAAGGGCGCTGCGCCTGAATAAATCCATCGGTTTTCTGACCAGGTTCCGGATCCGGATCATCCTGCAGAATCTCAGCAATTATCTGACCCTGTTTGCGGGGATCGTGTTTGCGAATCTGCTGCTGATGTTCGGTCTGCTGCTTCCTGCCCTGCTGGCCGATTTCCAGGAGGAGGTCACCACAAACCTGATCAGCAATTATCAGTATGTGCTGCAGACGCCTGTTTCTCTGGCGGGAAACTCCAACCCGGTTGAGACGCTGCTTGCCCTGGTGCAGATGCAGATTGGGATACAGACGGCCAACGGGGACGCGGAAAAGTACGGGGTGTACGCCCTGGAGACTATACCCGGACGGATTGAGAAAGAGCAGATCACGGTTTACGGCGTGCAGCCGGACAGCCGTTATGTGGATCTTGCCTTTGACGGGGACGGTATATATATCTCCGACGGATACGCGGAGAAATACGGACTGAAGACAGGCGATACGATTACCCTGAAAGAACTGTATGAGGACAGGGAGTACGAATTCTCCATAGCCGGGGTGTACGATTACCCGGCGGCCCTGTCCGTATTTATGGGTATTGATGCGTTTAACAGGACTTTTGGATATGAAGAGGGATATTTCGGCGGATATTTTTCGGACAGCGAGATTACGGATATCGACGAGAAATATATTGCTTCCGTCATCGATCTGGACGACCTCACCAAGGTGTCCCGCCAGTTACAGGTATCCATGGGGGATATGATGTATCTGGTAGACGCCTTTGCGGTGCTGATTTTTGTGGCGCTCATGTATCTGCTCTCCAAGATTATTATTGAGAAGAACGCCCAGTCCATTTCCATGATCAAGATCCTGGGCTATAACGACGGGGAGATCAGCCGTCTGTATGTGCTGTCCACCTCGCTCGCAGTGATTCTGTGTATTCTCCTCAGCCTTCCCCTGGAGAGCATACTTATGGAAACCATCTACAGGAAGCTGATGGTGTCCTCGTTCTCCGGATGGATCAGCTACCATGTAAGCCCGGTCATTTTTGTGAAAATGATACTCATCGGACTGGCGACCTATTCTGTGGTGGCGGTCCTGGAGCACCGCAGGATCCGCAGGGTGCCCATGAGCGAGGCGCTGAAAAATGTGGAGTGAATGAGAAATTGTCTGGAGAGAGCTTGTTGACACTGCATGGAAACTGTGCTAAGATTGTGACCATCCGAATTGAATAAATGCAGAGGTTGTAGCGCACAGGTTATACCATTATCATGGTATGAAAAAGAGAATCCGGTGAGAATCCGGAACGATGCCGTCACTGTGTATGGGAGCTGTTTTCAAGCCACTGGGAAACCGGGAAGGGAAAACAGCGATGAACTAAGTCAGGAGAACTGCCTGTGCGAGGAATCTCAGGCCTGCGGTCTACAGCGCCTATATTCTCACAACGATGCGATGATCTTTTTGGTATAATTCTGATTTGATCAAATGCTATTGTATGAGGGATGGATGCAGGAATGCATTCTTTTTTGTGTTGCATAATTTCAACCGGAAATATACCAAAAAGGGAGATAAGAAAATGAAGAGGAAACCATTGTTACCCATGCTTCTGGCTTTGTCCATGACCGCTTCCATGCTGGCGGCGCCTGCGGCGTACGCAAAGGAAGATCAGGCGGCGGCGGACGAGGTGGCGGCCCTGATCGACGCGATCTATGTGCAGGAGAGGACGGAAACCACAGACGAGGACTGTATCGCGGCAAAGGAAGCCTGGGATGCGCTGACCGACGGGCAGAAGGAGCTGGTGGAAGGCGAGGAAGCCGATCCGGACTATTTTGGAAGAAATACCGGAGACGCGTCTCTTGACGATCCGCGCAACGGCGACGACATCGGCGAGAACGAACTGCTGGTAGTCAGCTTCGGCACCTCCTTCAACGACAGCCGTGCGGCGGACATCAGGAGCGTCGAGGACGCGCTTCAGGAAGCATATCCGGACTGGTCCGTACGCCGGGCATTCACGGCGCAGATCATCATCAACCACGTGCAGGCAAGGGACGGCGAGGTGATCGACAACATGGAGCAGGCGCTGGACCGCGCGGTGGCAAACGGCGTTAAGAATCTGGTGGTACAGCCGACCCATCTGATGCACGGCGCGGAGTATGACGAGATGGCAGAGGCCCTGGTAGAGTATGCGGACGAGTTTGAATCGGTGGTGATCGCGGAGCCGATGCTCGGTGAAGTTGGTTCCGACGCAACCGTGATTAACGCGGACAAGGCCGTTGTGGCGGAGGCCGTGGCGGAAGCCGCGTATACGGATGCAGGTTATGCGTCTATGGACGCGGCCGCTGAGGATAGAGTGGCCTTTGTATTCCTTGGACATGGCACTTCTCACACGGCAAATATAACCTACAGCCAGATGCAGACACAGATGGAGACGCTTGGCTATGTCAATGCATTCATCGGCACTGTGGAAGGAGAGCCGGAAGAGACAGACGTGGAAGCGGTGATTGATGCAGTCCAGGCAGCCGGATACACAAAGGTTATTCTCCGTCCGCTGATGGTGGTGGCCGGCGACCACGCGAACAACGATATGGCAGGGGATGATGAGGATTCCTGGAAGAGCTTGTTTGAAGCGGCCGGATTCGAGAGCGTTGAGACCCAGATCGCGGGGCTTGGAAGACTGGAAGCAGTGCATGAGCTTTACATCGGGCATACGAGGGAAGCAATGGATGCAATCGGAAATGTAAGCGCCACCGTCATCAAAAAATCCGCGTCATCCTCTGAGACCGAGACAGAGCTTGTGGAGGATGCGGGTGAATCCGGGACCGCCATGCTGGAAGACGGTATCTACAGCGCCGTTTTCGATACGGACAGCAGCATGTTTCATGTGAACGAGGCATGCGGGGGCCGGGGAACCCTGACGGTGGAAAACGGAGAGATGACGATTCATGTGAGCCTGGTGTCCAAGAGCATTGAAAATCTGTTTCCCGGCGTTGCCGAGAAGGCCCGGGAGGAGGGCGCCCAGTGGCTCGAGCCGACTACAGATACGGTGACGTACAGCGACGGCACGACGGAAGAAGTATATGGATTTGACATTCCGGTTCCGGCTCTTGATGAGGAATTTGACCTGGCGTTGATCGGAACGAAGGGAATCTGGTATGACCACAAGGTCAGTGTATCGGATCCGCAGATCCAGGCGGCCGAGGAAGTAAAGGAGACAGAAGAATAAAGGGATGAAGATATTAAAAAGGGCAGTGGCGTTACTCTTTTCTGTGATGATTGCTGCGTCCGGCGTGCTGGCGGAGGAAACAACGGATGAAATAAGCCGTTTCCGGGAAGCCGTGAATGCGGCGTTTGCCGCTTCCGGGGAAACCACTGTGGATCTTCAGGACGGCGCTTATACTGTGGAAGTGAAGCTTGAGGGGGGTTCCGGCCGCGCGTCGGTGGAATCCCCCACAGAGATCACCGTGGAAGATGGGAAGGTGACGGCCGCCGTCACCTTCAGCAGTCCAAACTACGACTATATGCTGGTGGATGGCAGGAGATACGAGCCGGTGAACACGGAGGGAAATTCCTCTTTTGAGATTCCGGTGAGCGCTTTCGACCAGGAAATAGCGGTGACGGCGGACACCGTAGCCATGAGCGTACCCCATGAGATCGATTATACCCTGTATTTTGACTCCGCAACGCTTTGCAGCATAGCGCAGGAAAAAGATAATATTGCCGCGGGAGACGAAGATTCGCAAACCGAGGATGCGGACACGGTTTTGGAAAACAAAGAGGCAGAAATGGAAGAGGCCTTCCCGGATGACGGAGATTCAGATCTGCCCAAGATCGGGGCGCTCTGGTGCGGCCTTACCTGGGAGAGAGGCATGGAGCTGCAGTATGCCAACCAGTTTCAGGTGAATTACTATGAGGGCGGCTGCACCCGCATTGACATTGCCCAGGGAGGTACCTTTCTTCTGTTGCCGGAAGGCGGGAAAACGCCCGATTCTTTGGAGGAGGGCGTGACCGTTCTGCAAAAGCCGGTTCAGAACATTTATCTTGTGGCTACCTCCTCCATGGATTTCTTCGGCGCCCTGGACGCCCTGGATTCTATCCGGCTTTCCGGAACGGATGCGGACGGTTGGTACGTGGAAAAAGCGAAGGAGGCCATGGAACAGGGGGATATCCTGTATGCCGGGAAATACAGCGCCCCGGACTATGAGCGGATCCTCTCCGAGGACTGTGGGCTGGCCATCGAGTCCACAATGATCTATCACAATCCGGAGGTGAAAGAAAAGCTGGAAGAATTCGGTATTCCGGTGCTGGTGGAGCGCTCCAGTTACGAGAGCCATGCCATGGGCCGGACAGAGTGGATTAAACTTTACGGCGCCCTTCTGGGGCGGGAGGAGCAGGCCGCAGAGATCTTTGAGACGCAGATGAAACAGGTGCGGGCCGTGGAGGCGGAGGAGAGCACGGGAAAGACCGTCGCGTTCTTCTATATCACCTCCAGTGGCAGCGCAAGTGTCCGCAAGTCAGACGACTATGTGGCGGAGATGATCGAGCTGGCCGGAGGGACCTACATATTTGATGCCCTGGCGGACGGCACGGCGCGCTCCACCGTCGATATGACCATCGAGGAGTTCTATGCAGAGGCGAAGGACGCCGATTACATCATATACAACAGCACGATCGACGGAGAAATCCATACGGTGGACGAACTGCTGGGCAAGAGCGAACTGCTGGCCGATTTCAAAGCGGTGCAGGAGGGAAATGTCTGGTGCGTCGGGAAGAATCTTTTTCAGTCGCCCACCAGCCTGGGGGATATGATTGAGGACATCCACAGCATTCTTGCCAATGAAGAGACGGATGATTCGACGCTGCATTACCTTCACCGGGTGGAGTGAACAACGGCCCCGGTGGGGGGAGAAACCCCGGTATATACCGATAAATTGCCATTACAGAACAAAGCGAAGGGATGGAAATGAAAAAAAAAGCCTGCACCAGATATGTGATATCCTTTGGAATCCTGCTCCTGCTGGGCGGGATTCTGTCTGTCTGGAATATCAGTTCCGGCAGCGTTCATCTGTCCGCAGGGGAGATCGCCGGGATCCTCTTCAAAGGGACGGGGGAGGAGACTTCCTGCAATATCATATGGCAGATACGGCTTCCCAGGCTGATGGCAGTGATTATCCTGGGGGGCGCCCTTTCAGTTTCCGGCTTTCTGCTGCAGATTTTTTTCGGCAATCCGATCGCAGGTCCTTTTGTGCTGGGAATCTCTTCGGGTTCCAAACTGCTGGTTGCGCTGACAATGGTGTATTTTCTGGAGCGCTCCATGGTGGTCAGCTCCTGGATGATGATTGCGGCGGCTTTCGGGGGTGCCATGCTCGCAATGGGATTTGTGCTGCTGGTCTCCGGCAGGGTGAAACAGATGTCCATGCTGGTGGTCAGCGGGGTGATGATCGGCTATATCTGTTCCGCAATCACGGATTTTGTGGTGACGTTTGCGGATGATTCCAATATCGTAAACCTGCACAACTGGTCTCTGGGCAGCTTTTCCGGGATGACCTGGGGCAACGTGTATGTGATGGGAACGGTGACGGGGATTGCGCTGGTGATTACCTTTCTCCTGTCAAAACCGATCAGCGCTTACCAGCTCGGGGAGGTTTACGCCCGGAATCTGGGGGTAAACCTCCGGGCGTTCAAGGCGGCGCTGATTCTGCTCTCCAGTATCCTTTCCGCCTGTGTTACTGCCTTTGCGGGACCGGTCTCCTTTGTGGGAATCGCGGTGCCCCACCTGGTAAAAAGTCTTTTGAACACGGCGAAACCGATCCTTGTGATCCCGGCCTGTTTCCTGGGGGGCGCGGTATTCTGTATGTTCAGCGATCTGATCGCCCGGACCGTGTTTGCCCCAACCGAGCTCTCCATCAGCTCCGTGACGGCGGTCTTCGGCGCGCCGGTAGTCATTTATATTATGATACGGAGGCAAAGGGCCGTATGACGAAAAAAGACAACGCCGTTTTTTCCACAGATGCGTATTTCTTCCGGACCGAGAATCTGACGGTTGGATATGACGGAAAACCGCTGATCCGTGAGATCGAAATGGGGGTGAAACGGGGAGAAATCCTGACCCTTATCGGACCAAACGGCGGCGGAAAATCCACGATCTTAAAGAGCATTACGCGGCAGATACGCACCCTCGCGGGCACCGTATATCTGGACCGGGAAATGCTGAAAAACATATCGGCTAAGGCGCTTTCCCGCCAGATGGCGGTGGTGCTGACGGAGCGGATCCGCTCGGAGCTGATGACCTGCGAGGATATTGTGGCGACGGGCCGGTATCCCTATACCGGGGCGCTGGGCATCCTTAGCGACGGGGACCGTAAAAAGGTCCGTGAAGCCATGGAACTGGTACATACGTCAGATCTGTGTGACCGGGATTTCAGCGCTATCAGCGACGGGCAGAGGCAGCGGATCCTTCTCGCCAGGGCGATCTGCCAGGAGCCGGAGGTCATCGTCCTGGACGAGCCAACCTCTTTTCTGGATATCCGCCACAAGCTGGAACTGCTGGGAATCCTGAAGAAAATGGTAAAAGAGCGTCAGGTGGCCGTAATCATGTCTCTGCATGAACTGGATCTGGCTCAGAAGATATCGGATCGGGTGCTCTGCGTCAGCGGCGCTTATATCAGCCGCGCGGGGACGCCGGAGGAGGTATTCACCCCGGAGTATATTGAGGAATTGTACGGGATTGGGGAAGGCAGTTATAACGCCCTGTCCGGATGTGTGGAGATGGCTCCCGTGAGGGGAGAGCCGGAGGTGTTCGTCATCGCCGGGGGAGGAAGCGGGACACCCGTATTCCGCGCCCTGCAGCGGGCCGGAACTCCGTTTGCGGTGGGGGTACTGCACGAAAACGACATTGACTATCAGACGGCAAAGGCCCTGGCATCGAAGCTGATTGGAGAGAGAGCCTTTGAACCGGTGAGCAGTGAGCAGTACGAAAAGGCGCTGGAAATCATGGGGCGCTGCAAAAAAGTAATCTGCTGTCTGAAGAAATTCGGCGCCGCCAACGAACGGAACCGGGATCTGCGGGACGAAGCAGAGCGCATGGGAATCCTGGAGGCCGGCGGGGAGAACCCGGCCCATGTGTGAAGGTTCCGGAGCTGTCACATTATGAATGCTATTGGGTTTAATCCGCTTCGCTCTGCGAGGTATCCCTGTTTTGGGCGCTGTCCAGGATCTCCTGCATCTCATTAATCATTTCTTCATCTTTGAGGCTGAATTTGATTTCCACCCGGCGGGAGGCGTCCATGTCGATCTCGCCGTTTTCATCGTATACCGGGTTGCTCATGGAGTGGCCGTTGGCCGTGAGCTTTCCCTGCAGGAGTTCCAGTTCTTCCGCAGTCAGGAAAGAATCGGCGCCAAGGATCAGATAGTCCGCCACGGCAAGAGAGCGCTCCTGGGAGAGCTGCAGATTATACAGATAGTCCCCGTCCGTGTCGGTGTAGCCGTCGATGCGGATTTCCGCCAGATATTCCTGATACTGTTCGCTGAGCAATACCCGGCAGTAGACGGGCAGCACTTCGCTTAACATGGTGTTGCCTTCCTCTGTCAGCACATTTTCATTGTACCCGAACAGCACGTTGGAATCCAGGGTAATGGAGCCGTCGGTGCTGTCGATGGTAACAGAAAGATCGTTGGCGTCAAATTCTTCTTTCAAGGCGGCGATCAGATCGGCCTTGACCCCGATGATCTGTTCGATCTTTTGCTGTTGCTGTGCCATCAGTTCTTCCTGCTCGTCCAGGGCGGATTGCTGCTGCGACACCAGGGCAGCCTGGGCTTCCAGATCTGCCTGCTGCTGTGCCAGGAGGGCGCTCTGGGAATCAAGATCCTCCTGCTGGGAGGCCAGAAGCGCGTCCTGCTCCTTAAGCGTGGACTGCTGGGAAGCAACCTCGCTTTCCCGTTCCTCCAGCTCGGCCAGAAGCTGTTCCTGGGTCAGCTGGTGGGCAGCCTCCTCCGCCAGACGGTCCTGATAATTCTTCTGGGCCTGCATAAAAGAGATGCACATGACCAGAATGAACAGAAGCAGGAGGCCGGAGAGCATATCGGAATAGGAACGCCAGATATTGTGGCGGTCATAGCTCTTTTTGCGTTTGGAATACATACCATCTCTTCCTTTCTCACCGGAAGGCTATTTACGGCGCCGGAACAGAACGGGCGCGGAAGCCAGTTCTTTCAGCTCTTTAAGACGTTGAAGCGTCTCATCCAGCATATCGCAGATCTCTTCGTCCGCGGAGGAGACTTTGAGAAGCCGTTCATTGTTTTTCTGCCGCCGGTCCACATCCTCGAGCAGTGCTTCCAGACGGTTCAGATCCTGCCGGATCTCCAGATTGGAGCGAACCGGTCCCATTTTTCCAATCTCATCCGAGTATTCCTGCAGCCGTTCATTCTGGCCCTCCCAGATAGCGGAGAAGCGCTCGATGGATTCGTACATGAACCGTATGTACTGCTGGTAAGCGGCCTGCTGTTCCTGGGCGATACTTTTGGCTTCCTTCTGCGCGTCGGTCAGCGTGCCCAGGGTATTTTGGCTGTATTTTTCCATCTGCGTCATGTCGTCCTGCAGCGTGACAAAGGTCTGCTGCATACGGTTCATGGAGCGGTTCATAAAATCCATGTAGGAGTTCTGAGCCTTTTGAAGATCGCAGATTGTCCGGGTGAGCTGTTCGAAATCGTGGTCCAGTTCGCTGCGCATCTGCTGCACCACTGATTCGCACACCTGGGTCATAACCCGGGTCTGGCTCTGGGTGAACGTTTCCACCACCTGATGAATGCCTTCCGTCATGCGTTCATACGCGGGGGTGATCACCGCTTCAAAGCTTTTGCCCATCTGCTCCACGAAAACGGTGGTCAGATCCTTCGTCATTTCCTCCCGGGACTTCTGGCCCTCCAGAAGCCGGGTGAGGGAATCCACCTCATAAGGCGGATGGACGTTGAGATAGTAGGCGTCCAGAAATTCCTCGATCAGAGACGAGAGATTGGAAAACTCGCTGCGCAGATTGAAGGAAAAGGCCAGGGAAAGGGAAATACCGTAAATGGAGGTAATAAAAGCCACTTTAATGCCGTTGATCAGCGGCGTGACCGATCCCGCCATCTGTTCATAGCCGGAGGGATCAAAGCCGCGAAGTCCCACGACAAGCCCCACAAAGGTTCCAAGAATGCCCAGGCTTGTAAGAATGTCGGGGATCAGCTCGAGAATGCCCCGGTGGGCATGCGTCTCGATCGCCTCCTCGTTGATGAAGCTTCGGATATCGCAGGGAGCCTGGGGATTGCTCCTTAACATCCGGCAGTATTCCCGGTAGCAGCCGTCCAGAAACGGATTCTGAAACAGGGAAAAACGGTCGTTATCTGCGGACAGGGCATCCGGCACAGAGCCTTCCCGCACAGTGTCCGTCCCCTGTCGCAGCCCCCGGCAGTCCCCCATAAGACGGCGCAGACCCGCCGCAAAGGCTGCGATCACGGCCGCCAGCATGATGCCGAGAAACGACAGATTAAAGATGATCGTGTTCTGGTCCACGTCTCTGCTTATGTATGTGATAAATACGCAGACACCGATCGCCAGCGCGACTAACAGTACGGAAATGAACCTTCTCAGATACAATGAACTACCTCCTCACTCTGGTTTTGTCGAATAGTAATCGCATTCTATAAAAAAACAGGAGCGACGTAAAAAACTCTTATCCCAGCAGCGCCGAGTCGCTGGAAAATTCCTCGCCGCTTGCCACTTCAAACCGGGCCAGCAGATCCGCCACGGTCAGTTTCTTTTTCTCTTCCCCGGCGATGTCCAGAATGATCCTGCCGTCCATCATCATCACGAGCCGGTTGCCGTGGGCGATTGCGTCCTTCATGTTGTGGGTGATCATCAGGGTGGTCAGGCGATCCCGGTTTACGATGGTTTCCGTAGTCTCCAGCACCTTGGCGGCCGTCTTGGGATCCAGGGCGGCTGTGTGCTCGTCCAGCAGCAAAAGCTTTGGCTTTTTCAGGGTTGCCATCAGAAGGGTCAGCGCCTGCCGCTGTCCGCCGGAGAGAAGGCCAACCTTTGTGGTAAGGCGCTCCTCCAGCCCCAGGTCAAGGGTCTTCAGAAGTTCCCGGTATTCCGACTGTTCTGCCTTTGTGATACCGGATTTCAGGAGCCGCAGCTTGCCCCGCCGTTTGGCGAGCGCAAGGTTTTCCTGAATCTCCATGGTGGCGGCGGTGCCGGTCATGGGATCCTGAAATACGCGGCCGAGATAAGGCGCGCGCTTATGCTCCGGAAGTTTGGTGACATCCGTGCCGTCGATGAGAATCTGTCCTCCGTCCACGAGCCAGGTGCCGGCCACCGCGTTTAGCATGGTGGATTTGCCCGCTCCGTTGCCGCCGATGACGGTGACGAAATCCCCGTCCTTCAGGCTCAGGGACAGGCCGCTGAGGGCCGTTTTTTCATTAATCGTTCCCGGATTAAAGGTTTTATAAATATTTTTAATTTCAAGCATTGCCGTTTCCCCCTTTCGTTACCGGTTTGGTGAAGTATTTGCCTTTCCAGTAGGGGAAAGCGAGGAAGAAGGCAACCACAAGGGCGGAGAGCAGCTTCAGCAGATCCGTATCGATACCCAGCCAGATCACGGCCTGCACCACCAGATAGTAGATGATGGAACCAAGGGCGACGCCCACGAGCCGGAAGGCGAAATTGCGGAAAATCTTTCCGAAGACCGCCTCACCGATGATGACGGCGGCCAGCCCGATGACGATGGCGCCGCGCCCCATATTCACATCGCAGAAGCCCTGATACTGGGACAATAGCGCGCTGGCAAAGGCGACGAGGCCGTTGGAGATCATCAGACCCAGCACCTTGTTGAAATCTGTGTTGATTCCCTGGGCACGGGACATATTCGGGTTGCATCCTGTGGCCCGCAGGGAGCAGCCAAGCTCTGTGCCGAAAAACCAGTAGAGAATGGCGATCAGCACAATGATAATGACTGCTACGATCAGAATGGTGTTCTGAAGCAGGGGCACATTTTTGATATAGCGAAGGGAAACCAGCAGATTATATTTGTCCACATTGATGGCCTGATTGGATTTTCCCATGATTTTCAGATTGACGGAATACAGGGATAACTGGGTGAGAATCCCGGCCAGGATCGCTGGAATTCCCATAAAGGTGTGAAAAATTCCTGTGGCAAGACCTGCCAGCATACCAGCTCCCACGGCTGCCAGCATGGAAATCCATACGTTGTGCCCGCTGAGCATCATCATAATGCAGACGGCGCCGCCGGTACACATGGTACCGTCCACGGTCAGATCCGCCACATCCAGTATCCGGTAGGTGACGTATACGCCTATGGCCATGATTCCCCAGATCAGGCCCTGGGCCACCGCGCCGGGAAGCGCGTTTATAAGAGTTACGATATTCATACATTTTCCTCCTGCAAAAACAGCGAGAGAGGAGAACCCTTTCCCGCTGTCTGTAAATCTTATGCGATTATAATTATTCGGTTTCGGTTTCTGCTTCGTCGCCGCCGATAGCAACATAGTCGTCCGGGATATCCAGTCCGAGATCCGCGCAGATTTCCGCGTTGTACTCTTTGGTAACCTCAGGAGCATACTCGATCGGCATGGTGGAGATATCTGCGCCGTCAACCAGGATGGAGACAGCCATCTCGCCAGCCTTGTAGCCGATGTCATAGTAGCTGATGGACAGGGTGGCCACGCCGCACCCCTCGCAGATGCCTTCCTCGCCCGCAATGATCGGAACGCCTGCAGGACGGCAAACATTGTCGATGATCCCGGTGTTTGCGGCAGCGGTATTGTCGGTGGGAACGTAGATCACGTCGCTCTCAGCGGCAGCTGTTGTGACAACGCTCTGCAGATCGTTGGAATCTGAGAACGCATAGTCTGTGCAGGTATACCCGAGATCTTCAAGGGCAACCCGGATGGTGTCTACCTGATACTGGGAATTTGCCTCAGCAGAGCAGTAGAGAAGTCCAACGGACCACTCAATATCAAGCTCCTCGACATTCGGGAACAGCTCGGCGATCATGGCCGCCTGCTCCTCCAGCGGGGCCAGATCGGAAGTACCGGAAATGTTTGCACCTACGGTACCGGTCCAGTCGTCGATTTCAAGGGCGGTGGCATAGTCGGTGATAGAGGTTCCGAGGATCGGGATCTCGTCGGTGCCTGCCGCGGCAGCCTGAAGGGCGGCCGTTGCGTTCGCCAGGATCAGGTCATAATCGCCAGATACAAAGGAGTTGATGATCGTGGAACAGGTGTTGGAATCGCCCTGGGCGTTCTGCTCGTCAAAGGTAACGGCATCGCCCAGCGCCTCGGTCAGCGCATCCTTAAAGCCCTGCGTGGCGGCGTCCAGCGCATCGTGCTGTACAAGCTGGCAGATACCTACCGTGTAGGTTTCCTCAGCGCACACATTCATTCCTACAATGCTTCCCGCTATGACAGCAGAAATAGCAGCAGCTAAAACTTGTTTTTTCATTAGGTTATCCTCCTCGTTTTTTTGTGGTAATTTCTTGATAAAAAAACCGCTGAACACATTATAACGCTTTAAAGCGTTCAAGTCAATAATCGAAAAAACTGATTTTGTGTATTTTTTTACTATTTTTTACCCTGTTTACCGTGACGCCGGGGGACGCCCTCGCCTTTATGAGAGCTTCGATCGCCTTTTGGTACACGCTGATCGCGGCGCCGGAACGGATCTTCCGGAAAATATTGGTCTTTTTAAGTAAAAACAGCGTGACTCAGATGATCCCGCCGTTTTCTTCCATGATTCGTCTCGCCACGTACACGCCGCTGGCAGAGGCGTGGGAGAGGGAATGGGTCACGCCGCTGCCGTCGCCGATAATATACAGGCCCGGATATTTCGTCTCAAGATGTTCGTCGATGCTGACTTCCATATTATAGAACTTGACTTCGACGCCGTACAGCAGCGTGTCGCCGTTGGCGGTGCCCGGCGCGATCTTGTCCAGTGCGTAGATCATCTCGATGATGCCGTCCAGGATACGCTTCGGCAGCACCAGGCTCAGATCCCCGGGGGTGGCGTTCAGAGTGGGGACCACCATGCCCTCCTCGATCCGTTTTGCGTTGCTGCGCCGTCCCCGCACCAGATCCCCGAACCGCTGTACGATGACTCCGCCCCCCAGCATATTGGAAAGGCGGGCGATGCTCTCGCCGTAGCCGTTGCTGTCCTTGAAGGGTTCGGAGAAATGCTTGGACACCAGCAGGGCGAAATTGGTATTATCGGTCCGTTTGTCCTCTCCCTCGTAGCTGTGGCCGTTGACCGTGACGATGCCGTTGGTATTTTCATTTACTACAATGCCGTAGGGATTCATACAGAAGGTGCGCACGCTGTCCTCAAATTTCTCCGTGCGGTATACGATCTTGCTCTCGTACAGTTCGTCTGTCAGATGGGAGAAGATCACCGCGGGAAGTTCCACACGGACGCCGATGTCAACCCGGTTGGATTTCGTGGGGATATCCAGTTGGCTGCAGACGCTTTCCATCCATTTGCTGCCGCTTCGTCCCACGGAAATAATGCAGCTTTGGCAGTCGGCGCTGGTCTCTTTGCCATGAATGCGATAACCTCCCTCTGTTACTTCGATCCGCTCTACCGGGGTATGGAAGTAAAAGTCGATCCGGTCTTTCATTTCCAGGTACAGTTCCTCCAGCACCACGTAGTTGATGTCCGTGCCAAGATGGCGCACCGAGGCGTCCAGCAGCTTCATCTTGTTCTGCATACACAGCTTTTTGAATCTGGTACCCGCCGTGGAATACATCCTGGTACCCGCGCCGCCGTGGGCGACATTGATCTCATCCACATACCGCATCAGCTCCAGAGCCTGTGCCCGTCCGATATGTTCGTGTAGCGTCCCGCCGAAATCGTTGGTGATATTATATTTTCCGTCCGAGAAGGCGCCTGCGCCGCCGAATCCGTTCATAATGGCGCAGGTGGGACATTTGATACAGGATTTCACTTTTTTGCCGTCGATGGGACAGCGCCGCTTCTCCAGCGGCAATCCCGCCTCAAACACGGCGACTTTCAGTTCCGGTTTCCGCAGCGAAAGCTCATAGGCGGAGAAAATGCCTCCGGGGCCTGCGCCTACAATAATCACATCATATTTCATAACGTCCTCTCCTTTGTCAGGCCGGCGCCCAACTGATTTTGAAATGTTTGGAATTTTTCTTTCTTTTATATAAAAAATGCATATAAGCAGCTTTGCAGCAGATTATTCGGTATCCTGTATCTCCAGATGATATCCCATACGCCGTATGGCTGCGATCCGGATATTGGAACCGATACCCGCCAGCTTTCTGCGCAGAAATCCCACATAGACCTCCGCGTGGTTATCCACAGCATTTGAATTATATCCCCAGACCCGCGCAAGAAGCGCTTCTTTTGACAGGTTGCGCTCCCCAAACTGGAGAAGGAGCCGCATGACGTCAAATTCTCTGGCGGAGAGCCGCACCCGCTTTTCTTTGCAGGTGAGTATACCGGAGGCCAGGTCAAGAGACGTGTTGCCGAAGGTGAGCTCGTCGATCTGCGTCCCCTGGCGGCGAAGGAGGGCGTTAATACAGGCCAGAAGCTCCCGGCTGTCGAAGGGCTTCGTCAGATAATAATCCGCCCCCGCGTTCAGCCCCTCAACCCGGTCTGTCAGATCAGACCGGGCGGACAGCATCAGGATCGGGGTGGCACAGTGGGAGGCGCGCAGATCCCGTGCGACCTGGAGGCCGTTTATACCGGGCAGCATGACGTCCAGGATCAGGAGGTCATACACGGCGAGAAGAGAAAGCTCCTTTCCGGTTTCGCCGTCGCAGGCCGCCTCCACGTCGAAGCCTCTGACGGTCAGCAGGTTTCTTATGGAGTCCGCCAGGATTTTGTCGTCGTCTATGATCAGTATCCGCATGAGGCGCCTCCTCTTCTTTGTACTTGCCTCCCTATTATACACGATATCCGGTTCGCGGGAAACCGAAAATGTATGTATTTTTTGTGTTTTTCAGCGTCAATTCAGGAATAGATGATAGTCTGGTGACAGAAAGAATGCGGGGAGTCTGCGTACAGCGGGTGTTTCCGTGTGGGTGAATCCGTTTTAAGATGAGGTGAAATATGGATAAGGCGAGAACACTGAGATGGATGTCCCTGATCCTGGTGGGTACGCAGATCATGGACAGCGGTTCCCTGTATGTGTCAGCGAAAGAGCTGGAATTTGAAGGAACCACACAGGTTTCGGAGGATGAGTATTATCCGGAGATAAACGAAGCCCTGGTCACGCTGACGGTGGAGGAGATTGCCGTTGCCTCCGGCAGCCAGGTGGCGGAAGGAGACGAGATCCTGAAAGTGACAAAGGACAGCTATCAGGGCGCGCTCGATTATTACGAGGCGGCGATCATCCGTGCCCGGAATACTCTGACCGATACGCAGATGGATTATGACATCGGCATTCTGGAGGCGGCCCACACCCTGGAACTGGCCCAGGCCAATGCAAAGCAGGCGGATTTTTACCGTTCCAGATCCGAGAAGGAACTGACGGATGCCATTGAGGAGCACGAGGAAATCCTAGAGGAGATCGCAGAGCGGATGGAAGAGCTTAATGAGGGGATCGACGACGGAAGCTACGAGACCGGCGACAGCACAGGTTCCGGCAGCAGCTCCGGCGGGGCTTCCTCCTCCGGCAGTTCCTCTTCCGGCTCCTCTTCCGGACAGTCAGGCAAGTCGCAGTCAGAGAATGAATCGGAGACAGAGACAGACGGCGAAGCGCAGTCCTCTGAGCAGGAGACGGAGGAGACTTCCGCAGAGAAGACGGAGGCGGCGCACGAATCCGACATTAGCAGCCTGGAGAAGCGGATCGCAGAGCTCAAAGAACAGATCACGGCGCTATCCGGGGCCCAGAGCACGATCGTGGAGGAGATTGAGGGAAAAAACGAAGAATATAATGAAGCGATCTGTGCAATTTATGATAAAACAGGACTGGATTCCAAGTCGGAGGATTTCTGCGGCGTGGGTACGCTGGCGATCGGCCGCACGGACACCACCGTGATCCTGTCCGGGCAGTCCATCCTGTTGTCGGAGACAGAGATCTCTGCACAGGGCACGGCGTCCGGGGAGGAAACGCAGACGACGGAAGCCGGGACGCAGACGACGGAAGCCGGGACGCAGGCAACGGAAGAAGAGACGCAGGCAACGGAAGAAGAGACGCAGGAAACGGAGGCCGAGACACCGGAAACGGAAGCCGAGACACCGGAAACGGAAGCGGAAACACAGGAAACGGAAGCGGAAACGACGACAGAAAGCGCCGACGGAGACGGGGCTTCTTCCGGAACAGAGGATTCGGGAGAGGAGACAGGCGGCGCGGATTCAGGAGACGATACGGAGGATGGCGCCGACACAGCGGATACGTCTGATCTTGAGCAGAAGGTTGCGGACCTGGAATCGGCCAATGAAGAATTAGAATCGGAAAAATCCGATCTGGAAACGCAGCTGAGCGAGGCAAGCGCAGATATAGATGGTTACAAAGACCGGATTCAGGCGCTGTACGACCTGGAAGCAGAAAGAAAGCAGCTGTATGTGGAGCTTGGGGATAATGTGACGTCCATACTGGAGCTGGAGACAGAGCTGGAAAAACTGGAAGCGGAACTGGAGAGCGGGGCATCCTCAGACAGCAGCGCTTCGGGGAAGGATGGCGCGTCGGGAAGCGGCAGCCAGAGCGGCTCTGCCACCGGCGCCGCAGGACAGAGCGGTGACGGCTCCGGGGATCAGAGCCAGATGCAGGAGCAGATGCAGGGATCCGATTCCAGCGGGGACGGCGAGATACAGGAATCATCCCGGAGTGACGCTGCTTCCTCCATGGGCGGATCGGCCGGCGCTTCTTCGGGCATAAGCGGCTCAGGCGGGAGCGCGGATACCCAGAATGGCACAGACAGCGCATCCTCCGGCACGGGCGGAAGCGGAGACATGGGAAGCGGCGGTATATCCGGGAGCAGCCAGGAGGACAGTCTGTTTGGCGACACGTATGATCTGACGGAGGCCTGGGCCCTTGTGGAGAAAGAACCTTCCGACGCCGACGACGCGGAGGAGCTGGTGGAAGAGCTGGGGGATACCCTTGAGGAAGCAAGGCTGCAGTATGAGGAGCTGCTTCGGATCAAAGAGGCAACGGAGCTGGAGATCCGGTACACTTATGATACGACGATTCTGGAGGGGAAGCTGGCGGAGATTACGTACCAGCAGGAGGTCGCTAAGCTGGAGGAGACGCTGCAGGCGGCAAAGGATGCGCTGCAGGAGCTGCAGGATGAAAAAGCCCTTCTGGAGGAAATGACCGACGGCGTTTTGACGGCAGCCACCGGCGGTACGGTGGCGACGGTGGGATATGAAGAAGGGGATACCCTGATGAGTTCGCTTGCGGCTTACAGCCTGTATGAGACCGATACGGTGACGATTCCCATCGAGGTGTCGCAGTACGATATCGCGGATCTGTGCGTGGGCGATACGGTGTCCGTGGAGATTTCCGGGTACGGCCGGTGGGAAGGCGTTGTGTCTGAGAAATCCCAGGAAGCGGACACGAGCCAGTCCAGAACCTCCGTAAACTATGAGGCGGAAATTTCCGTGGACAACAGCAGCGGTCGCCTGAGCCCTTCTCTTGCGGCGACGGTCACAATCACGACAGCGCAGGAGGAAGACAGCGATGAGTAGGAGAAGAAAGAAGCATACGGGGCGGAAGCTGCTGGTCCTTCTGGTGGTGGCAGCGGCCGCCGGGACTGCGGGATATATATATTACAGGAACAATACGGAACCGGCCGGATCGGACAGCAGTCAGACCTACATTGAGACGAAGGTGCAGCGGGGCTCCGTGTCGGTGGGCATTACAGAGAGCGGCACCGTGACCTACGGAAGCAACGAGCAGGACTTCTCTGTTTCCGAATTGACAGAGGGAAGCGACAGCAGTTCGTCCGGATCTTCCTCGTCCCCCGGCAGCTCATCTTCCGGGGGGCAGGGGATGAGCCAGGACGGTTCTTCCACAGACAGCGGAGCCAGCGGATCTTCTTCGTCGGGCAGTTCCTCCTCGTCGGGCACATCCCCTTCTCTCACAGTGGCTGAAGTCCTTGTGGCAGTCGGTCAGGTGGTAGAGGAGGGCGACGCGATCCTGACCATCGACGCCGACAGCATAGAGGCATATCAGGCGGTGCTGGAGACAGCGGTGGCGGACGCAAAGCTTCTGGTGAAGCAGGAAGAAATCAACGCGGAGACGAAGAAGGCCGAGGCAGACTATACATACCAGATGTATCTGGCGGAGGGAAAGACTGCCGAGGCCACGTACAACGCCACCATCACCAGCCTGGAAAACGCAGTCACCAATCTGGAGGAGGAGCTGGCGGAGTCTGCGGAAACCGTCGGGGAACTGGAGGCGGAACTGGAGGCCGGTTATGATGTGGAGGACGATCTGGAGGAAGAGCAGCTCAGCTACGAAACCATAGAGGCAAATCTGCGGATCGCGGAAAACAATCTTGTGACCGGCTCCATCGAGGCGAAGCAGGTGTACGAGAACGCCATGACGAACTACCAGTACGCCGATCAGCTCTATGAAATAGATACCAACGGGCTGGAGGACGATCTGGACGAGGCCAAGGAGACCCTGGAGGAGGAAGAGAAAGCCCTGGAGGAGTTCCTGTCTGAGATCGGGGACGGCACGGTCTATGCGGAGTATTCCGGTACCATCATGTCTATTGAGTACGCCGCAGGGGATACTCTGATAAACGATTCCGCGGTTCTGACCTATCTGGATCCGGAGAGTGTCACAATGACCGTGGCAGTATCCCAGGAGGACATATCCACAATCTCGGTCGGGGATACGGCGTCCATCGCCCTGACAGCGTACGAGGGAGAGATTTTTTCCGGGGAGGTCACGGGAATTGAGAGTTCCTCTTCCATCGGGACTTCCACCGTCAATTATGATGTGGAAGTACTGTTTACCGGAGATACGGAGAAGGTGTATTCCGGCATGACCGGGGAAGTGACGTTCGTGGAGCAGGAGGTGACGGACGTTCTCTACGTGCCGAACAAAGCGATTCATCAGGACGGAGCGCGCTCCTGGGTTAAGGTGAAGGACAGCGACGGAGCCATCAGCGAGGTGACAGTCACCACTGGCTTTTCAAACGGAACATATGTGGAAATCAAAGACGGACTGGAGGAAGGGGACACGGTTCTGCTGGAAAGCCAGGTGGGAGCATGAAAGGGACAGAAATCTTACGGCTTGTGTGGCTGAATATCTATCAGAACAAATTTAAGACAGTTATGACGTCCATCGGGATTGTCGTCGGCGCGGCCACCATCGTTATGGTGATCGCCATTGGCCGCGGCGGCAGGCTGGATGTGGCGGAGCAGTTCAGCAGCCTGAACGCGGGCGCCATCGACGTCAGCTACGAATACGAGGGGGAGGAGACCACCTCCGGGGGCGGCTTTTCCTTTGGAGCCATCGGCGAATTTTTCAGCAATGCCTTTGGAGGCGGAGGAAGATCCCCCGGCGATGCCGGAAACAGCGGCGGCATGGCCGATATGGGGGGAAACGCGGGCGGCGATATGGGCGGCGGCATGGGCCAGAACGCAGGCGGCGGCATGGGTCAGAATGACGGTGAAAATGCAGGCGGCGATATGGCGGGCGGCACGGACGGAAACGAGAGGGGCGAACGGACCGAAGATGTGGGGGAAAACGCGGACGGCGGTTTCCCGGGAGGAACAGATGAAGACGCGGCCAGGGATTTTCCCGGCGGTACAGATGGAAATGCGGAACCCGGCGGCTTTCCGGGCAGTGGGGAGGAGGATGCGGAAGCCGCGGACGAGGGGACGGGCAGAGAAGCGATGCCCGATGAAAGCGGCACAGGAAATAAGGCCGGAGAGGGAAGCGAAAAGGCGGGAACCCCGGATGCTGTCTCTGAGACAGAGGACAGCGGGGAGGAAGAGAGCATCGTAGAGGACCGGATGAACCTGGATAACATCATACTCTCAGAGAGCGACGTGGAGGACATCGAGACCTACGTTCCCGGACTTGACGGCGTGACGATCTCCTATACGGCCGGTTCCTTGGTGGAGGGCGGAAATCTCCAGGAGAGCCAGCAGTACACCATCGCCGGTGTGAAGGAAAGCTATGCCGCCGTCTCCAAACTCACGATGGCGGCGGGAGAATTTATCAGCGATGACGACGACGCCCGCAAATCCAAGGTGTGCGTCCTTGGAAGCAACGCCGCGAAAGCTGTCTTCGGCAGCGTTGACGGGGCGTACGGAGAGACCCTCTACATTGATGACCGGGCCTTTACGGTATGCGGCGTGCTGAATGCCACCTCCGCCGTTTCGGCAGGAATCAGTCCGGATGAGACGATCTTTGTCCCCTACAGCACCGGAATCAAATATATCACAGGGGAAACCATCAGCCCCACGATCACGGTGCTGACGGACGACGTGAATGCCATTGATACCATAAAGGAGCAGGTCTCCATTGTACTGGAAGAGAATTACAGCAACGCGGAGTTTACCTTCTCCGATGCCGGAAGCAAGATGGAAGCGGCAGAGACGTCGAACCGGGTTCTCACGATGCTCCTCGGCGCAATGGCGGCCATCGTTTTCCTGGTGGGCGGCATCGGCATTATGAACGTGCTGTTTGTATCTGTGAAGGAACGGACCAATGAGATCGGTATCCTGAAAGCCATCGGGGCGTCAAGAGGCGTGATCCTGTCGGAGTTTCTGATCGAGTCGGCGGCCATTAGCCTGATCGGCGGGATTCTGGGTGTGGCGGTCAGCTTTGGAGTGACGCCCATCGTGGAATATTACGGCATCCGGGTGGAAGCCGATATTACGGCCTGGGCGCTGGCCCTTGGATTCGCCGTGCTGACGGGCACGCTGTTCGGCATCTATCCCGCGTGGAAAGCATCGAGGTTGGTACCGGTGGATGCGCTGAATGCGGAATAATAGCAGGAGGATAGACAGATGGGAGCGGGAAAGCGCGCAAAAATAATAGTACTGACTGTCGTGATTTCTCTGAGTGTCTGCGGATGCAGCAGTATCAGCAATATCAAAAGCCTCATATCCGGGACGGAGACCGAGACGGAGCTGTCGGAAGGCCAGAGGAAAGCCCGGATAAGAGTTGTCTCCATAACCGGGAATGAACTCACCTATATGGAGATTGAGACGGAGACAGAGAAAGAGACGGAGACAGAGAAAGAGACGGAGCAGGAGTCCTTGCAGACAGAAAGAACCGCAGAGCAGGAACCCGGGGATATGGAACCCTCCACGGAGCAAGAGGCGGACGGCGGCAGGGCAAACATGGGCCGGGGCGGCATGGACCAGGACGGCGGGATGCCTGACATGAGCGATATGGGCGATACGCCCCGGTTCAGGGACGGGGAGGATTCCGACAGTTCCCGGCGTCAGGGCGGACGGGAATCCAGCGCGGTGAGCACGGTCACAGTATACATTCCGGTGAAGGTAACGGTGCACACCGACACGGGAAAAGAGACTACTTTCTCGATCCTTGAAGCGGGAGATCTGCTGGAAGTCCTTTTTGAGACGGATGAAAACGGGGAGGAAGTCATCACGGAGATCTGGATGCAGAGCGAATAGCCGGACCGCTGACAGAGAGGATCTGGCGGAGGACATTTTATTATGAAAAATATGATTAAGATGGAGCAGATCGACAAATTTTATGAGATCGGAAATTCCAGGCTCCAGGCGCTGAAAAACGTATCACTCACGGTGGAGAAGGGGGAATTTCTGGCGATCCTCGGGCCCTCCGGCTCCGGCAAAAGCACGCTGATGAATATTATCGGCTGCATGGATAAGCCGGACGCCGGGCGCTATTTTCTGGACGGAGTCGAGATCCGGAATGCCAGGGAAAGGGAACTGACCATGATCCGCAATGAGAAGATCGGATTTGTTTTTCAGAAATACCACCTGATCCAGACCTATAACGTGCTCCAGAATATCGTGATGCCCCTGCTGATGCGGGGGATGAGCCTGCGGGAGGCGGAGGAGGCCAGCATGGGAACCATCGGGATGCTGGGTCTCAAGGACCGTATCCGCCACAAACCAAGAGAACTCTCCGGCGGACAGCAGCAGCGTGTGGCGATTGCCCGGGCGCTGGTAGGGAAGCCGGCGGTTCTGCTGGCGGATGAGCCAACCGGAGCCCTGGATCAGGAGAGCGGCAAAGAGGTGCTGCGGCTGTTCGGAGAACTGAACGGGCTTGGCAATACGATCGTAATGATCACCCATGACCTGGACGTGGCAAAAAATGCCCACAGGATCGTAAATATTATAGACGGGGAACTGCATGAAGCGTGATCTTCGTTCCTGACAAAACAAAGGAGCTGCCGCTTTAGAAAACGCCAGATGCGGTCAATGACCTTTCCGTAGAAATGACCTGGGCAGGGATGTTTTTATCTCAGGCAATACTGCGTATTTCAGCTTTTAGATTCACTGCATTGTTTATAAAAGCGCCTCCATATATTTTCTGACTATATCTGCGATTTTCATTTTTTTGCATAGCTGTTCAGCTTATTAAGATCTTTTCCTGAATCCGCCGCATACATTTTCAGTGCGGCGGGAAAAGTTTCACTTCCGACCTTATTACGGCTGCGAATCACATCACAAATTGTTCGTTCTAAATCGTAACCGGTTACTTCATTTCCAAATTGTGTGGTAAGTCTCATTTTTCCGAGCTCAAATAATTCGGGCCTGATATAATAAACTTTACAATCCTGTCGAATTGCTTTTGACGGTACTTTATCGGAAGGAGCTGTTACAGAATATTCATACGGCATTCGATCAGAAATTACGTGAAGAAAAAGCGCCTTTTCGTGTGAAAAAATCAGTTGTTTGGAGCGCATTTCTATCGACAGGAGTTCATCCTGTATATAATCCATTACAGCATCCCTTTACTTTTTTCAAAATATTATGCTCAATATTTTTATTTTTATCAATACGCAGGAGTAGCATGTATCAAAATACCGGACTCCGTATCGCAGCCATCATAAAGAAAACGGAATCGTATTCCCGGCTTCCACGAAAAATATCCAAGAAATGTGAAATCTTTCCCGGCTGCCTTGCAAACAAAACCCGCTAATGGTAGAATAGAAGCAATCATCAGATTCATATTCCGATCGGTGATAAAGGAGCTGTATTGAAACATTTTTGCTATCTTTGAGAGGAGGAATGCGCATGAAAGCGTCATGGGCAGTATACAGGGCATTGTGCCTGATGATGGCCGGAATCGCGCTTACGGGCTGCCCGGCCGATGTTGGAAAGGCAGCGGAACACGATGGAAGCTTTAAGGTTGCAATGGTGGCAGATCAGCAGCAGATCGCGAAGGATCCCTTTCAGTTCGACGCATGGCAGGGAATCGAACATTTCGTGGATTATCATGCGGATGTGGAGATCAAGTATCTGGAATCGGCCGGCGAGGCGGACTATCTCCCCAATTTTGACCGGCTTGCAGATGAGAAATGCGATCTGATCTGGGGGGCGGGCAACCGTCTGCAGGAGGCCATTGTCACGGCCGCGGGACTGAATCCGGACGTTCAGTTTGCCCTTCTGGATTATACGGCGACAGAGGAAGTGCCGGAGAATCTTGCCTATGTGGAATTTCAGTCGGAAATCCCCGCATTCCTCTGCGGATACATAGCGGGCTATGCCACAGAGACGGATCAAGTGGCGTTTGTTGGCGGCGTTGAATCAGAATCTCTTGAGCGGTTTGAATACGGATACCGCTACGGGGTTGCTTATGCGGCCAGAGAACTGGGAAAGGAAATAGAGGTAGAGGTAGAGTACACCGGTTCTTTCTCGGAGGAACTGCTGGGGAAAAACATGGGGCTGAAGCTGTACGATCAGGGCTGCGATGTGATCTTTCAGGCGGCGGGAGAGTGTGGCCTCGGGGTGATCGAGGCGGCGCGGCAAAGAGACCGGTGGGTGATCGGCGTGGACGTGGATCAGTACGGGGAGGCTCCGGCGGCTGTGCTGACCAGCGCTTTGAAGCAAGCCGGAGAAGCGCTGCGCGCCCTCACGGAACGGTATTATCAGGGGGAAGAGATTGGCGGGACCTCTTATCTTTACGGACTGGAGGAAGAAAGCGTGGGCATTCCGGAGGATAATCCAAACCTGACGGAATATTTTCCGGGACTATACGAAAAGGCAATGAAACTGAAGGAAAAAATATGGGACGGTGAGTTGGAGATTCCAGCGGACGGGTCGTCGTATAAAGAACGGATTGGACAGTTGAGAGAGGGTGGAATATGATTATTACTCTGGATATGATACAGACAATGGCGCTGTCGGTCGTCGTGCTGTATGTCGGAAAGTTCGTGAAAAAACGGATCGGGCTGTTTGAACGCTTCTGCATTCCGGCGCCCGTGATCGGAGGGATGCTGTTTTCTCTGATCACCCTTGCGGGACATATAGGCGGCTGGTTCCGGTTTTCCTTTGACACGACGCTGAAGGATGTATGCATGCTCGGTTTTTTTACATCCGTAGGGTTCGGCGCTTCTGTGAAGCCTTTGAAAGAAGGCGGCAGGCAGATCGCCGTGTTCGTGATGATCGTGGTTATTATTGTGGTGTCGCAGAATCTTGTGGCGGTGGGCCTCTCCTCCGCGCTGGGCCTCAGCCCTCTTCTGGGTATGTGTACCGGTTCCATCCCGATGATCGGGGGACACGGGACTTCAGGAGTTTTTGGCCCGGTTCTGAAAGCGGTGGGCGTGGAGGGCGCTACCAGTGTCTCCATGGCGTCGGCTACTTTCGGGCTGGTGATGGGCTCTGCGATCGGAGGCCCTATCGGGAAGCGGCTGATTGAAAAGAATGATCTGACGAAGGGACTGGAGGACCGCGCCAGGATACCGGAAGAAGAGATTGAGGAGGACGTGAAAAGCATTCTGCAGGGCGATATGGCAAAGGGCGTATATCAACTGGCTCTTGCCATGGGAATCGGCACCATCGTGTCCTATTTCCTGGATTTTACGGGTCTTAACTTTCCAAGCTATATGGGAGCAATGATCGCTGCGGCGCTCATGCGCAATATAGGCGATTTTTCTCATGCCTACCGAACTTATGAGTTTGAAATATCAGAGGTCGGGGAGGCTTTTCTGTCCCTGTTCCTGGCAATGACCCTGATGACTTTAAACCTCTGGGAACTGGCGGCTCTGGCGGTGCCCATGCTGATCCTTCTGGCGACCCAGACACTGCTGATGATTGTGATCGCCTATTTCCTTGTGTTCCGCCTTCTTGGCCGGGATTATGATGCGGCAGTCATGGCGTCAGGTATCTGCGGGTTTGGCATGGGGGCGACGCCCAATGCCATGGCGAATATGCAGTCCCTGACCGACCGGTATCTGCCTTCGCCCAAGGCATTTCTGTTGGTACCCATCGTGGGAACATTGTTTAACGATTTTGTCAACAGCCTCTTTATCACACTGTTCATTAATTTTCTGTCATAGAGGGCTGGTATTCCTGGATAATCCGGCCCGGGACAGATTGACATTCTGGGTCTGCTTCTGATTCGGAAGGACCATACATCAGCGGGGGTTTCGGGCAGCCCTGTGGGGAAGGTGGTAAATTGGAGAACTACACCAAGTACAGGCTGAAGGATCACGGTGAGCTGGTATCTGTGCTGACCGGCACAGATAACCTGTTTGTCATTGCCTGCAACAAGTGCTTCAAGGAATTTGAGACGTCGGGCGAGCCGGAATGCGGCGCATTTGAGCAGCTTGCCCGCAAGCAGGGGAAGACCGTCACCGGCAGCGCGAAGATGGATTTTCTGTGCAACAGGGCCCGAACGGAGAAAGAACTGGCGGGCCTGTTTCCAAAGGATACGGAAAGCGTCTTTGTAATCTCGTGCGGGCTTGGAATCCAGACGGTGGCGGATCTGACGGGAAAGCCTGTGTATGCGGCCGGCGATTCTCTCAATTACCGGGGGCATCACGGCATGGCCCTGACGAAACAATGCTGCGATGCCTGCGCCCAGTGTTATCTGAATATTACAGGAGGCGTCTGTCCGATCACAGACTGCTCCAAGAGCCTGATAAACGGATCGTGCGGGGGCGCGAAGAAGGGCAAATGCGAGGTGGATCAGGACAGAGACTGCGCCTGGGAAAAGATCCAAAAAAGGCTGGAAAAGCAGGGCCGTCTGGAGGAATTTTTAAGGCAGCCGGTACAGGTGCGGGATTACTCGAAGGTCACTTTTAAATTTGTAAACGATTATGTGAAATCGATCCGTGAAGACCGGCTTGCAGGGTTCTACGGGGGCCTTTATCTTCCGGGGCGCAAGGAGCTGACGGAGGAGCTTCCGCTGAGACAGTTTCCGGATCCGAAGACAGTGGTTATTCCCCTGTCCATGCACGCTGGGGCGCCTGCCAAAGCGGTGGTGCAGGTAGGAGACTTGGTTAAGGCAGGACAGAAGATCGGCGAGGCGGCAGGACTTATCAGCAGCCCGGTCCATTCCAGCGTCAGCGGAACCGTGACCGCGATCGAGGCGCGCAGGCAGATCACCGGTGAAAAATGCCAGTCGGTTGTTATTCTTTCAGACGGGAAAAATACCCTGCACGAATCAGTGAGGCCCGTCCGGAATCCGGACAGCCTGGCTCCGGAAGAAATTCCTGCCATTTTGCGGGAAGCCGGAATTGTAGGCATGGGAGGCGCGGGATTTCCCACGTCGGTGAAATTAAAACCAACCGGCCCGGTTGACACGGTTCTCCTGAACGGCTGCGAGTGCGAACCTCTTCTGACAGCGGATCACAGAATACTCCTGGAGTATGCGCAGGACGTGATTTTCGGCCTGAAAATGATCCTCAGGGCGGTGGGCGCCCGCAATGGCAGGATCGTCATAGAGGATAACAAACCGGACGCCATCCGGCTTCTGCAGGCGAAGACGGCGGATCTTCGCAATATAGAGGTGGTTCCGGTCCGAACAAAGTATCCCCAGGGCGCTGAAAAAGTGCTGATCAGGCGGGTGCTGAAACGGCAGGTGCCAAGCGGCGGCCTTCCGGCGGACACGGGCTGTGTTGTCAGCAACATCAGCACCGCAAAGGCTATTTCGGACGCGATTCAGAAAGGAATGCCCCTTGTGGAGCGCGCCGTGACGGTGACCGGCGAAAGGCTGATGAATCCTGGCAATTATATTGTGAAGATCGGTACGAATATCGCAGAACTGATCGATTACTGCGGCGGTGTGACCGGAAAAGGCGGCGCTGCGAAGGTGGACGTCAGGATTGGGAACGATATTACCGTCAGGGCCGGGGGCCCGATGATGGGCCTTGTTCTTTCGGATGTCAATGTACCCATCGTGAAGGGTTCCAACGGAATCATCGTGGTGGATACGGATCATACGGCGGAGCAGCCCTGCATCAGATGCGGACGCTGCGTGGACGTGTGCCCGATGGAGCTTGCGCCTCTTTATTTTGCAAAGTATGCGGATGAGGAGAACTGGCAGGGTATAAAGGATAGGAATGTCATGGATTGTATCGAGTGCGGATGCTGTGAGTATATCTGTTCCTCCAAGATCCCGCTCGTGAGCAGAATCCGGACCGGAAAAAATGCGGTAAGGGGGATGAAGTGATATGTTAATTACCAGATTGAAACCCCGGGAAACCATCGCGGCGCTGGTAAAGGGGAAGAAGATCTTTGCCATCCACTGCCACGGGTGCAGAGAAGTGTATTTTCCGGAAAAGGAGGCGGAGGAGCTTCAGAGATGGCTGGAAGATGCCGGAACCGTGACCGGGGCGCTTACAACCGATTACATATGCAACCCGGATAATATGAAGCTTCGCCTGGAGAAACATATGGAAGAGCTGGAGTCGGCCGACGCAGCGCTTGTATTTTCCTGCGGGGTGGGTGTGCAGACGGTCGCGGAGCATTACGGGCATAAAGAGGTCTGTACGGCCTGCGACACATATCCGCTGCCGGGCTTTCAGGGGGTGACGCCCCTGGAATATGAGTGCGGCCAGTGCGGGGAGTGCTATCTGAATCTGACCGGCGGCATCTGCCCCATTACCACCTGTTCCAAGAGCCTGGTGAACGGACCCTGCGGCGGTTCCCAAGACGGCAAATGCGAGGCGGACGGCGGGATGGAATGCGGTTGGGAGCGTATCTACCGGCGGCTGGCGCAGCTTGGACGTCTTGACGTTCTGAAAGGCCCGGCGCAGATACGCAGTTTTAAATGACAGAATGATTAGGAGCAAAGGATTATGAAAATAACGGAAGCATTTGAGCGCGGAGAATTTGTGGTTACCGCGGAGGCCGACCCTCCAAAGGGATTTCATGTTGAGCATATGCTGGAAGAAGCAAAGACATATCTGCGGGGTGTTACGGCGGTGAATGTGACCGATAACCAGTCCGCCCTCATGCATCTTGGCTCCCTTGCCGCCTGCAAGGCTCTGAAGGACGAGGGGCTGACGCCCATTTACCAGTTGGGCTGCCGTGACCGGAACCGGATCGCGCTCCAGTCCGACCTCCTCAGCGCCGCCATGTTCGGCATTGAGAATCTGCTGCTCCTGACCGGCGATCACACCCGGATGGGGGATCATCCCCAGGCAAAGCCCGTCTTCGATCTGGATTCCGTTTCCCTGCTTCATACGGTGAAAATGCTGGAGGCGGGAATGGATCTGGGCGGAAATGCGCTTTCCGGAGAACCGCCCTCCTTTGCAAAGGGAGCGGTGGTCTCCCCGTGCAGCGATTCGGTGGACGCGCAGCTGGCAAAGATGGAAAGAAAGGTTGCGGCGGGCTGCGACTATTTCCAGACCCAGGCGGTTTTTGAACCGGAAAAATTCATCCGGTTCATGGAGAAGGCAAAGCAGTTTTGCAGGCCGGTACTGGTGGGAATTATCATTCCGAAATCGGTTGGAATGGCGAAATATATGAACAGCCATTTCGCCGGCATCCATGTCCCGGACGAGATGCTGGAGGAGCTGGCAAAGGATAAAGAGAAAGCCAGGGCCGGCATCACCGGCCTGGAGATCGCAGCACGCATGATCCGGGAATGCAGGCCCTTCTGCCAGGGTGTGCATATTATGCCCATCGGCTGGGAATCAAAGGTGCCGGAACTTCTGAAAAGAGCGGGAATCTGAAATCAGACCGTCTTATCGGAAGAAGCGGCTTCCGCCGTCAAATTGCCGCTGGGACTCCCCGTGCCCACCGTTGCTCTTTCCTGCTCTCTTGTAAACAGGATGTGCTCTAACACAATGAATACCGTCACAATGGCGTCAATCTGGCTCTCGTCAAAGATCTGGATCTCGTAGGCCTCGTGAAGGGAGATCCATTTACGGTGGGTGCTTGCAAGTACATTTCCGCCGCCGTCGTAAAGCTCGTAATCATGCTCCATGAAATTGCCTTTAATGGTCCATCCAAGGCTTTTGATGTCGATGATATCTTTTATCAGATGCCACAACTCGGTGCTGAGTTCAAAGGACGTGCCGTCTTTCATATCCACAAAATATTTTGCATGAATGGAAAACAGTTTTCTGCTGAGGTCGGCAATCACCTCGCCCTGTGCGTTTTGAATATGGGTCTTGTCATGGAGTGAAAAGAAATCAGTGGAAACCTCATACGCGAGATTGTCGTCCTGATCGCGCACTTCAATTTTTTTGTGCAGGGTCATAATCGCCTGCTTCATGTACAGCGTCTTCATTTTACGATCCTCCATTTCGTTCTTTTACTGCTATTATAAATCATCCGGGAAAAAGTGTCCAGCGAATGATTTTTCTTTCGCCCGGAGGGAAAAGGTGTTATGATGGTAAAAACGGCAGGAGTGAATCAATATGGAAGCAAAAGAATTACGATCGGATGTGAACACGACGGAACGGCTGTACTATGAGGACAGTCATATGCGTGAATTTACAGCGAAGGTGGTCGCCTGCGAGGAGAGCGGGCGGGGATACCGGATAGCGCTGGACCGCACCGCCTTTTTCCCGGAGGGCGGCGGACAGTTTGGCGATATCGGATGGCTAAGCGGGACAGAAGTATTCGACACCAAGGAGAAAAACGGTTGGATCTGGCATGAGACGCGGGAACCCATTCCGGAAGGGACGGCCGTGAGCGGCAAACTGGATTTCGCAGAGCGGTTTTCCAGGATGCAGCAGCACAGCGCAGAGCACATCGTCAGCGGGATTATACATCGCCTGTACGGCTGCGACAATGTGGGTTTTCATCTGGGGACGGACGTGACCACACTGGATTTTAACAGGGAACTGACGGAGGAACAGGCGGAGGAGGTGGAGCTCCTTGCCAACCGGGCCGTGTTTGCCAACCTTCCGGTGGAAATTCTGTATCCGTCGAAGGAAGAACTGGAGGACCTGGACTACCGCAGCAAGATCGAGATTGAAGGGCAGGTCCGCCTTGTCTCGATTCCCGGGGTGGATCTGTGCGCCTGCTGCGCGCCTCATGTGAAGCGTACCGGGGAGATCGGCCTGATCAAGCTTTTGGCCTGTGACCGCCATCGGGGCGGCTGCCGGATAAACATGGTCAGCGGAATGCGTGCGGTTCTCGATTACCGGCAGAAGCAGCGCAGTGTAACGGAGGTGTCTGTGGCTCTGTCCGCAAGTCCGGAGAAGATCGGGGAGGCGGCGCTGCATCAAAAAGAGAGGCAGGCAAAGCTCCGGGAACAGCTCAACGGGATGCAGACGGCCTATCTGCGGCAACGTTTGAATGAGATCGGGCCGCAGGATCACAATGTCTGTATTTTCGAGGAAGGACTGGACAATATAGCGGCCCGCAATTTCGTCAACGAAGCTATGGAGCGCTGCAGCGGCGTCTGCGCCGCCTTTATCGGTACAGAGGAAACCGGCTACCACTACATTCTCGGAAGCCGGAATGTAGATATGCGGGTTTTTGCCAAAGAACTGAACGCCCGGTTCAACGGAAAGGGCGGCGGAAAGCCGGAGATGGTACAGGGTTCCCTTAAAGGCCCCCGGGAGGAGATTGCACGGATGATTCCCGGATCAGAAGGCGGTTTGGCCCGCACCCCTTGAAGATGGTTGAGAGGATGCGAATAACATTAGATATCGTTGATTTTACCGTTCCCGTAATCGTGAAACGCGGCAACCTGACCCGGTGATGCTTCCAGGTGCTATGATAATACCCAAAGTGAAGGCCAGACAGTGCAAACGGGTTTTTTATATGAAAACGGTGAGGCTAGGGAAAACAGAGATCGTAACGAATAAGAATGGCTTTGGGGCGCTGCCCATACAGCGGATCAGCGATGAAGAGGCGGTGAAGATTGTCCGCAGAGCATACGAGGGCGGCATGACTTTCTTTGACACGGCGCGGTTCTATACAGACAGCGAACACAAGCTGGGGCTGGCTCTGTCTGATATTCGGGACAAAGTCTATATTTCCTCGAAGACGACAGCAGTGACTCCGGCGGCATTCTGGAGGGATCTGGAGACGACACTTACAAATCTGAAGTCCGACTATCTGGATATTTACCAGTTTCACAACCCCTCTTTCCGCCCGAAGCCAGGGGATGAGAGCGGCGTCTACGAGTGCATGGAGAAAGCCAGGCAGCAGGGGAAGATCCGCCATATCGGAATCACGAACCACCGATTGAAGGTGGCCAAGGAGGCCATTGAATCCGGCCTGTATGAGACGCTGCAGTTTCCGTTCTGCTATCTGGCTGCGTCGGAAGATATCCGTCTCGTGGAGGTGTGCAGGGAGCAGGATATGGGATTTATTGCCATGAAAGCTCTTTCTGGTGGCTTGATCACAAATTCTGCGGCAGCCTATGCCTTTGAGGCCAGGTATGACAACGTACTGCCTATCTGGGGCATCCAGAGAATGCGCGAGCTGAAAGAATTTCTATCCTATATTGTCTGTCCCCCGGCCATGACCGATGAGATCCGGGCGCTGATCGAGAAAGACCGGAAGGAACTGATGGGAGAATTCTGCTGGGGCTGCGGTTACTGCATGCCCTGTCCTGCCGGTATTGAGATCAACAACTGCGCCCGTATGTCCCTGCTGATCCGCCGGTCACCCTCTGCGGCCCAGTTGACGCTCGAGGTTCAGGAAAAGATGCGGAAGATTGAAGACTGCCTGCACTGCAACAAATGCAGGTCCAAATGTCCCTATCACCTTAACACGCCCGAGCTGCTTCAGAAAAACCTGAAAGACTATAAGGAAATCCTAGCTGGGAAGGTGTATTGAACTTATAAGAATTAATTTCGCTGTACAGAAAAGCCGATAAATAGAGGGACAGCAGAACCACCTTAAAATAAATCGCCACAGAAAACAATGGTTTTATGCCTGATTTCAGAGGCGTTTCCAGTCAGAAGTCCAAATTTGCGACCTGTAAAAAAACCTGAAATTATAAAGGAAAAGCACCCTTTTTCAACCAAAATGGTGTATCATGTAAGTGACAAAACAAACATGAAAAAGGAGTGCTTTTCTTATGAAGATAATATCACAGATTTCCCTGTTTGACGATACCCAAAGTGAAAATTTAGGAGACCTTGAACGATTACAGAGGGTCATTGAACACATGCCCGATGAAGAACTGGTCCGGAAACTGGAAGAAATCAGGGGAAAAGGAAGAAATGAGTGGCCTGTTGCTGCCATGTGAAATTCATTTCTTGCCAGTTTTATTTTTGACCACGATTCCATTGCAGGGCTGATCAGGGAACTGAACCGGAACAGCCAGTTGCGGAGTATCTGCGGATTCCAGCCGCATTTTCATACAGGAAAGGACGGCGTGGCAAAGCTGATACTCGCTCCGGGTGCAAGCGCATATACAAACTTTATCAATAATCTCAGGAGATGCCGGAAAGAACTGCGGGAAATGTTTGACAAACTCGTGGCGTATATGTATGAAAATCTTGCAGATTTTGGAGACGTTCTGATGGCAGATGGGAAGGCCGTACAGAGCTTTGCCACAAAACCGTCCCGGAAAGCCAGTGGCCATAAAGGGGAACATGATGCGGACTGGTGCAGGAAAACATATACAACGACCAGGCCATCGGGAGAAGTGGGTACAAAGACGGTAAAGTGGTTCGGATTCCGGCTGAACCTGATAGCAGATGCGGCTTATGAGTTGCCGGTAGATTTTACGGTAACGAAAGCATCTGCCAGCGAAGTAAAGGAAGCGGAGAAGCTTCTTGAGAAAATGAAGAAGAAGGAACCGCAAAAAATAAAGAAGTGCAGGTATTTTCTGGCGGACCGCGGAGACGGTATGCTTATTGTCCAAACTCAATGTCAAGCAACATATCGAAGTCGAACTCACGATGGATGAGTTGGATTTGACGGCGGCGGAGAAGAAAGCCAGCTATGAGGAAATCAAGGCGTATGTGCTGGAGAAGTACGGCTTAAAAGTCAGCCATCTCTATATTGCACAGGTGAAACGGCAGTGCGGGATTATCGAGCGTGAGAACTACAACAAGCCGAAGTCAGAGAACGCCAGACAGCCGAAGTGTCCGCCTGAGAAAGAAGCGGCGATCCGGGCGGCGCTGGAGCATTTCAAGATGATATAGTATGTCCTCCAAATGCAGGAGTAATGTGCAGCCCAGGATTAACAATGATGAGGAACGAAAGCGTTTTTCAACTGCCATTATCTCTCTTGAAAAATTGCTTC
>CAZQAB010000008.1:0-92743 GCA_964591265.1 uncultured Lachnospiraceae bacterium
CTGTTCCCCCGTCTTTACATAAATCCCCGCATCGCCAAACCAAAGCTCCAGATCCTTTGGAATCTGTACCGTCTGCTTCGCGCAGCGCATATACACTCCAAAGGGCTGTATCACCGGCACCAGCAGGCAGGCAAACACCAGCAGGAACCTTCCGAATCCGTTGGTGCTGTTCCAGAACCGCACAGTCAGCGCGATCATCGCCACCGCAAACACCAGCGTACAGACGCCGGCCAGGGAATGATACATTCTCTGCATGGTCAGTTTCCAGCAGTCCGACGCCCTGGTATCACACTTGAATTTGTACCTCACAATTCCACAGCCCCTTCTACATGAACAGGTTCGGCAGGAACATAGAAATGCCCGGAATAAACGTGATCAGCAGCAGTGTGATAATCATGCACAGGTAGAAAGGCAGCGTCGCCTTTACAACCTTTTCCATGGGCAGCTTTGCAACTGCAGAACCGATGAACAGCACGGCGCCCACAGGCGGTGTCAGCAAACCGATGCCACAGTTGAGGACGATTATAATACCGAACTGGATCGCCCCGATTCCGATGGACTGGGCGATGGGAAGAAGGATCGGGGTCGCGATCAGAATGATCGGCGCCATATCCATGATACAGCCGAGAACCAGCAGAATCAGATCCAGCAGCAGCGCCAGAATGATCGGGTTGTCCGTAACGCCGGTGATGGCGCTCGCCGCTATATCCGGCACATGCAGGGTCGTCAGGCAGAAGCCGAAAGCGCTGGAGGTTGCGATCAGGATCAGTACGATGGCAAGCGTATCCACGCACTGCTCCAGGGTTTTCCATACGCCCTTCCAGTTCAGGCCCTTATAAACATATACGCTGACGATCAGGCTGTAGATAACTGCGATCGCCGCGGACTCCGTAGCGGTAAACACGCCGCCTACCACGCCGACTACCACGATAATAATGGCTGCCAGCGCCCAGAAGGACACGCTGAGCTGCTTGAGAAGCACCTTCAGGCTGAATTTATCGCCCTTCGGGTATTTTCTCTTTTTGGAGATGATATAAGAGCCGATCATCAGCGAGATGGCCAGAATCGCTCCCGGAATGTAACCGGCCAGGAACAGGCTTCCTACCGACACGCCTCCGGCGGACATGGCATAGATGACCATGTTGTGGGAAGGCGGAACCAGAAGCCCCTCGCAGGAGGAGGTGATGGTAACCGCAGTGGAAAAATCTGCGTCATATCCCTGATCCACCATCATGGGGATCAGAATGCTTCCCAGAGAAGCCGTATCTGCGGACGCAGAACCGGAGATTCCTCCGAAGAAATAGGACGCCACGATATTCACCATCGCCATACCGCCGGTCATCCAGCCCACGCAGGCGTTCGCCAGAGCGATCAGCTTTTCGGAAATACCGCCGGTTCCCATCAGACAACCCATCGTAATAAAGAACGGAACCGCCATCAGGCTGAAGGAGTTAATTCCCTTAACCATCTGCTGACAGATCGTCGAAAGACTGTATCCCTGATAGATCAGGCAAAACATGGATGAGATTCCTACCGCGTAAGCGATGGGGAACCGCAGAAGGATCATAAGAAAGAAGCTGACCAATAATACAGCAACCGCTATTCCCTGTGTACTCATCAGCTCTGCACCTCCTTACCGCATAATTTCTTGATGTGATTGTAAATCGCCTCAAGTTCAAAAATAATCATGAATAATCCTGCCAGCGGGATCGGCGCGTACATCCAGAACTTGGACAGCCATGGCATACTGACATAAGACGCCTTTGCCCCCAGCCCCGTGGCATACTGCCAGCCTACTACTAACATGACAACCGCCAGGATCATAACAAACACGTCTGCCAGAAGATCCAGGATCACCAGCGTCTTCTCCGACAGATAACGGTCAAACGCCGTCATGCGGATATGGCTGCCCTTGCGGATCGCCAGCGCCGCCGAAAGCACCGCCATATACGCCATCAGCGTAAGTACCACTTCCTCGCTCCATGCAGGATCCGGAATAAAGGATATGTAACGCCCGGCAACCGCCATACTGGTGATGAGGATATCCGCAGCCAAAAGCACTTTACAGATAAACATATCGATCTTGTAGATCATGTCATACACTGGTTTGATTTTGTCGATTTTTTCAAACATACCAGTTTCTCCTCCCAATAAAATTACGCGGCGGGCGCCCACCCGCCGCGCATAAACTCCTTCATGAATCAGGTTCTGTTATCAGCGCCGTGATTACTGCATATCCAGGATCTGCTGATACAGATCTTCCATACCTACGGTATTCTCTGTGATCACGTCGGCAACGGCTTCCTGCCACGGGGTCAGATCCTCTACCTCAACGATGTTGACGCCGTCTGCTTTCAGCTCCTCCAGAACTTCTTCTTCTGCCGCTGCGGAAATCTCACGGTTATAAGAAGAAGCGTAATCCGCCGCCTCCTGGATCCAGCCCTGCTGCTCTTCCGTCAGGCTGTCCCATGCCGCGTCTGTGATAACGATCTGGATCGCGCCCAGGGTATGGCCGTCCAGGATCAGATTCGGGGCAACCTCCGGGAATGCATTGGATTTGTAGTTAGCGATGGGCTGCTCAGCGCCGTCAACAACTCCCGTCTGAAGCGCGGAATACAGCTCGTTGAAGGATACTACCGTCGGGGAAGCGCCAAGGCCTTCCACCAGGCCGTTCATAATCGGGTCGTTGGACACGCGAAGCTTCATGCCGGCCAGATCATCAATGCCTGTAACTTCGGTTACCGTGAAGAAATGACGGAAACCTTCTTCGCCGTAGCAAAGGCCCCGGATGCCGGTTCCGTTCTCAGACGGCTCGGCCAGGAACTCGTCCGCCAGATCAGACTCTGCAAAGTTCCAGAAATGATCACGGTTTACGAACGTATAGGGCAGGGAAAGCAGGGAGGATTTCTCTCCGCCGTAGCTCGTCAGGGCAAACGCGGAAATACGGGAAATGTCGATCATTCCGCCGCCGCCCAGCATATCGTCAAGCACGTCTTCCTCTGCTCCAAGAACGCCGCTTGCCTGCAGGTCGATCTCGATGGTGCCGCCGGACAGTTCCTCTACTTTCTCTTTAAAAGCAGTGTCTGTCTGTCCAACAATCGTATCCAGCGGGTTAACCTCTGCCATTCTCAGGGTGATGTCTGCCGCAGACGCCATGGTTCCCATGGAAAGCGCCGTTGCAAAAGACAATACTAACATTAACAATTTCTTTTTCATATTGCTCTCCTTCCTCCATCACATTTTATGTGGAATTTTATTGTGCCTCTATTATAATTGTTAATTCTCATAAAGAAAACAGTAAAAATTTAAGATTCTTAGTAAGTTTTTAACATATTTTCACAAAAATGCCTCTGTCTTTTACAGACAGGACTTCATAACCTCGTAGGTCCCTTTCTCACGAATCTGAGCCAGATCCTTTGCAACGGCTTTCTCAAATCCCGGAATCCTTGTCAGATCTTCCCCCCAGAAGCTTTCATTCGCGCACACCGCATGGACCAGATCCACAGGGGAATCATCTTTATGCGCTGCATAGAACTCCAGAATGTCCCGGTCGTCCCTGATCACATAATCGTTGGAACCTCTGGAACCCACCAGCCCTTCTTCCGTCAGGTTCTTTCCGTTATAAAATGCGATGTAGAACGCGAAGGAAGCCGTGATGCATCTGGGCAGCGTACCCGTCTTCTCCACATACCCCTTCAGGGAGGGCAGGATCCGGGCTTTCCACTTGGAGGTAGAATTCAGGGAGATCGACAGCAGGGCATGATCCACAAACGGGTTGTTAAACCGGTCCGTCACAGACGCCGCAAACTCTTTCAGCTCCTCCTCCGGCAGAGTGAGCGTGGGAATAATCTCATCGTAAGTAGTCCTGTTCATAAAACCGCTGATCACTTCGTCGTTCATGCAGTCCCGGACAATGTCCTGCCCCGCAAGATACGCCCCCAGCACCATGGAGGTGTGGGCGCCGTTCAGGATGCGGACCTTTCTCTGCTTATACGGTTTGTGGTCGTCGCAGATGATAACCGGAAGAGCCGCCTCCTCAAAGGGAAGCTCCTTCTTCATCCACTGGGGCCCTTCGATGACCCAGAGGCCAAACACCTCCCCCACATCCAGCAGGTTGTCCTGATAGCCCAGCTCCTCACAGATGGCCGCCGCGTCGCTTCTCGGATAGCCCGGCACGATCCGGTCCACCAAAGTGGAGCAGAATACGCATTCCTCTTTCAGCCAGGTCAAAAAGCCCGCGTCCAGTTTCCACTGATCTGCGTACTGATTGACACATTTCTCCAGTTCTTTTCCGTTGTTGTCGATCAGCTCGCAGGACAGAATGATGATGCCCTTTCCTTTTTCCTGCCCGAATTTCTGATAACGGCGATACAGCCACTGGGTCAGCTTGCCCGGATAGCTGGAAGCCGGAACATCCTCAAACCGGCAAGAGGGGTCGTACTGAATGCCTGCCTCTGTGGTATTGCAGACCACAAAACGGATATCCGCGCTCTTCGCATATTCCAGAACCTGATCATACTCTTTGTACGGGTTCAGACATTTGCTGACGCAGGAAATAACCCGCCGGTCATCGATCTTCTGTCCGTTTTCGTTTCCGCGGAGGATCAGGGTATACAGGCCCTCCTGGTCGTTGATCAGATCCGCAAGCCCGGGCGCGATGGGCTGGCATAAAACCACCTTTGAATTAAATCCGGCCTTCTCATTCATCTTGTCAATCCAGCATTCCACAAACGCGCGGAGGAAATTGCCCTCCCCAAACTGCAGGACCCGCTCCGGGGCGTCTTTCAGAAGATACCCCTTATATCCCATATCCTCCAGTGTCTTGTAGCACAGTTTTTCCATGATTCCTTCTCCTTTTTCTTATTATTACAGGGTAACGCCCTGTTTAAAAATCGCCATGTCGTGAAATCCTTTTTCTTCGGCTTTCACTTTTCTTCCTGACGCAACCTCCAGCACATAGTCAAAGAGCCGCCGCCCCATTTCCTCCAGGCCGGCGTCCTCCACCATCACGCCGCAGTCGAAGTCGATCCAGTTGTCCTTCTTCTTCGCCAGGCCGCTGTTGGTGGAAATCTTGACGGTAGGCACCGGCGACGCGAACGGTGTGCCGCGGCCCGTGGTAAACAGCACGATATGGGCGCCGCTGGCCGCCAGCGCGGTGGAAGCCACCAGATCGTTGCCCGGCGCGCTCAGAAGATTCAGCCCTTTCGCGCTTACTGTCTCTGCATATTTCAGGACGCCCCGCACCGCCGCTCTCCCGGATTTCTGGGTACATCCCAGGGATTTGTCCTCCAGCGTGGTAATCCCGCCCTTTTTATTGCCCGGAGACGGGTTCTCATAAATCGTCTGGTTGTGGGAGGTAAAATATTTCTTAAAGTCATTGATCAGATCCACCGTCTTCTCAAACAGCTCCTCCGTCTCGCAGCGGTTCATCAGCAGGCTCTCCGCCCCGAACATTTCCGGAACCTCCGTCAGGATCGTCGTGCCGCCCTTTGAGATCAGGATATCCGAAAAGCGCCCTACTGTAGGATTTGCCGTGATGCCGGAAAGCCCGTCGGAACCGCCGCACTTCATGCCGACGATCAGCTCGGACGCCGGGATTGGCTCCCGCCTGAAGGTCCTCACAAAGGCTGCCAGTTCTTCGATTACCTTCAGCGCGTCCTCTATCTCGTCCCCGCATTCCTGGGCCACCAGAAACTTTACCCGCCGCTCGTCATAATCACCGATGAACTTCTTCAGTTCGTCGATATTGCTGTTCTCGCAGCCAAGCCCCACTACCAGCACGCCGCCGGCGTTGGGGTGACGGATCAGATCCGCCAGGATCCGGCGGGTGTTGTCCTGGTCGTCCCCCATCTGGGAACAGCCGTAGGGATGGGTGAAAGACAGGATCCCTTCCACGGTCCCGCCCACGTATTTCTGCGCCCGCTTCTCGATCGCCTGCACCACGTTATTCACGCAGCCAACGGTTGGGATGATCCATATCTCGTTGCGCACGCCCACCTTTTTGTCCCCTCTCCGGTAACCCTGGAAAAACGCGTCCTCCGTCTTTTCCAGCGTTGTATCCTGTTTATCATAGGTGTAGGTGAGAAGGTCCCCCAGCCCGGTCTTTACATTATGTGTATGTACCCAGGCGCCGCATGGGATGTCTTCTTTTGCAATTCCGATCCGGCATCCGTATTTCATTACCGCATCGCCGGCCCCAATGTCCTTCAGCGCAAACTTATGGCCCTGGGGAATATCCTCCGCCAGTGTCACGCTCCGTCCGTCCACGTCCAGTACGTCTCCGGCGCGCAGCGGTTTCAACCCCACCGCCACCATATCGTCCGGGTGGATTTTAATAAAATCTTTCATCCTCTTCTCCTGTAACCTGTCAAAAGCAGGCATGAATATAGTTTTTTCTGTATACGCGCCGTTAATATGAAAGCGCTTACAATTTATTATACATTTCTTTCTTCCATGCGTCAAGGATTTTTCGTTTAATTTCCCATATTTTTTTATTTGAATTTGATTTTTTATAAAAATTCATACAAATAATAATTGCCATTCTCTTTTGTTTGTTGTATAATAAAGTGGACTTTGGAACGGTTGTTTTGTGTAAACACTTACAAAAAGCGGTTTGGGATTCCCGTTTCAGGCACGAAGGAGCAGGGCATGAATATTTACGACATCTCAGAAAAAGCCGGCGTGTCCATCGCTACTGTATCGCGGGTGATGAATGGAAGCAAAAATGTCAGTGAAAAGACCAGAAAAAAAATACTGGACATTATGGCGGAGAACGACTATACCCCAAACGCCTTTGCCAGAGGGCTGGGGCTCAACACCATGATGACCATCGGGTTCCTTTGCGCAGATTCCTCCGACCTTTTTTTCTCCCGCGCCGTCTATTATCTGGAGCGCGCCCTGCGCGCCAACGGCTACGACGCGATTTTAAGCTGTACCGGGATGGAGCTGGAAACCCGGAAAAAATATCTGAAAATGCTGCTCGCCAAAAAGGTGGACGCCGTCATTCTGGTGGGTTCCAGTTTCATTGAAGATACCCGGGAGAAGAACCAGTATATTTTCGACGCCGCCGCCGAAGTGCCGGTCATCATCCTGAACGGCTATCTCGACGCGCCAAACGTATACTGCGTGGTCTCCAACGATACGGAGATCGTGGAACGCGCAGCCGGCGTTTATCTTGACCGCGGAAAAAAGGAACTGCTCTTTCTCTACCGCGCGGATTCCTACAGCGGCAGGCACAAGCTGGCCGGATTCAAAAACGCGTTTGTCCGGCGCGGCCTTGTCCCGGATCCCCGCCGGATCGTCCTGTTTTCCGGAACGATTCCACAGACAAAACAAAAGCTCCTGTCTCTGTCCGAAGCCGGCCTGCTCTTTGACACGGTGATCACCGGCGATGAGGATCTGGCCGTCGGCGCTTTAAAATATGCCCGGGAAAAGCATCTGGAGGTTCCTTCTTCCTTTAATATACTTGGATTTAACGACTCCCAGATCTGTATCTGCTGCGAACCGGAATTAAGTACTGTGGACAATCAGCTGGAATTGTGCTGTACACACGCCGTGAATACCCTCATGGCGGTCCTGAACGGGAAGCCGGCTCCCGCAAAGACTATTCTCTCCGCCAGGATTTTACAGCGGGGAACCACCAATGTTTTTTAAAAAAATTTATTATAGGAGGATTTTAACATGAAAGCATTTATGGACAAGGATTTCCTGCTTTCCACAGAATCGGCGCAGAAGCTGTACCATCAGTATGCGGAGAATATGCCGATTCTGGACTACCACTGCCACATCAACCCGCAGGAAATTGCGGAGGACCGGCAGTTCAACAACATCACCGAGGTATGGCTGGGGGGCGACCACTACAAATGGCGTCAGATGCGTTCCAACGGCGTAGAGGAATACTACATAACCGGAGACGCTCCCGCCAGAGAAAAATTCCAGAAATGGGCGGAGACGCTTGAAAAGCTTATCGGCAACCCGCTGTATCACTGGTCTCACCTGGAGTTGAAAAAATATTTCGGCTACGAGGGGCATCTGAGCGGAGAAACCGCAGAAGAAGTATGGACTCTGTGCAATGAAAAGCTGGCTCAGAAAGAATTGAGCGCCCGGGGTCTGATCAAACAGTCCAACGTGACCCTGATCTGCACCACCGACGATCCGGTGGATTCCCTGGAATGGCATGAAAAGATCAAAGCGGACGACACCTTTGACGTCCAGGTTCTCCCGGCATGGCGGCCCGACAAGGCGACCAACATCGAAAAGCCCGCCTTCCCGGCTTACATCGCATCCCTCGCCGATGTGAGCGGCATCGCCATCGCCTCCTTTGAGGATTTAAAGAAGGCCATCGTAAACCGCATGGAGTTTTTCAGCAGCAAGGGCTGCAAGGTATCGGACCACGGCCTTGACTATGTGGTATACGTTCCGGCAAAGGCGGACGAGGTGGATGCGATCTTCAGGAAGGGGCTTGCCGGCCAGGCTCTGACCGATATGGAAATCGCCAAATATAAGACCGCGTTTATGCTGTTCCTGGGCAAAGAGTATCACCGCCTGAACTGGGTTATGCAGCTCCACTACGGATGTAAGCGGGACAACAATGCCCTGATGTTCGCAAAGCTGGGTCCGGATACCGGGTTCGACTGCATCAACAACTACGCTCCGGCCGCACAGACCGCAGATTTTCTGAACGCTCTGGTCTCAACCGACGAACTGCCAAAGACCATTCTCTACTCGCTGAACCCCAACGACAACGCGGTGATCGGGACGATCATCGGCTGCTTCCAGGATTCCTCCGCAGTCGGAAAGATTCAGCAGGGCTCCGCATGGTGGTTCAACGATCACAAGGCCGGCATGACCGAACAGATGACCTCCCTGGCCAACCTGGGGATGCTCAGCAACTTCGTCGGTATGCTGACCGACTCCAGAAGCTTCCTGTCCTACACCAGGCACGACTATTTCCGCCGGATTCTCTGCGAGCTAATCGGCGGATGGGTGGACAACGGAGAGTACCCGGATGATCAGGCCGCCCTTGAGAAAATCATAAAAGGCATCTGCTACAACAACGCCGTAAGGTATTTCGGATTTGATTTATAATTTATAATTATAATAAGAACCGGGCTTTTGGGAACACGGCAGATACTGTGTTTCCAGAAGCCCGACGCTTTTTTCGCAGCAATTCCTTACTGCGGCTGCTTCCCAATGTAGGCCAGGATTCCGCCGTCCACGTAGAGGATGTGGCCGTTCACAAAATTGGAGGCGTCGGAGGCCAGGAACACGGCGGGACCCTGTATATCCTCCGTCCCGCCCCACCTTGCGGCGGGAGTCTTCGAGATGATAAACTGGTCAAACGGATGTCTGCTTCCGTCCGCCTGCCGCTCCCTAAGGGGCGCGGTCTGGGAGGTCGCAATGTAGCCGGGGCCTATGGCGTTGCACTGGATATTGAACTCCCCGTATTCCGAGGCGATGTTCCGGGTCAGCATTTTCAGGCCGCCCTTCGCCGCCGCATAGGCGGAAACCGTCTCCCGTCCCAGCTCGCTCATCATGGAACAAATGTTGATGATCTTGCCATGCCCTTTCTTTATCATGGAAGGGATCACCGCCTTGGATACGATGAAGGGGGCATTCAGATCCACATCCACCACCTGACGGAACTCCTCCGCCGTCATGTCGCACATGGGAATCCGTTTGATAATGCCCGCGTTGTTCACGAGAATGTCGATCACGCCGACTTCCCGCTCAATCTGTTCCACCATGCTTTGCACCGCTTTCTCGTCGGTCACATCGCAGACGCAGCCGTAGGCTTCAACGCCCGCTTCCCGGTAAGCCGCAAGCCCTCCGTCCAGGGACTCCTGGCTGCTGCTGTTAAAGCAGACCGCAGCCCCCGCCGCCGCGTAAGCCTCGGCAATCGCCATGCCGATGCCATGAGATGCCCCCGTGACCAGGGCTACTTTCCCCTTCAGTGAAAAACTGTTCATCTCAAATGCCATGATCCTTCCCTCCTGTCCATCAATCCGTCCGCCGCTTACAGCAGCTCCGTATTCTTTACATTATCCATATCGGCAAACTCCTGATTCTCCCCAACCATACCCCAGATAAAGGTATACGCCTGGGAGCCGCTGCCCGCGTGAATGGACCAGCTCGGGGAGATCACCGCCTCCTCGTTGCGAACTACGATATGACGCGTCTCGGTGGGTTCTCCCATATAATGCATGACAAAGGCGTCCTCAGGCAGATCAAAATAGAGGTAGACCTCCATCCTCCTGTCATGAGTGTGACAGGGCATGGTATTCCACACACTGCCGGGCTGCAGGGCGGTCATGCCCATCACGAGTTGACAGCTCTGCACCTGACCGGGAAGGATGTACTTGTTTATCACACGGTCATTGGATTCCTCCAGACAGCCGCAGGCGACCTTGTTCTCCTCTTTGATGATGACGACGCCCTCCCCGGGGGTCCCCTCCCTCTTGATCAGCACGGTGGGATAGGTCCTGTGCGCCGGGGCGCTGTTCAGGTAAAACTTCGCCGGGTTTGCCGCGTCCGTACTCTTAAAGGAAATATCCTTCGCGCCCATACCGATGTACATACCGTCCTTGTGGATCACCGGATATTCTTTCCCGTCAACCGTCACGACGCCATCGCCGCCAATGTTGATCAGGCCCATTTCTCTTCGCTCCAGAAAATACGCCGTCCGCAGTTCCCCGCCTGCGGTGAGCTTCAGCTCCCGCGTTGCGGGGGTCGCCGCGCCGGTAATGATCCGGTCAATGTGGCTGTAGACCAGTTTGATCTCGTCCGCCGCAAAAAGCCCCTGAATCAGAAATTCCTCTCTCAGTCGTTTCGTGTCGTAATGCTTCACGTCTTTCGGTGAAGAAGCCGTCCGTAATTCCATAACAAATCCTCCTGCTATATGATTTATGGCAGCACAGATGCCTGTGGCCTCCTTCGCCGCCCTTTTACTTTATAAATCCATGATATCACAAATATCTACGGTTTTGAATATAAAATTAACCATATTTTCGGTAAGCGGCCAGCGCCCCGGTATACTGTAAAGTACGGGAATCCAGGAGACGGGCCGCGCCCAGCGGGTATCGGTCCGGAAGGACCTCCCGGTTCACCTCCGGCTCCCAGTAAAAAACCCCGAGCCCTTTCTGATCCGGCACCTCCAGGATTGCATCCCCGCAGTCGCACAGCAGATCGTAGGTCCCCTGCTCGTCGCTGTCCTCCCCGCCGACTTCCACAAGCATGACCGGCATTCCATATTTTTCCTGGTACATATTCAGCCACCCCGCCAGCTTCTCTTTAACGCTGGGCGCCTGATACCAGTATGGATAATAGGAAAACCCGAGAATGTCCGTCTTACCGCTGCGCGCGAAGAAATTATCCAGAAACGGCACGCACCATTCCTCGCTGTGTATTCCGGCGACATGGGTGATCACCAGACAGCCGGGCGTCACTTCCTTCACCGCGTCATATCCGGCGTTCAAGAAGCGGACAAGCTGCTCCGGCGCCAGGGCCAGGCTTCCATGGGGCAGCATGATTCCCGGATTGATCTCATTGCCCACCTGTACCCACCTCGGGACAAGGTCATGCTCCCTGAAAAGCTGAAGCACCTGCTTCGTGTGGGTGTAAACACGCTCCGTAAGCTTTTCGTCGTCGTCCTGCGCCCAGCCTTCCGGAATCTGCTGGAACACGGGATCCGCAAAGTGGTCGCTGTAATGGAAATCCAGCATGAGATCCATCCCAAGCGCCTTCACCCGTTTTGAGAACTGCAAAACGCTGTGGGCGTCGCAAAAGCCCAGCATACACAGTTCGTCCTCCCGCTTCTGCCAGAAGCCCTGCCGGGGCGGATCGACAAAGATGCGCATCCGCACTGCGTTCGCCCCCATGCTTTTGCAGGCCGCGATGGGATCCACCTCGTTTCTGCGGTCGTCTACCCAGGAATATCCCATCTGCTCCAGCTGGCTCACCCAGCCCAGGTCAACGCCCAGTGAAAGTTTCCGTGCCATTTTTTGATACCTCCGGTTCGCTTTATAGTTCCGCTTTCTCAGACTCCTCAAAACGGTCATTTTTTACATCCACAGAATATAGATCACCGTCAGGCACAGCCCCACGCACACCAGCAGCAGAGCGAAGGACAAACTGCGCCCGATGATCATGTTGTTCTCTTTAAACTCGTCATTCCGGACCGCCAGGATATGCACGTAATCCTTCGCCGCCGGATGTCTGCGTCTCCAGGTGCGGTTTGCGATGCCCTGGAAGAAGTTCATAATCCGGCCGGAGAGCAGCGTAAAGTAATTCCCCTCAGAGAGCTCCCGGGGCAGCGGGCTGTCCCGGTACGCCGTTTTGCGAAGGGCCACCACCAGCAGATCCGGCAGACTGTCGAAAATGCGGACTACAACGCCGCAGACCGGAAGCACAAATTTCAGAAGCGTGTCCGCGCACCCGTCCAGCGCCCTGCAGAGCGTCCCGCACACCGCCGGAAGGAACGTAAGAAGCAGCGGGCGGTAAATCCGGTCCTCCAGATCCAGCCATTTGGGCCACAGGTCCACGTAAGTGCGAAGCCCGTTTTGCGTCCCCCGCATCAGAACCTTGCGGATAAAGAACAGATAGACCACCGCGCCGATCCCGATGGAGATACACGCGCCCGACAGATTCGTCAGGCTGAAGTAGGATACTGTGTGCCCGAACTCCTCCAGATTCATAAAATCCTGTCCGAGCCGGGCGGCCCTGTCCATGAGCATATGGGGGAACAGCCCCCAGACCAGCAGCGCCAGCGCGCTGCCGCCCAGGGCAAAGGCGCTCTCCCTGTTCATATAATGCTTCATAGCGTCGTATTTTTCCTGCGTTTCTTTATTTTCATTCTCTTCAATAAAGATGGAGACGAACAGCTTCGTCATGTACGCCACGGTCAGCGCGCCGGAGAACAGGAAGATCCACTCCACCCCGCGCATCACCGGGCCGCCGCCGTACTCCAAAATGCTCTCATGGAGCAGCGTCTTGCTGACATACCCGCTAAAGAGCGGAATGCCGCCGATGGCCAGAGCGCCGATAAGGAAAATAATCTTCAGGGCGGGCTTTTTCCGCCCGAAGCCCCGGATCTGGTTGAGATCCAGCGCGTGGGTGTTCATATAGATGACCCCCGCCGCCATAAACAGCACCAGCTTGATCAGGGAATGATTCATCATGTGGAGCATGGTGCCGTGCACCGCCAGAGCGTTCTCCTCTCCCAAAAGCCCCTGCATTCCGGCTCCCACCAGGATAAATCCGATCTGGGACATGGAGGAGCAGGCCAGGGTTCGCTTCAGATCCACGGAAAAGACCGCCAGCACCGCGCCGCCGAGCATGGTCAGCACACCGATCGTCAGGATCAGGGTCCCCCACGCGGCATCGTGCAGGAAGATCTGGCTTCCCACCACCAGCACCCCGAATACGCCGGTCTTTGTCAGGATACCGGACAGCAGCGCAGAAGCCGGGGCCGGAGCCACCGGGTGGGCCTTTGGCAGCCAGATATGCAGAGGAAAAGCGCCGGCCTTGGCCCCAAAGCCAAAAAGCATACACACCCCTGCGATATAAAGGATCCTCTTATCCGGATACGCTGCGGCGGCTGCCAGAAGCTCCTCCATCTCCACCGTGCCCAGGGCATGATAGATCATAAAAATCCCCATCAGCATCACCAGGCCGCCGATCACCGCCACGGCCAGATAGGTCTCCGCCGCCCGCAGGGACGGCTCGTTCTCCTCCTGGGCCACCCACACATAGGAAGTGAAAGACATGATCTCAAAGAAGATGAACGTCGTGTACAGATCTGCCGACAAAAATACCCCCATGGTGGCCCCCAACGTCATCAGCAAAAACAGGTAAAAGCGGTTGCGGTTCCCGTGGTGCAGGAAATACTCTCTGGAGAGGATCGTAGTCATCATCCACATCAGGGCAGCCACCGTCCCGTAGACCAGCCGGAAGCCGTCCATTGTGAAATGAAGGCCCATGCCGCAGATCCCCGGAACCACAAAACGCAGCGCATCGCCGGAGGCGATCCCGGAGCCGCACACTGCAAACAGCGCAGCGATCACCAGAAACTCACTGACCGTTACAAAGTCTCCCAGATAATCTCTGGCCGTCTCGCTCCTGGTCCCCACCGCGTACGCCAACAGCCCTCCGAGGAACGGATAAAATACAAGGAATGGCAATACCGGATTCATATTCATATCAATTCCTCCTTTCTACTGCATCTGGGCCGCGATGGATTCCAGCCCCCGGATCACCGGGGCGGAGTGCAGGCCAAAGACAAACATTGCAATCACAAACACCGCCAGCGGGAGGAGCATCATCCAGTTTGGATCCTCTACGTCGCGGATCGTGTCATAATCAAAATCCTTTCCCGGGAAAAACGCCCGGACCGAGATCGACAGCATATAGATGGCCGTCAGCAGCGCCGAAATAAGCAGCGCAGCGATCCCCGCGTAGGCCAGGGGATTCCGGCTTTCCACTGCGGCCTTCACCAGATTCCATTTGCTGATGAATCCGCATAGTCCCGGCACACCCATCAGGGCCATGGCCGAGATCGTAAATGCGCCAAAGACCTTCGGCATTTTACGCCCGAAGCCGTTCAGTTCATACACATAGTTCCTGCCCGTCTTGTAGATCACCGCGCCGGCGCAGAAGAAACTGCAGATTTTCATAACCGCGTGGAAGATCATGTGGCTCAGCGCGCCCACCAGTCCCAGGGGCGTCATCATCACCACCCCGAACAGAATGTAGGAAAGGTTGCTCACTGTGGACCAGGCCAGCCGGCGCTTCAGATGCGTCTCCTTCAGCGCCCGGCTGCAGCCGTACACAATGGTGATGATAACCAGCGTCATAACCGCGTACTGGGCCCAGGTTCCCCTCAGAAATTCCGTTCCAAAGCTGTAATACGTCACGCGCATCAGGGTAAAGGCCCCTGCTTTCACAACGGCAACCGCGTGAAGCAGGGCCGTCACGGGCGTGGGCGCGACGCCGGCCTTTGGCAGCCACCCGGAAAACGGGAACATGGCCGCCTTGACGCTGAAGCCGCAGAAGCACAGCACATAGACCACCAGGAGCAGATTTGTGTGATTCCCCAGCTTCGCCATATCCAGCACGCCTCCCGGGACAAAATCGGAGGTAGAGCCATAGCTGAGGATGAAGATCATGCCGATAAAGGCAAAGGCCGCTCCCCCCAGGGAATAATACAGGTAGGTGCGGCTCGCCAGCACCGCTTCCCTCGTCAGGGTGTGGAGGATCAGGGGCAGCGTCACCAGGGTCAGGAGTTCATAAAAACAGTACATGGTCACGATGTCTTCCGCCAGGGCAATGCCCAGGGTCACACCGTAGGTGGCAGTGAAGAACATGAAAAAGATCTTCTCGTGTTCCTCATGCTTCATGTATTCAAACGCATACAGGGTGGACAGGGGCCACAGGGTGGATACGATTCCCGCAAATACGGTCCCCAGGCCGTCCAGCCGGAAGCTGAGGGAGAGGTTCCCCGTGATCCTGAACAGCACAAAAGCATCCTGGGGCCGTTGGAACAGCGTAAGGATCGTCAGCGCCGAGGTGGCCAGCACCGCTCCCTCCATGAAGATCATCATCTGGTTTCTGTTTTTAAACGGGAGCAGCGGGATCAGCGCCCCCGCAAGTATGGGCAGCAGTACAACGACCGCTAAAATTGCCGCATTCATTGCATCTCCTCCCCTCTACAGTACCGATGCCGCGATCTGGCTGAAATAACGGATCAGCGGATTCGGGAACACGCCGAAAAGCACCGCCATCAGCGCCAGAAACGCCAGCGGAAGCAGCATTCCCTTAGGAGGCTCCAGATTTTCCCATGTCGTCTGTTCCGGGTTCTTCCCCGGGAAAAAGCCGTTCATGGTCACCGGAAGCAGATAACCCGCCGTAAGCAGCGCGCTGATCAGCAGCACTGCCGGACCGATCCAGCGGAATACGCCGATATCTGCCTCAAGGGCGCCCTGCGCCAGATACCATTTGCTGGCAAAACCGCTTGTGGGGGGAATACCGATCAGCGCCAGAGACGCAAAGGTATAGCACCACAGGGTTTTAGGCATCTCCCTGCCCAGGCCTTTCAGCTCCTCCACCCGGGTCTTTCCGGAGCGGAAGATTACAATTCCGGCGGTCAGGAACAGGGCGCACTTGATAAAGGCGTGGAACACCACATGGAGCAGCGCCCCCGTCATGGCCGTCTGGGAGAGGGCTGAGAGGCCGAACAGGATATAGGAAACCTGGCTCACCGTAGAGTAAGCCAGCCGCTTTTTGAATACCGGTTCCCGGAAGGCCATCATGGAACCCATGAAAACAGTCATCAGTGTGAGTACCATCCACGCGGTCTGTACCCAGGTGCCCCGGATAAAGTCCGGTCCCACCACGTAGTAGACCGTGCGGATAATCGCCAGTACGCCGCATTTTACAATGATGCCGGACAACACGGCGGAGGCCGGCGACGGAGCCACCGGATGGGCCGTGGGCAGCCACGCGTGGAGGGGCAGCATACCCGCTTTCACGCCGAAGCCCACCAGCATCGCAAACACCGCAGCCAGCACAATCCCCTGGCTGCCCGCCGCCGCAGCCCCGTCCAGGACGCCGCCCGGCGTGAAGGTCAGGGTCGGGCAGTATTTATAAAGGAAGAAAATGCCAAAAAGGCCGAGATACGCGCCGCACATGGAGTAAAACAGGTATTTCAGCGCGGCCATGATGGCCTCTCTTGAGCCGTTGTGCAGCACCAGGGGCATGGATGTCAGGGTCATCAATTCGTAAAACATATACATGGTGACCATATTCCCGGAAAAGCAAAGGGCCATCAGCACGCCGTAGACCACGAGATAAAATCCGAAAAACCGCCGTTCCTCCCCCTCATGCTTCATATACACAAAGGAATAGATGCAGACCGCCGTCCAGATCACACTGATCAGCGTAGCAAACACCCTTCCGATATCGTCCACCTGGAAATAGACAGGCACGTCCTTCATCAGATAAAACAGGGTGAGGGTCCAGTCCCCGCTCCAGGCTACCGCGACGGCAAGCAGGGCAGATATTCCAAGCACAGTTATGGAAAACAGATGGATTTTTTTCAGCCCTCCCTCATCCGGTTCCGAAAGCCCCCGGATCTTTCCGATTGCCGAGACAGCCAGCAGATACACCCCTGCGGCCACCGGCAGAAATACAGGTAACAAAATCCAAATACGCATGCTTTTTCTCCTCCTTTACGCAAACATCTGAAGACCATTCTCGAGCAGCCGGATGATGGGATCCGAACAGAGCCCGAGAATCAGGTTCAAAATGACGAAGCAGACCATTGCCACCGCTTTGACCGGCTGTTCCTTCGCTGTGATTCCGCGAAAGTGCTTCGGTTTGTTTCCGGCTCTGGCTTCAGGCGTATAGATCCGGATCACGGTCTTCATAAAATAAACTGCGTTCAGAATCGTACTGATGGCAAGGGCAATCAGCGTGGGCAGCATCTTGTGTTCATGCCCCACGCCGGCCTGGGCAAACAGCAGCTTTGAGATAAACCCCGAAAAACCGGGAATGCCCACCATGGACAGAGCGCCCACTGTGAAAGCCACCCCCGCCACCTTGTTCCGGTATCCGGCGCCCGTCAGGTCAAAGAAATCCTCGCTGCCCCCCGAGGCGTCAATCAATCCGGAAACCGCCACAAAGAGCAGCGCCTTCGTCGCGGCGTGGGACAGGATGTGGAACACGCTGGCTACCACCCCCGCCGTGGTTCCAAGGCCAAGGCCCATATAGATATATCCGATCTGCGCTACAGAGGAGTAGGCGATCATCCGCCTGACGTTGCTCTCCATGATGGCGTCCACGGAGCCTATGATCATGCCCAGGATGCCGAACACGAACAGCACGTGGATCACTTTGCTGTCGCAGATAATGTCAAAACCGATCACGCGGTAAAAAATCTTTACCAGCAGGAAAATGTATCCCTTGGATACCAGGGAAGACAGGATCGCCGCAGAGGATACCGTGGAATAGCCGTATGCGTCCGGCACCCATGCGTGGAAGGGAAACAGGGCGCTCTTGATCGCCAGCCCCACCGACAGCAGGCAGAAGCAGATCAGCAGCGGGACGTGGTACTGCCCTGACTTATGCAGCAGCGCCACCTGTTCCTGGATGTTGCTCATCAGAAGGTGGCCGGTCATATCATACAGGAAACAGATTCCCAGCAGGAAAAGCCCGGATCCGATCAGGCTCATAATCATGTACCGGGTAGCCGCCACAATGGTCCGGCCGTTCTGGCGGATCATAATCAGCCCGCAGGCGGAGATCGTATTGATCTCCACGAACACGTAGGCGGTAAACAGGTCGTTGGTATAGATCAGCGCCAGCAAAGAGGACAACAGCAGATTCACCATGACATAGTATAGATTTTCCTTGGAGCTCTCGATCTCCAGCTTCCGCTCGGCCATACCGCCCATCATGCACAGAAGCATGATCACACAGAAGAACACGGCCATGACTGCCTCCAGTACGCCGACGCGGATCTCATTGCCCCAGGGCGCCGGAAAGTGCCCCATCAGGTATACATAGGACTCTCCCGACCCCACCACAAAAGCCAGTACGCAGCAGGACATGGCGCCGATCGCCGTGATCACCGCCATGTTCAGCCATCTGGCCTTTTTCCCGCTTAAAACAGAGGACAGAGGACCTGCAAACAGGGACAGAATGATCGATATAAAAGGAAAATTCTGTACGGGCGCCATCACAATCCCTCCTTTTTCAGACGGGTCATAATCTCGTCGATGTCCAGGGTGTGATACCTGCGGTAGAGACGGATCGTCAGGGAAAGCATCAGGGCTGTCACGGACACGGACACTACGATGCCAGTCAGCACCAGGCCGCTGGGGATGGGGTTTATGTACGCCTCCACGCTCTGAATGCCGTCGGTCACGATGGGGGCTTTCCTGCCCTCCACATAGCCCTTCAGCGCCAGAAAGAGGTACGTCGCGGAATCCATGATGTTCAGGCCGATGATCTTCTTGATCAGGTTTTTCTGCAGAAGCAGATTGGAAAACCCGATGCAGAACAGGATCATGGCGAGGGCCTCTTCATAGTTGTTCAAAAGATTTGCCAGGTTCATATCAATATCCTCCCTTCCGGAACATCACATAGAAGGTATACATCGTTCCGGCCACCACGATTCCCACGCAGATATTCAGGATGAGGATCAGGCCGCTGCTGAGTATGGCTCCCGGCGTTCCCAGGGGAATTATACTCTCAATGTGGTTGGCTCCTGTGTAAAAAGAGTAACACTTCGACAGACTGTAGCAGGCCAGCGCCCCGAAGCTCAGCTTTTTGTAGGTGGAAGCGGTAAAGAAACGCTGGGTATTCTTAAACCCAAAAGAGTTCTGATACAGGATCAGTCCCGCGCCGATGATCGCGCCGCCGGAAAAACCGCCGCCTGGCCCCAGATGGCCGCATAGAATCACGTAGATACCGAAAATGATGATGGCCGGAACCAGCACGCGGGCCCCCGTCTGCAGGATCACATCTTTTTTTGGCTCATATTCCCGGTCGTTTACCGTATCCTCAAACTCGAGCTGTTTTTCATCATCCAGGCGAAGCAGGATCAACACTGCGCAGGTGGCGATGAACAGCACGTGGGACTCTCCCAGGGTATCGAAAGCACGGTAGTCCAGGATCATGCCGGTGACGATATTGACCGCGCCGGTCTCCTGAAGGCCGTTTTCGATATAGCGGGCCGCCACCTCGTTGTCCGCCGGGTTTGTGGAATTTCCGATGGTCGGCAGATAAGACACGGCCGTCAGCATCAGCAGCATCAGGAAGATGCAGAACAGCACGGAGAATACCCTGTAGAACTTTCTGAAAAGACGCATCTCCGGATTGTTCTCCACATCATAGAGCCGGTCGCGCCGTCTCTTTTTTTCCTGTACCCGCCATTCTTTCTGCGCGTTATCTTCTTCCGGCGCAGTCTGGGGACGCATCTCCAGCGCGTCGATGTAATAATCCTTCGACCCGTCCAGCCACTGCTTCAGACGGAAGGAGAGGGTTTGTTTGTATTCTTCCTGAGAAAGCTTCCTACTCATCCTCTTTCCCCTCCTCATCCTGGTCCATCTTTACCATCGCGTGAATCTTTTTCAGCGTCACAAAGAACAGAAGGCTGGTGACGCCGGCCCCTACAGCCGCCTCCGTGATCGCCAGATCCGGGGACTCCAGCAGGATCCAGATGATCGACATGATCAGGCTGAAAGACATATAAATCAGAATGGAATTCAGCAGATTCCTGGAAAGGCTCACCGAGACGGCGCAGACGATAAGGAATCCGAACAGAATATATGTAAATACCTGCATACTACGCTTCCTCCTTCCCATACTCCGCCGTATCTGCCTGCGTATGCCCCGCGGAAGGCTCCGGCGCGCACTCTGCTTTCTCCTGCGCTTCCCGGCACAGCTCCTCCTCCAGCGTACGAAGCGCCATCCTTCTGTAATGCTTTTCCGGTTCCTCATCCGTGGTCACTTCCAGACGTGCCACCAGGTGGGAAGCGGTGGGCGATGAAAACCACAAAAATAGAATAATGAAAAGCAGCTTCAGGGACGTGAAATTAAAACCGCTGATAAAAATCAATCCGACAATGGAAAACCCGATCCCGAGGGTATCCCCCATGGCCGCCGCGTGCATCCGGTTCAGGACGTAGCGGAAACGGAAAACCCCTACCATCTCAACAAAAAAGATGACCAGCCCGAACAGCAGGAAAAAAGCCCCTGCCAGAAAACGGATCCATTCAATCGCCGCCATCCTTCTTCGCCTCCTTTTCCTTCTTTTCCAGGTAAATACCCGTGTAGACCTTCGCCAGAAGAACCACCGCCAGGAAGCTCATCATGGCGTAGATCAGACAGATATCTGTAAGATATCCTTCCTCCAGCATAACAGCCAGGATCGCTATGATGACAATCACCATCGTGCCGGTCATATTAACCGCCACAATGCGGTCCGTAACCCTTGGGCCGATGATCGCACGGAGCAGACACAGTACCACCATGACTGCCAGAAAGATCAGCGCCGCCACGAAAAGTACATGGCAGGCCGTTTCAAGTCCGGGAATCTGACTGTTCATCACTCTGCCTCCTTTCCTCCAAGATCAAGTCCGGAAAGTCTTTCCACTAAAACGGAGGTATCGATTCCCTCCGCCAGGCTTTCGTCCAGACAGTGTACTACGTAACCCGTCCCCTCCTGGGATACGGTAATCGTCCCCGGTGTCAGGGTGATGGCGTTCGCCAGCAGGGCCTGCCCCGTGGAAGTCTTCATATCCGACTGAAATTCCACGATCACCGGTTCCAGCTCCTCCCGCTGGGAAAGGATCATATGCATAACCGCAAAATTGGCTTTGACGATCTCTTTCACAAGCACAACGCAATAGCAGAGGAAACGGACGCTGTTTTTCATCAGCCTTCGTTCTCTTGCGATACTGTAATTCAGGAATTTGCAGCTAAAGGCAAACACCACGGTTGCGATCACCACGCCCAGCAGGCAGATCTCCAACGTGATCTTCCCGTTAAAGATGACCCACAGCGAAAAATAAAACAGATACATGTGGTTCTCCTCTTTTCTGATAATACTGTTATAAACCCCGCAGACACATCACAAAGGGGCAAAACCCTCGCCCTGCCCCTCTGAAATGCGTCCTGCACCGCTCCTATATTATCATGTATTTGTAAAAATAGCTATCTTTTTTTCTATTTCAGGAATAATTTTAACAGCGCCTTTTTCCGGTCCGTGTACGGCTGGTAGCGGATCGGCAGATCGATCCACGTATATTTTTTCACAATGCTCCTGCGGTGGCTGAACAGTTCGAAGCTGTCCCGTCCGTGGTAGCTGCCCATGCCGCTGCCGCCCACGCCGCCAAACCCCATGTGGCTGGTTGCCAGATGGATGATGGTGTCGTTGATGCAGCCGCCGCCAAAGCTGCAGCTTTTCAGAATCTTTTTCTCCACCTTGCGGCTTCCGGTGAACAGGTAGAGCGCCAGTGGTTTTTCATGACGATTTACATATGTAATCACCTCCGAGAGATCCTGAAACGTCATAACCGGAAGGATCGGCCCGAAGATTTCCTCCTGCATCACCGCGCTGGAGGGAGTCACGCCTGTGAGGACCGTGGGCGCGATCTGCAGCGTCTCCCGCCTGCTTTCGCCGCCAAACCGGACGGTCCCGCTCTTCATCAGACCCAGAAGCCGGTCAAAATGCTTCTCATTGATGATTTTCCCGTAATCGGGATTCTCCAGAGGCTCGTCCCGGAACTGGGCGCGGATGCACTTCACGATCTCCGCCAGCAGACGGTCCTCCACCTCTTTATGCACAAACAGATAATCCGGCGCCACGCAGGTCTGTCCCAGATTCAGATATTTTCCAAAAACGATCCGGCGGGCTGCCAGCTTTATATTCGCGGTCTTGTCCACGATGCAGGGACTCTTGCCCCCCAGTTCCAGACATACCGGAGTCAGATACCGGGAGGCTTTCTCCATCACCAGCCGTCCCACTTTCACACTGCCTGTAAAAAAAATAAAATCAAATTTCTGCTCCAGCAGCGCCGTGTTCTCTGCCCTGCCGCCCTTCACCACCGCCACAAAATGGGGGGAGAAGCACGCTCCGATCACCTTTTCGATCACATCCGCAGCGGCCGGGGCGTAGGCGCTTGGCTTTACCACCACGCAGTTCCCGGCGGCAATGGCCCCGACCACCGGCTCCAGAGAGAGCATGAAGGGATAATTCCAGGGCGACATGACCAGCGTCACGCCGTAGGGCTCCGGAGAGGTAAAGCTTCTGGCGTGGAACTGCGCCAGAGGCGTAGGCATGGTTCTCTCCCGGGCGAACCGTTTCAGGTGTCCGATCATATAGGAAATTTCACTGAGCACCATACCTGTCTCGCACATATAGGCCTCGCTCCCGGATTTGCCCAGATCCGCGTGCAGAGCCGCGTGAATTTCCTTTTCATGTTTCAGAATCGATTTCCGGAGGGCTTTCAGCGCCGCCAGCCGCCGGGACACGTCCCTGGTTTTGCCTGTCTCAAAATAATCCCTCTGCTTTTTTACCAGCTCTTTAATCTCCATAGCTTACCTCCAGAATTCTCATAACCGCCTCATACGCTTCCCGGGCGATCATCAGCCGCCGCCCTTCGCGGTGTCCGCCCGCACCCGGCTGCTGTTCCCGGCCGCTTTTCATTTTCTCAGACATATTACCCCTGTCAGCGGTTTTATGTCAAGAGCGGTTTCACGTCCGGTTTCCGGCGCGGCTCTCCTGCGCCAATCCCGGGCCTATGGCGCGGCTCTTTTCATTCGTCCTTCATTTTCGGTTCAAAGATACGGCTCGCAAGGTAGGAGAAGATCAGCGCCGCGCTGATTCCCACCGCGCTTGCCTTGAAACCGCCCGTAAACAGCCCCAGCACGCCCTTGTCGTCCACCGCCTCCTTTACGCCTTTCCAAAGCGTATTCCCAAATCCCAGAAGGGGTACGGAAGCCCCCGCCCCGGCGAAATCGATCAGAGGCTGGTAGATCCCCACCGCTCCCAGAACCGCCCCCAGGCACACCAGGATCACCATGACCCGTCCCGGGAGAAGGGTCGTCTTTTCCAGCAATATCTGGGTCAGGGCGCAGATCAGGCCCCCGATCAGAAACGCTTTTACATAATCCATTTTTCTTCCTCCTTAACAGTGCTCCAGCACGATGGCGTGGGCGATGCCCGGGATTGTCTGCCCTTCGTTGAAGCTGGCCTTTGACAGAAGCGCCCCGGTGGGCACGAACAGTACCCTCTTCCAGATACCCTTGCGCAGTCTTGGCAGGATCATGGCCGCCAGCGTCACCGCCGCGCAGCCGCAGCCGCTTCCTCCGGCATGAGTGTCCTGCTTTTCGGCGTCATAGATCTCGATCCCGCAGTCCATATGCTGTCCGGAAATATCAAAGCCCTTTTCCTTCAGCAGCTCGAGCCCGATCTTCTGCCCCACCGTTCCCAGGTCTCCCGTGATGATCCGGTCATAATCTCCTGGCTGCCGGTTAAAATCCATAAGATTCCGGCAGATCGTGTCGCAGGCCGCCGGCGCCATACAGGCGCCCATATTCATATTGTCCTTCACACCCATGTCCACAATTTTTCCCGGGGTGACTCCTGCCACCCTCACATGTCCGCCCTTGGGGGCAAGTATAAAGGCTCCGCTTCCGGTGACCGTCCAGGTAGCTGAAAGGGGACGCTGATTCCCATATCCCAGGGGAAATCGGAACTCCTTTTCCGCGCTTCCGAAATGACTGGAAGTCAGCGCCGCAGCATAGTCCGCATAGCCGCCGGCCACCGTCATGGCCGCAAGCGCAAGAGACTCCCCGCACGTAGAACAGGCCCCGTACAGCCCGAACAGCGGGATCTGCGCAGCCACGTTCCCAAAGGATGTGGCTATAAGCTGTGCCAGAAGGTCTCCGCCGAACAGATAGCGCACCTGCCGGTTCTCCAGCTTTGCCTTGCCGATGGCCGTCTGCAGCGCCTCTTTCTGCATCGTGCTCTCCGCTTCCTCCCAGGTCTGCTCCCCGAATCCGGCATCCGGCGCCACAAGGTCGAACCACTCTCCCAGCGGCCCTTCTCCTTCCTTCGGTCCCACCACCGACCCGCTGCTGATAATATGCGGGGCCTCCTGAAACTCAATGCTCTGCTTTCCTGCCATCTGATTGACTGCCATCGTTTCTCCTCCTGCCGACGCATCGTTATTGTCCGGTTTTCCCCGGGCATTACGATATCCCGTTAGGGACTTCCTGGCCTTATTGTCTCCCTTTTTCCGGTTATTATTCTGCTGTCCCCCATTCCAGCCATGAAAAGCCGCGCTCATATATCGTTCCTGACTGATCAAGCGCAGGATCTCCTCCCGGTCGCGGATGATTGGAAAAATGTATTTTTGCACAAAAAAAATGCATTTTTCTGTTTTTTTTCTGGAAAATTCATGTTATAATTTTTTTTACAAAATAAAAAGGAGGGCTTTCAACATGAAAAAGTTACTCAGTATCTTACTCACAGCATGCCTGGTTATGAGCATGAACCTGTTTGTTTCCGCTGACGAGATCGACGGCACGGTATCGGTATTCTATTATACCTACAGCGATACCTATATCTCCAGCGTACGTTCGGCTCTGGATGCTGCTTTTGACGAAGCCGGCATCGAGTATCAGGACTATGACAGCAACAACAGCCAGACCACACAGACCGAGCAGGTGACCACCGCGCTGGCGCAGGGAACCTCCCTTCTGGTTGTGAACCTGGTAGACAGCGGCTCTGACGACGCAGCTCAGAACATCATCGACCTGGCAAGCGCACAGGACGTTCCGGTTATCTTCTTCAACCGTTCCGTAAGTGAAGAAGTGGTTACCGGTTATGATTCCGGCGTATTTGTAGGTACGGATTATGAAATGGCCGGCCATATGCAGGGCGAGATGATCGGTGAGTATGTAGTCGCGAACTACGACGACATCGACCTGAACGGCGACGGAGTGATCTCCTACGTTATGTTCAAGGGCCAGGAAGGCAACGCAGAGGCAATCGCGCGTACACAATACGGCCTTGAGGATGCAAACGCCGTTATCACAGAGGCAGGCTATCCGGAGCTGTCCTTCTATGATTCGGCCAACACAGATCTTTATCTGGTAGACCAGGACGGCGCATGGTCCGCAACAGCGGCAAATACTTATATGCAGACGATCCTCTCCCAGTACAGCGAAGCAAACGGCAACATGGTAGAGCTGGTAATCGCAAACAACGATGAGATGGCGATCGGCTCCGTTACCGCTCTTCAGAACGCAGGCTACAATCTGGAAGGCGGCGAATCCGTTGTGATCCCGGTATTCGGCGTTGACGCTACGGATACGGCGAAGGAATACATCGCAGCCGGTACCATGACCGGTACGATCAAACAGGACGCCGACGGTATGGCAAACACCATCGCACAGATCACGGAGAACTTCCTGACCGGCGCGGATACGTTCGCGGATGTGGACGAGGACAACATCGTCGGAACATGGCGTGTAAATATCCCGTACGCCACCTATACAGGAGAGGAATAATCGATGAATGCAACCGCATTCCATCACAATTTCACATAACAGAAATCTCTGAAGCTGCGGCCGCACGTGGGTGCGGCTGCAGTTCCATAATACCGATCGTTTTTGAATGCCGGTTCGGCATTACCGTTCAGAATGGGGGGAAGAATTTGGAAAACAGAGAAACTACATCCGGTAATCAGAACGTCCTCCTCAAAATGGAGGGAATCAGCAAAGCATTTCCCGGCGTCAAAGCCCTCGACGATGTGTCTTTGACTTTGAAAGCCGGGACAGTACACGCCCTGATGGGGGAAAACGGCGCCGGAAAATCCACTCTGATGAAATGTCTTTTCGGAGTTTACAGCAAGGATACAGGCCATATTTTCCTGGAAGGAAAGGAGGTCAATTTCAAGACCTCGAAAGAGGCGCTGGAAAACGGGGTTGCGATGGTGCATCAGGAGCTGAACCAGGCCCTCAAGCGCAATGTCATGGACAATATGTGGCTGGGACGGTTCCCGAAGATCAGCAAATTTGTCCCGCTTACCAGCGAAAAGAAAATGTATGACGCGACAAAAAAGGTATTTGACGATCTCGATATTTCCGTAGACCCAAAGAGAATTATGAGTACCATGCCTGTGTCCCAGCGGCAGATGGTTGAAATCGCAAAGGCCGTCTCCTTCAACTCGAAGGTCATCGTGTTTGACGAACCCACCTCCTCGCTGACGGAGGAGGAAGTGGAGCACCTGTTCCGCATCATCAATATGCTTCGGGACCGTGGCTGCGGAATTATCTACATTTCTCATAAAATGGAAGAAATTCTGCGTATTTCCGACGAAGTGACCATCATGCGCGATGGAAAATGGGTCGCGACAAGACCCGCAAAGGAACTGACAATGAATGAGATCATTCGTCTGATGGTAGGCCGGGAACTGACAAACCGGTATCCGGAAAAGGACAATGTGCCCGGCGAGACAATTCTCGAGGTGAAAGGTCTGACCGCAGCATACTCCAGGCTGCAGAATGTTTCATTTACGGCGAAAAAGGGCGAGGTTCTGGGCGTGGCCGGGCTGGACGGTTCCGGGCGGACAGAACTTCTGGAAAATATATTTGGCATTGCGACGCGCAAGGAGGGGGAAATATATCTCCACGGACAGCGGGTGAAAAACCGAAACGCCAAAGAATCCCTGGGCAATAAATTCTCAATGCTCACGGAGGAGCGCCGGGCCACCGGTATTTTTGCCATCCGGGACGTGCAGGCGAACACCACGATCTCCAGCCTGTCCAAATATCTGGTAGGACCGTTCCTGAACGAGCAGAAAATGAGGGAATCGACGGACTGGGGCATCCAGGCGCTGCGCATCAAAACGCCGAGCCAGAAAACCCAAATCCGCTCCCTGTCCGGCGGTAATCAGCAGAAGGTAATTCTGGCCCGCTGGCTGCTGACCGATCCGGAAGTGCTGCTGCTGGACGAACCCACCAGAGGAATCGATGTAGGCGCCAAATACGAGATCTATCAGCTTATCCTGAATCTCGCAAAAGAAGGAAAGAGCGTAATCATGGTTTCCTCCGAGATGCCGGAGCTGCTGGGCGTATGCGACCGGATTCTGGTTATGTCGGGCGGCAGGCTGGCAGGAGAAGTGGACGCAAGGACAACAACGCAGGAAGAGATTATGACTCTGGCTGCGAAATATGCATAGTGACAGGAGGTATCGATTGTGGCTGGAAATAAAATAACAGAATTCAAAGCGCTCTCATCTAAGGATAAAAAGGCAAAAATAGGTGATCTTTTGCTCAATAATGCCATGTACATTATCATTATCGCGGCAGTCATCTATATCGCGATCCAGAAGCCGGCCTTCCTGGGCCTGTCTTCCATCATCAACGTAATTTCCCTGACGGCGGCAAAGCTTCCGATCGCCCTGGGCATCGGCGGCTGTATCGTCCTGACCGGTACGGATATTTCCGCAGGCCGTGTAGTCGGTCTGACGGCCTGTATCTCCGCCTCGCTTCTGACGACCACCTTTAAGGTGTTTCCGAATATGACCAGCGCGATGCCGATTCCGGCAGTTCTCCTGATCATCCTGGCGTCCGGCGCGGCGGTGGGCTTTGTGAACGGTTTCAGCGTAGCGAAATTCAAGCTGCATCCGTTCATCGTAACCCTGTCCACACAGCTCATTACATACGGCATCATCCTGATGTATCTGAAAAACGGCACGAACAACGGGCAGACCCTCAGCGGCCTGACAGACGGTTACCGTACCCTGGTCACCGGCACGCTCTTCAAGGTGGGCGGGGTTGCGATCCCCCGCTACGTGCTGTACGCCGTGGTTCTGACGTTCCTCATGTGGATCATCTGGAACAAGACCACCTTTGGCAAAAATATGTTTGCGGTGGGTTCCAACGAGGAGGCGGCGAATGTGTCCGGTGTAAACGTATCTCTCACGATCATTATGGTATTTGTTCTGGCCGGCATGATGTATGCGGTCACCGGTTTCCTTGACGGAGCGCGTATCGCGTCCGCCAACGCCAGCACCGGCCTCAACTACGAGTGCGACGCCATCGCGGCCTGCGTAATCGGCGGCGTATCCTTCGTCGGCGGTATCGGACGGATCAGCGGCATCGTGATCGGTGTTCTGCTTCTGCAGATCATCTTCACAGGCCTTAACTTCCTCGCGGTGGATGCCAACATGCTCTACATCATCAAGGGACTGATCATCCTGATCGCCTGCGCCATTGATATGAGAAAGTATCTTGTACGGAAATAAAAGGTTCTGCTGATATGGATAAGGACACGGGAAAAATACAACAACCGAAAAAGGCGGCGCAGCCGCCGGAGAAAACCGGGAAGCAAATGCGCGGCCTTTACAAAAATGTCAACATCTCGGTGAAAAGCCTGAACGGCATCATCGTGGCGCTGTGCGCCGCCCTGGTTATCTGCATGGCGTTCGGCATCGCCCACCGGGGCTTTACCGTCACCTTCAATTCCATGGGCGGCACCGCGGTGGAAAGCCGGAAGCTGATGTACGGCGAACGGATCGAAGATGTGGAAGAGCCCACCAGAGAGGGCTACCGCTTCACCGGCTGGTACACGGATGAAAATCTCCTGGAGCCCTGGGGTCTGCAGGAGGATACCGTCACGGAATCCATGACGCTCTACGCGGGCTGGGAACCAGCCGAATAAAAGAGGGCTGCCGCACTATTTCACACTACGGCTATGAATGCCGGTTGCATGAAATAATGCGGCAGCCCTTGAATTTTATCAGTTGAATCGTTATACGGATTCTACGATCCGGCTAAGCTGCCCGAAATCCTCCAGCCTGGCTGCGCTGCGGTCCGCCGTTCCAAAACCGTAGGCCGCAAGGATAAAGGGTACGCCCGCTCCGTCGGAGGCGTCGCAGTCCCCCTGGGTATCCCCCACGTAGACCGGGTGGGCCATCCGATTGCGATCCGCCACCAGGCGGATATTTTCACTCTTACCCCTCCCGTTGTTGCCAAAGCATTCCATGTCACGGACGAAAGGACCAAGCCCCGTCTTTTCCAGAAAAAGCTCAATGTAACCTGCTTGGCAGTTGCTGACGATGCACACCGGGACACGCTTTGACAGTTCCTTTACCGTCTCGGTCACGCCCGGATAGCAGAGCCAGCGCCTGTCCCTCTCGAGCGCCTGGTGCTCATAGCGGCAGCACCGTTCCATGATTTTGGCGCGCTTTTCCGCCGTCTCTTCCGGGAACAGATTTTCGGCGATGGCGTCCATGGTCCTGCCGAACAATCCTTTTAATCTATCCGCTGTGATTACGCGGTCCGCGCATCCGCACTCCCGGGCCGCCCGCATCCAGGCTCCGGCCACAATGGGCGTGGAATCCCACAGCGTACCGTCCACATCCAATATAATACCGTCTGTTTTTATTTTCATAAAGTTTCTCAATATGCCAGTACGCCGGTGGCGTGCAGCGTATCGCCGGAACCCATATTGTCCACCGAAGCCCAGACATAAAGCCCGGTATAAATACCGTCCGCAGAGTCGATGTACGCATCCGAGGTGTTCAGGATATAGGTATTGCCGTCGTCGCCCTGGATCGTAATGGTGCCCACGGACGCGTCCACGATGGTGCCGCTGACCGCGCCGGAAGTACCTGTGCTGGCATTATTTTCGGTATTATCTCCGGTATTTGCGTCCGTTTCGGTCGTACCGGAGGTACCTGTGGAGCTGACATAGGACTTTGAAATATAGTAAACGGAACCGTTATAGCTTACCGCATACCAGTTGGACGTCTCGCCCACTACCGTGATCGCCTGTCCGCTTCCGAGGGTTCCCGCCAGATCACTGTCCGTGCTGGGCTGCGACCGCAGGTTGACGCCGGTGGTGGTATAATATGTATAGCTTGTTCCGTAGTCATAATAGCTGCTCAATTCCGAACCGGAGGAAGTGGAACTGCTGGCCGTCGGCGCCGTGCTCACCAGAAACGCCTTGCTGACATATCCCACATTGCCGCTGACGCTGACCCGGAACCACTGGGAAGTCTCCCCGGTCACTGTGATCTGGTCGCCCTGGTTCAGAGAACCAATGGGCTCCGAACTGGTGCTGGGCTTTGAACGGATATATACGTTGTCCGACGCATACAGCGTGGTACTGGAGCTGTACTCGGTAAGGTTGTCCATCTCCGCCTCCACATCGGACTCGCTCTGGCTCTCGCTCTGGGAGGTGTTTACAACGGTTCCCGGCAGCGCGCTGAATGTGGAATTGCCAAGTACCGTGAAGCTCTCCACCGACTCCTTCACCGCTTCCAGGAGTACTTTATTGTTGTCCGTGACCGTGCCGGTGATCACATAGGCCTCGTCCTCGGCAATAATACCATAGGTGATGGCGTATGCCCACATACTGGTGGAATTGTATTTCACCACATATTCATAGGTGTCCAGTGTGCCGGAACTGAGGTTTTCAAACTCTTCCACCTGGAACGCGTTGGACTCCGCATACTGGTTCGTCAGGCTCTCCGTCAGATCCTCCTTGGACTTCGCGACGGCGAGATTCTTCATCTCACTGTCGGAGTCCGCGTGTACAATATTGATCATCGCTGCGGAACCGGAGGAAAACACGCGCATCTCGTCCGCGTCCTGCGTTACTTTCCATGTGCTGTCCGGAAGCGTGATCCGAATCGTCTTATCCTGCGATGTATACGCCACATCTGTCTCAAACTCGGTCTCGGTCTCCGTATCGGTTTCTGTCTCGGTCTCGGATTCCGTTTCCGTCCCGGTCTCGGTCTCCGTTTCCTCCTCAACAATCTTCAGAGAACCGCATCCCGCCGCAAAACACATGATAACCAATGACATCGCCAGAAACAGGACTGGAAACCTTTTCTTTCTGCTCAACATGCCGCACCCTCCATTCTATAGCTCCCTTGTCTTCTATATTTTTATATTGTGTCTTTTTACCCTTCATTTAAAAACACAAAAAACAGGTAAGAATCCATACCATCTCCGTCCATAATACCACGCATTTTTATTTCCTGCAAGTCACACACTGATAATTTCAATTTTCAGCGCCTATTATTAATACTTTCGTAATCTCTATTTAACACGAAACGGGGACAGCTATGCTCTTACTGAATCCCGCTAAGCTCCTGATACAGGCTTTTTGCATAGCTGTCCGTCATGCCGCAGACATAATCCGTCACAAGGAGCAGACGCAGATACAGCCGCTCCTCCTCGCTCTTTCCGTCGGCGAAAGCGTGATAGGCCTGCTTGTAATTTTCTGAGATCAGCGCGATCCGTTTTTCCTCCACATCCCGCTTTGGCACCTCCGTATCATAATACAGCAGCGCCGATACAAAGTGATCCAGGTGAAAATTCAGCACGGTGTCCGCCGCAATCTCCAGCTTGAAGATCGGAGCGGATACAAACGCGTAACGGTAGGCCAGATCTCCAAGCAGCCGCATCATTCCCTTCGCGTATGTAAATTCAAAGAGGTCAAAACGGTAGGTTCCGTCCATGATCGCCCGGTAATTGTTGATAAATCCAAAGGTGGCGCAGGAGATCAGGAAGCCCTGCGCCCGCACCAGGAAATTCTGTATGGCGAATTCCTCCTTATCGGAAATGTGCCGTTTTTCCGCCTGGGCATACTTGTCCCTGAGGATCTGCGCCGCATTGAAATATTCCAGTTCCCGCTGGGAGGCCTGCGCTTCATACTTCTCCAGTTCCATCAGGAGCGTGTGGTAGGAGATGCAGCCCTTCTTACAGGCATCCTCGATATCGGCTGTCCTGTAAGCGATATCATCCGCCGCCTCCAGGATAAAAGTGAGGGGATGGCGTACCCCCACGGCGCCGGTCGCTGCGGAAATTTTCTGGTAAAGCTCCTGTTCCGCCAGGAAATAACCCATCTTTTTATCCTTGATATCCCCGCTGTGCTCATTTATTTTCGTGGATGGCACGGGATACTTTACGATGGTGTTCAGAAGGGCATACGTCAGGTTCATGCCGTTCTCATCCACCAGAAAGTGCAGTTTTGTCAGAAGCCGCAGCGCCTGGGCGTTCCCCTCAAAATTATAAAAATCCGCCAGCATCTGGGAGGACAGCAGACTGGTGACCGGCCTGCCCTTATAGGTCAGCTTCGGCAGCTTCTCCTTAAACCATTCCCGGATCGCACCCTCCCCGAAATGCCCGAAAGGCGGATTCCCGATGTCGTGGATCAGCCCCGCGCACTGAAGAATATTGCAGACATCCTCCTTCATCTGCCAGTCAAAATCCGGATCCCGCCCATTCTGAAGAATATCCTGGGAGATGTTCTGCCCCAGAGACTTCGCAATGGAGGATACCTCCAGAGAGTGGGTCAGGCGGGTACGTATGAAATCGCTCTTGTCCAGAGGAAATACCTGGGTCTTGTCCTGGAGCCGCCGGAACGAGGCGCTCCCGATAATCCGGTGGTAATCCTTTTCAAACTGGCTGCGGAGATCGCGGCTCCCGCCAAAGCGGGTAGAGATGGAGCGCGCGCGCTCCGGGCATAAGAGTGTTTTCCATTCCATGGGGTGATCCTTTCTGTCTGTTCCTGCCTTTATGCGGGCGGCCAGGCTCCTGTGCGGCAAAAGCCCCCGGCGCATACTGCGCGAGGGCTCCTGTTCTGTTTTCCATCCTGTACTTCTAAATGCTCTCGTTCTGCATACAATCCTATTATATGCAAAACTGAGGGAAATGCCAAGAAAATTCTGTAAATCAGTCCCAATCACAGGCCCCCCATTTTTCCGGCAGACAACCTGCATAAATATAAAATTGGGCTGCCGGAAATTTCCGGCAGCCCAGTCAATCGTATCCTGTTATTCCGCAGAAAACAGGTTCTGGTTCACATAACCCACAACGCCGTCGTATTCGATTTTATACCAGCGGTCTGTGTAACCCACTACCGTCACCACGGCGCCGGAAGACACAACGGCAATAATCTCGCCGTCCGAAGAAGGCGTCTCACGGATATTCGCCCCGGTGGTGGCTGTGATCTGGAATGATTCCGCATAAGCGCCCACACCGTACTCCGCGTCAACAGAAGAACTTACGCCTGCCGAAGCGTCTACCGTATCTCCGGTATCGGATGAGGTATCCCCGCCGGAACCTTCCTGATCGTCGTCAGACCTGGGAGCCACCTCCGTATCAGACACGAAATCCTTGGACACGTAGCCGTTGACATCATAACCGTCCACCTCGACAATGTACCAGTTGGGCGTCTCGCCTACAATGATGATGGGATCGCCCTGGGCATAGCTGGCGAAAACCACAGCGTCGTCGCCCGTGCCAGGCTGCTCTCTTACATTGACGTCGTCCGCAGCGTAAGCGGTGCGGAGCGTGTCATACTCGGTAGCCTCAGCCAGTTCCTCGTCCACCGTCAGATCCCGGCGGGCTTCGGTCTCCGTCTCGCTTTCCGTCTCACTTTCCGTCTCACTCTCCGTCTCGCTCTCCGTCTCCGTTTCGCTCTCCGTCTCCGTTTCGCTCTCGGGTTCCGTCTCGATGACGATCTCCGTCTCATCCTCTTTTTTCAGCAGTTCACAGCCGGTAGCCAGCAATGTGACGCAGCCGGTCAGCGACAGCAAAAACAGTATTTTCTTAATTCTGTTTTTCATCTTTTTGCCCTCCAAAATATAATCTTATTCTTTTACAACTCCTCCCGGAATATACATCCAAAAAAATCTTTCGCATTGTAAATTCCAAGCGACAAACATATCCATGCAAATAATAGCACGCAAATACAAAAAGGGCAAGCAAATTTAATCTTTTTCAAAAAAATTAATTTTTATTTAATTTATCTTTTCTTTTCGGTTAATCAGCGCATTGTTCTCTCCGATCATTCACAAGCTGCACATGCATATACGCAAAATTCACATCCTCTTCCTGAGCAAAGCGCCAGACGATACGCCGACGGATGTCGCTGCACGCCGCAAAATTTTCCTCCACCGTTTCGGTGAGAACCGTGGCCCGCAGGGCGATGCCGCTCTCCTCCAGTCCCCGCACCAACACCGACACAGGGTCCGTAATATGATTCTTCTCCCGGACCGCGCTCACATACGGATGGGCCGCCACCTCCTGGGCCGTGATCGCGATGGCCTTTTCCAGATTGGTCCCGTAGGTAACAGTGAAATCCAGAAAATTGGAGCTGAAGCTCTGGGAATCAAAATGGCTGTTCTCAATCACACAGGTATCCATCTTGGAATTTGGGACGATCACATGGGACGAATTTGTCACATTCTGGATGATCGTGCTCCGCAGGTCTATGGACTGGATATAGCCGGTGATGCTCTCCCCGTCCACTGTGATGCGCACCCGGTCTCCGATATGGAAGGGCTTGAAGATCAGCAGAATAAGGCCGTGGACAATGTTCGTCAGCCCCTCCTGGAACACAAATCCCAGTACCACCACCAGCAGGGAGGAGGACATGAGGATCTGGGTCGCAAAACCGGACAGAACCGAAGACAGGCTGCATATTTTTATTCCGATGGCACAGACCCAGACCGCCTGCAGACAGCCCAGTATGAAATTCACCAGAATATTTTTCTTTTTGCGGATGGGACGAAACAGAAGGCCCAGTACCTTCACGCCCACTACCAGCACCACCGCCAGAAAAATTCCGTAATAAAGGGTATCTGAGGTGATCACCTGCAAAACGGTCCTGGTTGTATTTTTCAGATCCTCGTAATTTTCGTAACGCTCCATTCTATCTCGTCCCCGATACAGGCTTTCTACATGGATTTACGCTCGGCGATCTCCGCCATCTTGGCGGAATTCAGCCTGGTGTCGCCGTGAACCCGGCTGTAGGAGAGGTATCCGTTCATGCGGTCGATCTTCGTCAGGTTGCGGGAACCGCACTTCGGGCACACATCCATCTCCAGCTCCTGATGTCCGCAGTCGTCGCAGTAGGCCAGGGAGAGGTTGACCCCCTCGTAATAGCCCAGCTTCATCGCCCGGCGGATCAGGCTCTTGATCGCCTCGATGTTGTAATCGATGGGATAGCGCACATACTGAATCTTGCCGCCGTTGCAGAGTTCCCAGAAACGGCCTTCCAGATCCTGTTTCTCAATGGGCGTGATGTCCTCGGTCACATGGCAGTGGAAGCTGTTGCTGACGTAGGGACGGTCGGATACATTATGGACGATACCGTATTTCTTGCGGAACTGCTCTACCTGGAGTCCGCACAGGCTTTCTGCCGGAGTGCCGTAAATGGCGTAAAGCCAGCCGTCCTCCTTCTTGAACTCGTTCACCTTGTCGTTGATGTGCCGGAGCACATCCAAAGCAAACTGTCCGTCCTCGGCGATGGATTTGCCATTGTAAAGCTCCTGAAGTTCGTTCAGCGCCGTGATGCCGAAGGACGCCGTCATGGGCTTCAGCAACGGTTTGATCTTATCATGGGGATCCAGATGACCGCCGTAAAAACCGCCCTCGCAGTAAGCCAGGGGATTCGTGGAGGCCCGCATTTCTCCCAGGTAATCGTAGGTACGCAGATGAAGGCCCCGGATCATCTCCAGATACTCGTCCAGCACCTCATAGAAATCCCGGCTCTCCGCCTTTGCTTTCGCCAAAATCATGGGCAGATGCAGGCTCACCGCACCCACATTGAAGCGGCCTACAAATACAGGCACGTCGTTCTCGTCTGCCGGCTCCATGCCGCCCCGCTCATACCAGGGACTGAGGAACGCGCGGCAGCCCATGGGACTGATGACCTTGCCGTATTTCTTGTACATACTGGAGATATATCCCTCGCCGGTCAGGGAAAGCCAGTCCGGATACATGGTCTTTGCGGAGCAGGCGATACCGGCCTCGAAAACATCCTCCCCGGCTCCGCCCGGGCAGTGGATATTCTCGTCATACAGGAACACAATCTTCGGAAAAAGCACCGGCTTCTTGTTGCCTGCCTTGCCCTGGCCTCCTTTGTGTACCTCAAGCAGAGAGATGGAAACGAGTTTTTCCATCTCGGAGGTGCCAAGCCCCAATGTCACGGTCACAAAGGGATAGTCGCCCCTGGAGGAGCCCACCGTGTTCAGCTTATACTCGATTCCCTGCCAGCCCTGGTCGCAGTCCCTCTTGACCTTGTCATGGGCGTATTTCCTGGCGGTCTCCTCCCGGCCCGGCCAGGAGGGATCGGCGTATTTCAGAAATTCTTCCCTGTATTTCTTTATGCTCTTTTCCGCATAAGGCGCCAGGATCTTGTCTACCTCCGGCACCGTAAAGCCTCCGTACTGCTGGGCGGCGGTGCTCAGAATAATATCCCCCATAACATCAAAGGCCGTGTCCAGGGTCTTGGGCTCGTTGTACCAGACGTTGCCCATCTCAAAACCGCCCTTCAGAACAGAACCCACATCGAACAGGCAGCAGTTCATGGTGTCAAGCCGGGCGGACTGGTCGTGGATATAGATATAACCGTCCTTGCAGGCCTGCAACTCGTCCCTGGTCATAAAAAATTTCCGGTACAGCTCCTTGTTCAATTCATTAAAGATCAGGCTGCGCTTCGTAGCCACAAGAGCGCTGTCGGTGTTGGCGTTGCTCTTGTCGCCGATATAACGGATGGACTGGCTCTTCGTATATACGTCATCCATCATGTGGATAAAGTCCAGCTTGTAATTGCGGTAATCCCGGTAACTCTTTGCCACCGCCGGGTTCACGGCCTCCAGGGCGCCCTCTACGATATTGTGCATCTCCTGGATGGTGATGCCCTCCCGGCCCAGGGACTCGGCCTTTTCCTTTGCGAAATCGCAGAGAAAACGAAGTTCCTCGTCCGTAAACTTATACAGAATACGGGCGGCGGACTTGTTCACAGCCACAATGATTTTCTGCACGTTGAACTCCTCGTGCGTGCCGTCTTTCTTGATAACATACATCGTTTTTTCTCCTCCTGGATTACTATATCTGGTATTTTCTTCTTGATTTCAAACCACATCTTGTTCTATGAGTATACCCCTATTTCCGCCGCTTGTAAAGTAGATTATAGCAAAAAGTTGAAGAAATTAATCGCGTTAAACGCAGCGGCCCCGTCCATATGGCAACCCGGTCAGCGCGCGGGATCGATAATGGATGCAACCGGGAAATAATCGCTGAAATTGCCGGGGTAATTTTCAAGCACATATCCGGTCACGGTACGCCGGGTCTGGCGCAGATAGGTGGAATTTACTTCAAGATGGTCGCCGTCAGACCACATACCCACCAGATACCGCAGCCCCTGATTGATCAGGTAAGACGCTTTCTCCGAGGTATAATCCACCTCGGAACCATAGGGATACAGCAGTATGTCGCAGTCTCCCAGAAGCTGGCCCGCCGTGCTCTTCCACCGGGATATATCCTCTTTCAGTGTGTCGTAGGTCATGTCTCCCATATACTGGTAGCTGTAGCCCTCGCTGGCAAAGGTCCATCCGTCCTCCAGCAGCTTTGCGGCGATCGCCCGGACCGTTTCCTGATTCTCCGCATAGTCGGACGCGGCATCTTCCTCGATCTTATAACCAAAGACGCCGTTCGTGCCGGCGACGCCGATGATCCCCCTTGCCCCAAGATAGGAAAAATCCGGATGCTCGCCGATGAACGCCTCCAGCGCCGGCACCACGTCATAGGCGCCCAGCAGATCGTGCCCCTCCTCGTCTGTGTAGACCGCCGCCACCTCTCCCTCATCATCCAGGGCAAGGCAGGTGGCTACGCCATCCCCGTTTCGGATGCTGCTGTAATCCAGATTCTCCACAGAAAATACCAGCGGCTTTTTCCCGTTGGGAAGCGTGAGCTCTTTTTCCGTCAGAGTCACGCTCCCCCCGGTACTTTCCGTTTCCTGCGCAAGATCGTGGATATCGATCAGTATATACCCGCTCTCATAGAGGGAATCCAGAATATTGGTGAATTCCTCCATCGTGATCATATTCTGCTGATATATGGCAGAGTACTCATCCCCGTCAAAAGCCCGGTCCGTATCCATCACGAGATTCGTAAAGCAGAAATGGCCGATGGCCCCGTCGTACACATACATACTGTTGATCGCGCTCTGATACTCCTCAATGGCCTCCAGAGCGCGGTCATCCCCTTTGAGCGCCTCGGAACCGCTGAGGTACTCAATAGCGCCCTGATAATCGTAAGTGAGGGCCATGGATGCCGCAGTGGCCAGAGCCTCCTCCTGTGCCAGAGCCAGAGCCTCCTCGGACTCCTGCCGCTCCCGCTCTGCCTGCATCTTCGGCGTTTCCACCGGCTCGTTGTTGTCGTACTCCCCTAACGTCCCGATACACTCTGCAATCTGGTAATTCAGCATACTTCGGGAGCAGCCGCTCAAACAGACTGTCAGCGCTCCGGCCAGTATCACTGCTTTTATTCTACGGTTTTCTCCATGCATAGCAATCCCCCACAGCAAAAAGCGAACCACTGTTTCCTATAGCTTATATTATACCGATTACCCGACGCTAAAACAAGCCTGATTTTCTCCCGGTTGTATTTTCCGGCAAACCGGCCCGTTCATAGAATCTGCGGGCGGCCTTCTCCACAGACGGGGGATCCGGTATCAGGCATCTCATAGCAAAACAAAAAACAGGGCTGTCCCCGAATCCTGTTTGGGACGGCCCCATACATATGCCGTAAGGCGGTTTCAGCCCAGCAGCTCCCTCAGGAGCCGGTTCACCGCTCCCGGATCCGCCTTGCCCTTCATGGCCTTCATGGCCTGGCCCACTAAAAAGCCCAGGGCCTTTGTCTTGCCGCCCCGGTAGTCCGACACGGACCGGGGGTTGTCGGCGATCACCCGCTCCACGGCGCTTCGCAGCGCGCCCTCGTCGCTGACGGTCTTCAGGCCATGCTCCCGCACATATTTCTCCGGGTCGATATCCTCCCGGAAAATATGCTCGAAGACTTCCTTCGCCACAGTCTGATTCACCGTCCCCGCCTCCGCCAGATCGATAAGCTTTGCCAGGTGCTCCGGCGAGAAGCGCAGATCCTCCGGTTCCAGGTTCTCCTCCTTCAGCAGGCGGAGCGTCTCGCCCATAAGCCAGTTGGAAACCTTTTTCGGCTTGCCGCACAGGGCCGTGGCCGCCTCGAACAGGTCCGCCATCTGCTTGGATTCCGTGAGGATCCGGGCGTCATACTCCGGGATATCAAATTCCTCCCTGTAGCGGGCCAGTTTCTCGGTGCGCAGCTCCGGCTGGCGGTCCTTCACCGCCTGCAGCCACTGGTCGCTGATCACCACCGGCGTCAGATCCGGGTCCGGGAAATAGCGGTAGTCGTGCGCGTCCTCCTTGGAACGCATGGGATAGGAATATTCTTTGTTGTCGTCCCAGCGCCGGGTCTCCTGCAGCACCGGCTTTCCCTCCTCCAAAAGCTCGATCTGGCGGGCGCGCTCCCCCTCGATGGCGCGACCGATGGCCTTGAAGGAGTTGAGGTTCTTCATCTCCGTCCTCGTGCCCAGCTTTTCAGAACCCATCTCGCGCACGGAGAGGTTTACATCCGCACGCATGGACCCCTCCTGCAGCTTGCAGTCGGAAGCCCCCAGATACTGGATGATCAGGCGCAGCTTATCCAGGTAGGCGATCACCTCTTCGGCGCTGCGCATATCCGGCTCGGACACGATCTCGATCAGGGGTACGCCGCTGCGGTTGTAATCCACTAACGAACAGTCCTCCCATTCGTCGTGGATCAGCTTGCCGGCATCCTCCTCCATGTGGATCTCATGGATGCGGACGATTTTTTTGCCTGCCGCCGTCTCGACCTCGATGCCTCCGTCGTGGCAGATCGGCAGGTAAAGCTGGGAAATCTGATAATTCTGGGGATTATCCGGATAAAAATAATTCTTCCGGTCAAATCTGCAATACGGATGGATCTGGCAGTTGGTGGCAAGGCCCACCGCCATGGCATACTCCACCACCTGTTTATTCAGCACCGGCAGGGAACCGGGCATACCGGTACACACCGGACAGGTGTGGGTGTTGGGCGCTCCTCCGAAAGCGGTGGAGCACCCGCAGAAGATCTTAGTCCTGGTCGCCAGTTCCACATGAACCTCCAGGCCTATGACGGTCTCATACTGTTTTGCCATTTCTCTCCACCCCTTTCCCGGTCAGAATACGGTCCGCCCTGCTGACGCCGGTCTTTTCAGACTGCCGCGCCGGAGGCGGCGCCTGCCAGCTGCCCCTGGCCTGCTCAAAGGCGTAGGCCGCACGGATTATATTCTTCTCTTTAAAACAGTCTCCGATCATCTGGACACCGATGGGCAGTCCGCGGCTGTCCGTGCAGCAGGGCACGGATACCCCCGGAAGACCCGCCAGATTGATGGAGATCGTATAAATATCCCCCAGATACATCTTCAGTGGATCGCTGAGGGAGGAATCCAGCTTCGGCGCCGTAGTCGGGGACGCCGGGGCCAGGATCACGTCATATTTCTCGAAAGCACGGTCAAAGGACTGCTTGATCAGCGCCTTGGTCCGCAGCGCTTTCAGATAGTAGGCGTCGTAATACCCGGAACTGAGGACAAAGGAGCCCAGCATAATCCGCCGCTTTACTTCCTCGCCAAAGCCCTCGGAACGGCTCTTTTTGTACATATTGTGAAGGCCCTCGCAGTCTGCGGAGCGGTAACCGTATTTCACGCCGTCAAACCGGGCCAGATTGGAGCTTGCCTCGGCACAGGCGATCACATAGTAGGCCGGGATTGCGTACTTCACCAGGCTTAGGTCAAACTCTTCCACAACGGCGCCCTTCTGGCGAAGCACCTCCGCCGCATGAAGGACCGCCCTTTTTACTTCTCCGTCCAGGCCCTCCCCCAGATAATCGGCGGGGATGCCGACGCGCAGGCCTTTCACATCGTCCGCCAGGGCGGAGGTGAAATCCAGATCCCGACGCAGGATGGAGGTGCTGTCTTTTTTATCGTGGGAGGCGATCGTTTCCAGGATCACAGCGCAGTCGGAAATGTCCCTCGCGATGGGTCCGATCTGGTCCAGGGAAGAACCGTAGGCGATCAGCCCGTAACGGGACACCGTGCCGTAAGTGGGTTTCAGTCCGGTCACCCCGCAGAAAGAGGAGGGCTGGCGGATGGAACCGCCGGTGTCAGAACCCAGGGCGCAGGGAACCTCACAGGAGGCCACCGCCGCGCAGGAACCGCCGGAGGAGCCCCCTGGAACGCGCCCTGTGTCCCAGGGGTTTTTTGTCGGCCCGAAAGCCGAAGTCTCCGTGGTGCTGCCCATGGCAAACTCATCCATGTTGGTCTTGCCCAGAATCACCGCCCCTGCTTTTTCCATATTCAGCACCGCCTCTGCGGAATAGGTGGGGATGAAATTATACAGGATTTTTGAACAGCAGGTGGTCTTCAGGCCCTCCGTGCAGATATTGTCCTTGACGGCGACGGGAACTCCCGCCAGCGGCCCGGTCAGCGCTCCGGAATCGATGGCTTTCTGTACCTCTCCGGCCCGCTCCAGCGTCCGCTCCTCATCCAGTGTGACAAAGCCGTGGATGGCAGGCTCCATGGCCGCGATCCGGTTAAGGTATGCCTGTACCGCTTCCCGCACGGAAATCTCTTTTGCTTTTATTTTCCTGCCCAACTGGAGGGCGGTCAGTTCCATAATGTCCATATCTGTTTTCCTTTCCCATTTCCATCCGGCCTTACCGGACATAGTGGTATTCATTCAGGGGGTTCCGTCTTCAATCCACAGTCCTGGGCACTTTGAAAGAACCTTCTTTCTGCGCCGGAGCGTTTGCCAGGGCCTTCTCCCTCCCGTCGCCGTTTGTCACCACATCCTCCCGGAACACATTGTTTACCGGGAACACATGGGACATGGGTTCCACCCCCGATGTGTCCAGTTCATTCAGCATATCAATATAATCCAGCATACGGCTGATATCCTCTTTGGCCTGTTCTTTCTCTGCGCCGGACAATTCCAGCTTTGCCAGTATGCCCACGTATTCGATCGTCTCATCACTGATTCTGTCTGCCATAATTTTCCTTTCTGCCGCGCCCCTGACGCGCATATCTGAAATATACCGCGAAGGTGTCCCCAAAAGAACGCGCTTTGCGCTTCCTGTATCTGTACCGCAACGCCGGATCAGTAGCTGGGAACCAGCGTGACCGCTGCGTTTGCCCCGAAGACCGTCAGCTCCACCGAATCCCCCTTTTCAAAGGAAAAACGGTAAAATACCGGCATCTCCTGATGCAGGGAAATAAACCAGTTTTCAAATTCACCGGTCGTCTCCACCTTCAGGTAGGCGCTTCCGTACTCATCCTCCGAGACGCCCCCAAGGGTCACGTCATAGACGCCCGGCTCAAAATCCTCTCCGGCCGTAAGCAGATTCTGGTCGATCCGGACCTCCGAAAGCTCCTGGGGCTGGCGCTCCAGAAGAGAATCTTTTCCTTCTCCCTCGCCCTTTATAAAAATTCCCTCGTCGCAGTCCTCCACATAAATGATATCCCCTGTCTGAAGGCGGATGGGTACGGACCGTTCATAATCCCTGCATTCCCCGTAAAATTCCGCGTAGGATTCCTGGCTGTCCAGGGAAAACAGCGCATAGCCTGCGATGCTTCCCTCCTCCTGCTCCACCACATAGAACCAGGCGGTCCCCTCCTCGCAGAAGAGCTGATAGGTGCCGGCCGGGATCTCATAACCCACGGTATAGATACCCATGGTCAGGCCTTCCTCAAAATATCCGGAGGACTGCTCGTTCCAGACGATCTCCTCCGGCCGTTCCGCAAAAACCTCTTCCACAGCCGCGTCCTCCGCCGCGTCCGCGTCGTCCGCGTCCTCATCCGCAGTCCATTTTCGGATCAGCGAGGAAAAACCTTCGCCGGAAAGGCCAAGGTCCGGTATCCCCTCCGTCAGGATATTGGCGACGGCTGCAAACGCAATCACGAGGATCACGATCCATAAAGCAAACCGTCCCCATCCGCTCTTTTTCTTCACCGTTCCTGTCCTGCTGCGCTCCCGCAGGACCTCCGCCCGCGCAGCCGCGCTCTCTGCCTGTCCGGTATCCTCCCCGGCGTTCTCCCGCGCTTTGCGGGAATCATGACCCTGATTCAGATGCTCCTCGCAGCTTCCCCGGTGGAACCGCGTCTCCTGTTCGTTGTGAATATTCAGATGGTATCTCCTGTCGTTTTTTGTGTTGTCGAGTCCGCACTCCGTGCATTTGCCCTTCACGAGCTTTCCGCCGCATAATGTGCAACGTTCCATGGCCGGTCCCCTTTCGCACCTATGGCTCCAGACGTGACATGTCACGCGGGAATAATGTGGTTTCTCTTACATTATCCTCCCCAACCAGCTTCATTGTCAAGCGCTCCATTCCAATTCCAAGCCCTCCATGGGGCGGCATGCCGTATTTGAAGGTGTCCAGGTACGGATCCATCCCCTCCCCGGACATCCCCCATGCCTCCAGTTTTTCCACAAGCTGCCGGTAATCGTGGATACGCTGTCCTCCCGTGGTGATCTCCAGACCGCGGAACAGCAGATCAAAGCTCAGGGTAAATCCGGGATCTTCCGGATCGTCCATGGCGTAGAAGGGACGCTTTTTGGAGGGATAGTGGGTGACATACACGAAATCCGCATCGTATTCCTCCTTAAAATACCGTCCGATCAGGTTTTCTTCCTCCGGTTCCAGATCATAGGGATTGCGGATCTTCCGGTTATATTTTTCCGCCGCAAGCTCCTTCGCACGGTCAAAGCGCACCATGGGGATCCGCTCCGTCTCCGGCAGGGCGATATCCAGAATACGCAGTTCCTCCGCATACTCTTTTTCCAGAAGCTTCATGGTGTACTGCAAAAATCCGGTCTCCATCTCCATAATATCCACAAAGCTATCGATAAAGCCCATCTCAAAGTCAAGGCTGGTATATTCGTTCAGGTGACGTTTCGTGTTGTGCTTCTCCGCCCGGAACACCGGCGCGGTCTCGAAAACCCGGTCAAATACTCCCACCATCATCTGCTTGTAAAACTGGGGGCTCTGGGCCAGCACCGCCGGACGATGAAAGTAATCCAGCCTGAAGATATTCGCTCCGCCCTCGGCTCCCTTCGCCCCGATCTTCGGCGTGTGGATCTCCGTAAACTGCTGGCTGTAGAGATAGTCCCGGAATCCCCGGACGATCCCCTCCTGAATGCGGAATTTCGCCCGTTCCCGGAGGTTGCGCAGCGCAACGCTGCGATTGTCCAGCTTCGCCTCCAGGGAGGTATTCAGCTTCCATTTGCCCACGGCCAGGGGCAGCGGCGCGCAGGGCGCGGTGAGGATGCGGCCCTCCTTCACTCGGATCTCCACGCCGTGGGGCGCGCGCTCATCCCGCTCAAGAATGCCGGTCACTTCCACCGTCATAGACTCTCTGAGCATTCCGGCGGGGAGGCTGCTGGCCCCCTCCTCAAATACGCACTGGACGAGCCCGCCTCTCTTCCGCAGGATCACAAAGGACACTTCCCCCATATCCCGGATTGCATGGATAAATCCGTTGACCTTTACCTGGGCGCCCGGGCGCTTCTCCTCCAGAAGCTGCGCAAGCTCCAGCGTCTCTTTTGATGTTGCTCCTGATAAAAATTCCATCTCTGCTCTCCTTCCGCTCCCGGGGCTTTCTGCTGGCAAAAAAGAACCCATGATCCACCATACGATTCTGTTTCTCACAGGTTCCCTCTTCCATTCAGGCAATTTGTCCATCCAGCCTGTAGGACGCAAAAAGCCCCGGAACATCCTGATATGATATTCCGGGACGGATAATTTATACCCGCGGTGCCACCCGCATTGCAGACCTCCTCGTCTGCCTCTCCTTTTGCACTTAACGCGTGCCACGGACCGCCCTACCTGCGGCCTGCCCCCGCGTATCCCGCGCCGCCGCGATTCAGACGGCCGGCTCGGGAGTGTTCCCTGGCGCCTCTTTCCCTCCATCGGCACTCTCAGTCGGCGATGCCGAATTCCTGTCAAGTTCCGGAAGCAGAGTCTCCTTCACTGCCGTTTGATGAAGCTATCCTAGCACAAATTCGGACGGCTTGCAAGGGGTAATTTTCCCGCGCCCCGATCCGGTTCACCATCAGCCGGATCTCAACGGCTTCACAGAGGTTTGTGACAACAAAGGAGCAGTCCCTTCGATCGGTTACAGCAGCCGGATTCCGTGCCTTGCCGCCTCCCGGCGCACCTCCTCCGGCCACAGGGAACACTGTACCTCCCCGATATGGGCCTTGCGCAGATAAAACATACAAATACGGGACTGGCCGATGCCGCCGCCCACCGTGCAGGGCAGTTCTCCGTCCAGGACGGCTTTCTGGAAGGGCAGCTTCGAGCGCTCCTCGCAGCCCGCCTTTTTCAGCTGCGCGGCCAGCGAGGCCTCATCCACCCGGATTCCCATGGAGGAAAGCTCCAGCGCAATATCCAGCACCGGATAGTAGACGAGAATATCCCCGTTCAGCGCCCAGTCGTCATAGTCCGGGGCGCGGCCGTCGTGCCTTACGCCGGAGGCCAGCACATCGCCGATCTGCATGACGCAGACAGCGCCCTTTTCTTTTGTGATCTTATATTCCCTCTCCCTGGGCGAACAGTCCGGCCAGGCGTCCTCCAGTTCCTGGGAGGTGATAAAGAATACCTCTTTCGGAAGAATCTCCTCAATATAGTCGTACTGGATCGACATATAAACCTCTGTCTTTTTCAGCGCCTTGTACACGGAGCGGACCACCTTTTTCAGGGTATCCAGACTGCGTTCGCTTTTGCTGATGATCTTTTCCCAGTCCCACTGATCCACATAAATGGAGTGGATGTTGTCGGTATCCTCGTCCCGCCGGATGGCGTTCATGTCGGTGTACAGGCCCTCGCCGCAGGAAAACCCGTACTCTTTCAGCGCGTAGCGCTTCCATTTTGCCAGGGAGTGTACCACCTCGGCTTCCTTCTCCTTCTGTTCCCGGATGCCGAATTTGACCGGCCGCTCCACGCCGTTCAGGTTATCGTTCAGGCCGGAAGCAGGATCCACAAACAGCGGAGAAGAAACCCGCAGCAGATTGAGCTGAGACGCCAGCGTCTGCTGAAAAAAGTCCTTTACCGTCTTGATCGCGATCTGCGTATCATACAGCGAGAGGGCGGACTCATATCCCTCCGGGATAATCAGCTGGTTCATTTTATGTATCCTCCAGATTGACCGCGGATTCTTTTTTATTATTTATCAAACCGGGTCAGATTATATGTCTTGATTATTTTTTTGACCTTTGACACATAATCGGGATCCGTGGCGTATCCGCCTTTTTTGATCAGCTTGATGGTCTTTGCATAACTGGTATTCCCCACCACGCCCGCGTAGCGCAGCTTCGTGCCGTTCATGGCTCCCGCCAGATACGCGGAGTGATCCGCCACGCTCTCCGCGATGCTGTCGTAGGACCGGAAGGTATCGGAGATCGAATACCATTTGCCGTTCAGATACTCCAGCGTGGTTTTCACAAAGGTCTTCCCGCTCCAGTTTGAAGCCCAGGCATTGCCAGAGAGGGTCGCTTTCATACCGAACAGGTTATTTGCCTCCATTGCGAGGGAGGATCTTCCCCAGCCGCTTTCCAGGATCGCCTGCGCCGTGGTGACAGAAGCCAGAATGCCGGACTTCTTCATGTCCTCCCTCGCCAGCGCGCCCACTGTCTCGATGAACTGGCTCTCCGTCAGGGCAGTCTTCGCGCTCACCGAGCCGTCGCAGTTGAAGTAATACTCCCTGCCGTCGATCGTCGCCCACTCGCTCTGATACGCGGCCCCTATGACACCGCTGGAACCGGTCGTCCGGAAATAATATTTCGTACCCTTCACCGTGCGCCAGCCCGTCAGCATCCGGCCTTTCCTGCCGGCGGTTCCCGTCTTCTTAAAATAAAACAGCCTGCCGTTGATGGTCTTTAAGCCGGTGACGGCGTTTCCGTTCTTGTTGAAATAATACCAGTAGCCATTGATCTTCTTGAATTTGTTTTTTACATACTTGCCTTTGGAATTAAGATACCGGTACCTGCTGCCTTTCTTGACCCAGGTATTTGCCTTGGTGGATGCGGCAGATGCCCGGAGCGTGCCTGTCCCGCAAAATGAGACCGCAAACAGAAGCAGAAGCAGAAGCGTTATACATGATATTCTTTTCTTTACGTCCATAATAACCCCTTTATCCTTTTAAATTATCTTTCCCTTCTGGAAACTTTAACATACTTTGCCTGTAATTTCAATTCCCAAATATTCCCTCGGTTGTGTTGATTTGCGTCTCTGTATTCCGGTCTTTACGCTCTCGTCTTCGTCCCTTTTGAATCTCTCGACCCGATGCGCAGCCGGTTGATGTGCACCGGCCGGTCGTGCCAGGCCGCCTCCGGGCTCTCGCCGCCCTCGAGCCAGTAGACGTGCTCCACGCTGTCCCCATCCGCCAGCTTCATGCCCCGCACGCCCACTGCCGTCTTTTTCTTCAGCGGTATTTCGGAGGCCGGGAAGCGCAGGAAATAACCGTTCTTTGTGGCCAGGACAATGTGGGCCTGCTCGGACGCCGCGTGGACTTCTGCCAGCGCATCTCCCTCCTGCAGCTTTGTGGCCGCCGTGGTGCGCTTGGACACGTCAAACTCGCTGCCCTGCACCTGTTTCACCATCGCCGCTTTTGTGACAAAAGTCAGGACCGTGTCCTTTATGTCGTTCAGCGCGATGACGGAGACGAAATTTTCCTCGTTGCTGTCATAATTGCAGAGATTGTCCACGGGCGTTCCCTTATCCCGGAACTTCCCGAAAGGCACGTCCAGCACCTTCAGCAGGTGCGCCCGGCCCGTGTCGGTAAACACGCAGACCCGGTCTGTGTTCAGACAGTGCAGCACAAAGCGGTTCTCCGTATCCGCCGCCTCCCGGTTGCGCTCGTATATGGTCTCGTCCACAGTGCGGACATACCCGAACCGGTCCATGAGAAAGACAACCGGAAGCTCCTCGATCTTCTTCTCCTCCAGCACGATCTCCTCCGCGTCCTCCAGGGCAGTCCGCCTCGGGCGGCCAAACTCCTTTTTGAGGGAATCCATCTCCTGAATGATCACGTTCGCCATGGAATCGTAATTGTTCAGGATATCCTTATACTCTGCAATGTTCTTCAGGGTAGTTTCGTGCTCCTTCATCAGCACCTCTACCTCCAGCCCGATGAGCCGGTACAGACGCATATCCAGAATGGCGTTAGCCTGATTCTCCGTAAACGCAAGCTGCGCCGCCAGCTTTTGGGACTTCACGGACTTAAAGCGGATGCCCTTTGTCACGCCCTCCACGAGACAGGCCTTCACCTGCTCCCGGCTCTTGCTGCCCCGCAGGATCTCGATGATCAGGTCGATCACATCGCATGCGCGGATCAGTCCCTCCTGGATCTCCCGCTTCTTCTCTTCTTTTTCAAGCAGATTCTGGTATTTTCGCGTGGCAAGTTCAAACTGGAAATCGATGTGGTACTCCAGCACCCGGCGCAGGCTCAGGGTCTCCGGCCTGCCGTCCGCCACCGCCAGCATATTAACGCCAAAAGTGTCCTCCAGCCTTGTCTTCTTGTAAAGAAGGTTTTTCAGATGCTCCACATCCGTGCCTCTTCTCAGCTCCAGCACGATGCGGATTCCTTCTTTGGACGACTGGTTGGAAATATCCACGATGTCCGTGGTCTTTTTCGTCTCAATCAGGGCCGCCACGTCGTTCAGGAATTTGCCGATGTTCGCGCCCATCATGGTGTAGGGAATCTCCGTAACCACAAGACGTTCTCTGCCGCCTTTGACCTTCTCCACCTCCACCTTTCCCCGGATGCGGAGCTTGCCCTGGCCGGTCTCGTAAATATTCAGCAGTTCCTTCTGGTTGACGATAATGCCCCCCGTTGGAAAATCCGGGCCTTTGATGTATTTCATCAGTTCTTCATTGGTGAGGGTATTGTTCCGGATCATGGCCCTGGCGGCGTCGATCACCTCCGCGAGATTGTGGGGCGGGATGGACGTCACCATACCCACGGCAATGCCGTCCGAGCCGTTCACAAGCAGATTGGGGATCTTTGCCGGCAGCACCAGCGGTTCCCGCTCTGTCTCGTCAAAATTTGGGATAAAATTCACCACATCCTTGTCCAGATCCGCCAGGAACGCCGTCTGCGTGATCTTCTGCAGCCTTGCCTCCGTATAACGCATGGCCGCCGCGCCGTCGCCCTCAATGGAGCCGAAGTTTCCGTGGCCGTCCACCAGCGCCATGCCCTTCTTGAACTCCTGGGCCATGACCACCAGCGCCTCGTAGATGGAACTGTCGCCGTGGGGGTGATACTTGCCCATGGTGTCGCCGACGATACGGGCCGATTTGCGGTAGGGCCTGTCATAGCGGATCCCCAGCTCATACATGTCGTACAGAGTACGTCTCTGCACCGGCTTCAGGCCGTCTCTCACATCGGGCAGCGCCCTGGAAATGATGACGCTCATGGCATAATCGATGTAAGACTTCTGCATGACCTCCGAATATTCCGTTCTGATTATCTGTCCATCCATCTGTCTGTTTCTCTCCTTTTATCCTGGCTCATTGTTCTTACACATCCAGCAGCGCGTCCTGGGCGTGCTCGTAGATGAAAGCTTTGCGCGGCGGTACCTCGGTGCCCATCAGCATCTGGGTGACGCTGGAGGCAAGCCGGGCGTCCTCGATCTCCACCCGCTTCATCAATCGGGTCTTTGGGTTCAGGGTGGTCTCCCATAGCTGGTCCGCATCCATCTCCCCCAGGCCCTTATACCTCTGGAGCGTAAAGGGCGTCTTGTGGGTCCTGCGGTATTTTTCCAGCGCCTTGTCGTCGTACAGGTACTGCTCGTTCCCCTTTGAGGGGATCACCTTATACAGGGGCGGCATTGCAATGTATACGTGGCCCTCGTAGATCAGCTCCGGCATGAACCGGTAAAACAGCGTCAGGAGCAGCGTGCTGATATGCGCGCCGTCCACATCCGCGTCCGCCATAATCACAATCTTGTCGTAGCGCAGCTTTGTTATATCAAAGTCGTTACCGTATCCCTCGGAAAAGCCGCAGCCGAAAGCGTTGATCATTGTCTTGATTTCGGCGTTGGCGAGCACCTTGTCAATGCTGGCCTTCTCCACGTTCAGGATCTTGCCCCGGATCGGCAGGATTGCCTGATAGTTCCGGTCTCTGGCCGTCTTGGCGGAGCCTCCCGCAGAGTCGCCCTCCACGATAAAGATCTCGCACTTACCGGCGTCCCTGCTCTCGCAGTTGGCCAGCTTCCCGTTGCTGTCAAAGGAGTATTTCTGTTTCGTCAGCAGATTGGTTTTGGCCCGCTCCTCGCTCCTGCGGATCTTCGCCGCTTTTTCCGCGCAGGAGAGGATGCCCTTCAGCACGTCCAGATGCTTGTCAAAGTACAGCACAATCTCGTCGCCTGTCACCTTGCCGACCGCTCTGGAAGCGTCCTGGTTGTCCAGCCTCGTCTTTGTCTGTCCCTCAAACCGGGGATCGGGGTGCTTGATGGAGACCACCGCCGTCATGCCGTTTCGGATATCGGCGCCGGTAAAGTTCACATCCTTCTCTTTCAGGATGCCGATCTGCCGGGCATAGGAATTCATCACCGTGGTAAACATGGTCTTAAAGCCGGTCAGATGGGCGCCTCCCTCCGCGTTGTAGATATTGTTGCAGAAACCCAGCACGTTCTCATGGAATTCGTTGACATACTGGAACGCCACCTCCACCTGAATGCCGTCGGCCTCCCCCTTGAAATAAACCGGCTCACAGATGGGCTCCGAATTATCGTTCAGCTCCCGCACAAACCCCCGGATGCCCTCCGGCTCATGGAAGGTGATGCGCTGCGCTTCCTCCCCCCTGCGGTCCTCGAAATGGATCGTAAGCGCCGGATTCAGATAGGCCGTTTCATGCAGGCGGCTTTTCAGCTCCGTGGAGGAGAATCTGGTTTTTTCAAAAATCTCCGAATCCGGAAGGAAGCGGACGCGGGTCCCGGTCTTGTTCGTCCGGCCTGTCACCGGAAGCAGGCCTTTCTCCAGTCTGACTACGGGGACGCCCCGCTCGTACCGGTCGTGGTGGATCCTGCCGCCCAGCATGACCTCCACATCCAGCCAGGCGGACAGCGCGTTCACCACGGAGGAACCTACGCCGTGAAGCCCGCCGCTGGTTTTGTATACGCTGTCATCGAATTTGCCTCCGGCGTGCAGCGTAGTGAACACCAGCCGTTCCGCCGGTACTCCCTTTTCGTGCATTCCCACCGGGATACCCCGTCCGTTGTCCTCCACCGTGGCCGAACCATCCTTTTCAAGATACACTTCAATCTCGCTGCAGTATCCGGCCAGATGCTCGTCCACCGAATTATCCACGATCTCATAGATCAGGTGATTCAGTCCTTTGCGCGAGACGCTTCCAATGTACATACCCGGTCGCTTCCGGACCGCCTCCAAGCCCTCCAGGACGGAGATGCTGCTCGCATCATAGGTATTGCTCTTTGCCATTACCGATTACTCCCTTATATTTAAATGATACCCTCGCAGGGTCTTTGTTTCACAGCGCCCTTTGGGCGTCTATCCCGTCATCTTCTTCACGATCTCTCCCCGTTTCTTGTAGATGGAGCAGCCCGGAACGACTTCCCGCACGGAAGAGAGGGGATAGATGTTTGTATGCGGGCCGATGACCGTGCCGGGATTCAGGACGGAACCGCAGCCCACCTCCACTTCATCGCCGAGTATGGCGCCAAACTTCTTAAGCCCGGTTTCGATCCGCTCTTTTTTGTCCTTCACCACCACCGGCGCCCTGTCCGATTTCACATTAGAGGTGATGGCCCCGGCCCCCATATGAGCTTTATAGCCTAAAATGGAATCCCCAACGTAGTTGTAATGCGGTACCTGCACCTTGTTGAACAGGATCACATTTTTCAGCTCGGTGGAATTTCCCACCACCGCGCCCTCTCCTACGATGGCGCTGCCCCGGATAAAGGCGCAGTGGCGGATCTCGGCGTTCTTCCCGATGATCGCCGGGCCGCCGATGTATGCGGTGGGAGCCACCTTTGCGGATTTTGCGATCCAGATATCCCCGTCCCGCTTTTCGTATTCCGCCTCCAAAAGGGCGCTGCCCAGCGTAAGGATAAACGCGCTGATCTTCGGAAGCGCCTCCCAGGGATAGACCGCCCCATCAAAGATATCCCTTGCGATCGTCTCGTTCAGGTTGAATAAATTCTGAATCCTGCAGATTTCCATAGCATTCCTCTCCGTTCTGTATAATCTGTGTATGCTTACTTCCCTTTTTTATAATACTGCGCGGCCTGATCGAACAGAGGACGCATCCTGTCCTGATTGTCCAGAGACAGCACGCCCTCGGTCCTGGTGCGGATGAAATGCTCCAGCTTCCCCATGTACTCGTCGCTGGTAATGGCGCCCTCCGCGACGTAATTCAGGCCCTTCTCCCAGCTCGCCGTCAGTTCCGGATTCAGCAGGGAGCGGATCGAATAAAACACCACGTCGTAGATCATCTCGCCCAGCAGCGTGGGAGAGAGGATCTGGGTTTTTTTGTTCAGCGCAATGTATCTGTTATTCACAAGCTTTTTCAGAATCTCCGCACGGGTGGCGCTGGTGCCGATCCCGCAGCTTTTGATCTGGGCGCGCAGCTCCTCGTCCTCGATGAGCTGGCCCGCGTTCTCCATGGCGAGGATCATGGAGCCGGAATTGTACCGTCTGGGCGGCGAGGTTTCGCCCTCCTTTATATTCAATGCCTTTACCGGCAGCTTCATTCCCTTTTTTATGTCTTTGAACGCCTCAAGAAGCCCGGCGTCATACAAAGCCTCCTCCTGGCCGCCGGGATCCTTCTCCGTATCCGGCCCGTCTTTTTCCGGCTTTTTCGTTTTGTTCGGGCTGCCCGCCACCTTAAAGTATCCCTCTGACAGCAGCGCCTTGAAAGAAAAGAAGAATTTCTCTTTTCCCATCACGGTCGTCATGCTGATCTTCTGGAATTCCGCCGCCGGATAAAAGATACCAAGGAACCGCCGCACGATGGCCGCATACACTCCGAAGGAATTGCCTTTCAGGCCTTTCAGCGCCCCCAGTCCCTGGCCTGTGGGAATGATCGCATAGTGGTCGGTGATCTGCCGGTCGTTGACGTAGCGCGTCCGGGCGATCCCTTTATATGCGCCCGTTTCCAGGATCTCGGCGGCAAACTCCTTTGCCGGCCCAAAGCCTTGCAGCCCCGAAATATTTTTGTATATCTCCTTCGCCACCGCCGTGGACAGCACCCTGGCGTCGGTCCTGGGATAAGTCACCAGCTTCTTTTCATATAATTCCTGCACGATCCGCAGGGTCTCGTCCGGACTGATCCGAAACATCCGGGAGCATTCATTCTGCAGCTCCGCAAGATTGTACAGGAGGGGCGGATTTTTCTTTTCTTTTTTTCGCTGGATGGAATCGATGGCGGTCTGCGCCCCGGTCTCCGGCATCAGCCGGGCGATCAGCTCCCGGGCGTCTTTGTCTTCTTTAAACCCGTTTTCCTTATACAGCTTCGGGGACTGGTAGTAATCGGAGCCCTCCACGGCCCGGAATTCCCCCTCCAGGGCCTTCCCCTGGATTTCCAGCTGCTGGAGCACCCGATAAAAAGGCGTCTTCACAAACTGGCGGATCTCCCGCTCCCGGCGCACCACCATACCAAGCACACAGGTCATCACCCGGCCCACCGACACCACGGAATACTTCGTTCCAAGGTAGCCAGAGATGGCGTTTCCGTATTTCAGGGTCAGAAGCCGGGAGAAATTGATTCCCATGAGATAGTCTTCCCTGGCCCGCAGATAAGCGGCCGCCGACAGGTTATCATACTCGGACAGGTCCTTGGCCTCGGCGATTCCCCGAAGAATCTCTTCCTCCGTCTGAGAGTCGATCCAGACCCGCCGCCTCTTTTTGCCCTTCACCCCGGCCATCTGCTCCACCAGGCGATAGATATATTCTCCCTCCCGCCCGGAATCGGTACAGACATAGATGGTTTCCACATCCCTGCGCTTCAGCAGGCGGCTGACAATGCCAAACTGCTTTCTGACCGCCGGGATCACCTCATAGAGAAATTCCTTCGGCAAAAAGGGGAGGGTATTCAGGCTCCACTTTTTGTATTTCGCGTCGTATGCCTCCGGATAACTCATGGTCACAAGATGGCCCACGCACCAGGTCACAATGTAGGAGTCCGACTCCAGATACCCGTCGCTGCGGCTCATATTCTCTTTCAGCGCCTTCGCAAACTCCTGCGCAACGCTGGGTTTTTCCGCGATGAACAGACTCTTCATTTGATTCCTCCTGTTTTGGCAGCCGTTTAGTTTGCCCGGATATACCCCAGAGCCTTCAGAGTCTCGGCGCAGAGTACCGCTCCGCCCGCCGCGCCGCGCACGGTGTTGTGGGACAGGCCCACAAACTTGTAATCGTAGACGGAATCCTCCCGGAGACGGCCGACCGATACGCCCATGCCCTTCTCAAAATCCACGTCAAGGCGTACCTGGGGACGGTCGTCCTCGGCCATATAGCGGATAAACTGCTTCGGGGCGCTGGGAAGGCGCAGCTTCTGAGGCAGGCCGGAATAGCTTTCCAGCTTCCGGATCAGCTGCTCCTTCGTGGGCTTTTTGCGGAATTTCACAAAAACGGCGGCGGTATGTCCGTTCAGCACCGGGACGCGGACGCACTGGCTGGTGATCTTAGGCCCGGATGCCGGTTTGATCACCCCGTCCTCCACCTTTCCCCAGATCCGCAGAGGTTCCCGCTCGCTCTTCTCCTCTTCCCCGGCGATGCAGGGAATCACGTTCCCCACCATCTCCGGCCAGTCCGAAAAGGTCTTGCCGGCTCCGGAGACCGCCTGATAGGTGGTGACCACCACCTCATAGGGTTCAAACTCCCTCCAGGCGGAGAGCGCCGGGGTATAACTCTGAATGGAGCAGTTGGGCTTCACGGCAATGAAGCCCCGGGCGGTGCCCAGCCGCCTCTTCTGCGCCTCGATCACCTCAAAGTGCTCCGGGTTGATCTCCGGCACCACCATGGGCACGTCCGGCGTCCAGCGGTGGGCGCTGTTGTTGGAGACCACGGGGGTTTCGGCTTTGGCATAAGCCTCCTCAATGGCCCGGATCTCATCCTTTGACATATCGACTGCGGAGAACACAAAATCCACCTCTGCGGCTGCCTTCTCCACCTCGTTTACATTCATCACCATCATTTTTTTCACGGCATTGGGCATAGGCGTATCCATCTTCCAGCGGCCGCCTACGGCCTCCTCGTAGGTCCTGCCCGCGCTGCGGGGGCTGGCCGCCACCACGGCCACCTCAAACCACGGATGGTTTTCCAGCAGGGAAACAAATCTCTGGCCCACCATGCCGGTGGCTCCAAGAATACCGGCTCTTAACCTCTCACTCATTTTTCATTCTCCCTCCTCCATATATTTCCGGTTTTGTTCCAGTTCCTTCTCCATAGCCTTACGTCCCGGCCCCCCGGCGGTAAGGCGGCGCTCCACGCAGGACCTCAGGCTGATGGCCTCGTAGATATCTTCCCCAAAAGCCGGGCATTCTTCGCGGTATTCCTCCAGGCTCAGGCTGTCCAGCGTTTTTCCCCGGGCGATGCATTTGAGCACGAGACGGCCCGCAATACTATGGGCGTCCCGGAAGGGCACCCCTTTACGCACCAGGTAGTCCGCCGCGTCCGTGGCGTTCGTAAAGCCCTTCTTTGCGGAGGCCTCCATCGCCTCCGGATTGAATTTCATAGCGTCCACCATGCCGGTGAACAGCAGCAGGCAGGATTTCACCGTATCGATGGCGTCAAACACGCCCTCCTTGTCCTCCTGCATATCCTTGTTGTAGGCCAGGGGCAGCCCCTTCATGGCGGTCAGCAGCCCCATCAGCGCCCCGTACACCCGGCCGGTCTTTCCTCTCACCAGCTCCGCAATGTCCGGATTCTTCTTCTGGGGCATGATGCTGCTCCCGGTGCTGTAGGCGTCGTCCAGTTCCACAAACTGATACTCGTTGGAATTCCAGAGAATGATCTCCTCGCAAAAGCGGCTCAGATGCATCATGATCGTGGCGAGAGCCGCCAGATATTCGATCACATAATCCCGGTCCGATACGGAGTCCATGCTGTTTCGCGTCGGCCCCGCAAAGCCCAGAAGCGCGGCCGTATAGTCCCGGTCCAGCGGATACGTCGTGCCCGCCAGGGCGCCCGCGCCAAGGGGGCAGTAATTCATCCGCCGCCGGATATCGGAAAGGCGGGAGCGGTCCCGCCGGAACATTTCAAAATAGGCGCCCACATGGTGGGCCAGGGTCACGGGCTGGGCCTTCTGCAGATGGGTAAAGCCCGGCATTATGGTATCGAGATGCTCCTCCATGATCCGCTGCAGCACCTCCAGCAGACGATACAGCAGATCATCCGTATTCTGGATCTCCTCCCGGATATAGAGCCGCATATCCAGAGCCACCTGGTCGTTCCTGCTGCGCCCCGTGTGCAGTTTTTTTCCGGTATCCCCGATGCGTCGGGTCAGATTCTCCTCCACAAAGCTGTGGATATCCTCATACTCCGGCCCAATCTCCAGCGTCCCCTCCTCCGCGTCCCTGAGAATGCCCCGCAGGCCCTCCAGGATTGTGTCGCGCTCCTGCTCTGTGAGGACGCCCTGCTTCGCCAGCATCTTCACATGGGCCATACTGCCCTCAATATCCTGCCGCACCAGCCGCTTATCAAACCGGATCGACGCGTTGAAGTCATATGCGGCCTGATCCGTCTCCTTCGTGAAGCGGCCTCCCCATAACTGTGCCATAGTGTTTTCTCTCCTTACGTTTCTGAATGCATTCCAACAAAGTGTAGCATACCCGAAAAGCGCTGGCAAGTGTTTTCCGAAGTTTTCGGCGTAGCAAAAGACACTCTGCGTGGTCAGAGTGCCTTTTCATAAATCCGTTCGGTCTACGGTCATTTAACCTTGATCTTAACGGTCCTGGTCTTCTTACCGTATTTGATTGTTACCTTGTAGACACCTTTCTTGGCGCCTTTCTTCAGGGTAACTTTGCCTTTCTTGTTAACCTTGATGTATTTCTTCAGCTTCTTGGGCGTCTTGGAAACAGAGTAAGTCACTTTCTTCTTGGTCTTCACGGTAAGCTGTATGGTCTGTTTCTTTGTCTTGAGAACCGACCGGCTGTAAGACAGCGTCGGGTTCTTTACAACAATCTCAGCAGCGGTAATCTTAAAGGTCGCCGTTGTCGTGCCCGTAAAGCGACCGATCCCTGTGATGGTAACCGTATAGGTCCCGACATTGGTTCCGGATCCTGAAACTGCATAGTCCGTCCCCTGAACCAGCGTCTTTCCGCCATAGGTAACCGTCACGGCGGGCGTCTGCGCAACACCGGTGTAAGTAAGATCCGCCGCCGACACAGATGCAGAGGAAATGTTCGTCCTCGTCACCGAATCCGCAGCCAAGGCTGAAGTGGCGACGGTGGAGAACATCATTACCGCAGCCAAAACTACCATCAGCATTTTTTTAAACGTTCTCAACGGTCTTATCCTCCTTCCTTCTAAAAATATTTATGATAAATGACACAAGACCACGGCATGTGTCAGATATCCGATTTAAAATATTTATGAATCCTTCCTCTGGTCACGGCTTCTCATACCCGCCATAGTAATTGCTGTAATACTGACCGTAATACCCCTTAGTACCCCCCCTAACTTCTGTTTTGTTGAGCACGATGCCAAGGAGCCTGCAGTCGGAGCGTTCAAGCTGTATTATGGACTGCTTTACGAGGCTTCTGGATGTCCCGCCGCTGTTTACCACCAGGATCGCCCCGTCGCACAGGGAGGCGATCAGGGCGCCGTCCGCCACATCGATCAGGGGAGGCGCGTCCACGATCACGTAACGGTATTCCTCCGACAGCCGCTCGAAAAGCTCGGAAAACCTTGGATCCTCCAGCAGAGAGGAGGGGTTCTCCAGCAGATTTGTGCAGGGGATGATGTCCCCGTTTTCAACATTGGTCGTGTATATGATATCCGTGTACTCCGCCAGCCCGGAAAGAAAATAATCCAGGCCGTGCAGTTCTTCTTTGCTTTCAAAACCGTGCCGTTCCTTCAGGACGGACTTCCTGAGATCAGCGTCCACCAATATGGAGCGGAATCCCGCCTCGGCCAGCATCCTCCAGAGCTGGACCGCGACAAAACTTTTCCCCTCATTGGGCACGCTGCTGACGACCAGAATAATCTTTGTATTTTTTCCGCTGAACTTGATATTGATGCGCAGACGGTTGAGCGCCTCCTCCACCGCATATGGCAGCTCCGGAAGCTTTATAGTAAGCGAAGCCATGATTATATGTTCCTCCTTCTGCTGATCCTCTGCCTCTTTTTCCTTTTTTTCTCCTGGTTTTCCCGGATCATATCAATGTCCGGGATCGTGGTGAGGGGAACAACCCCGAAATACTTCTCCACATCCTCCGACGTGTGAAGGGTATCGTCAAGGAGATACCGGACGATCAGCCACGCGCAGCACAGCAGCGCTCCGAAGAACGCCCCGATAAGCGTATATTTCGCGTAGCTTGGCGCGCTCTTTCCCCTGGCGGTCCGCGCCTCCTGGGCAACGTTTGGCTCATCGGTCCCCATGGTCTTCGGCAGATAGTCGATGGACACCTCCACCATGGTATTCGCAATGTCCCTTGAAAGCTCCGGATCCGTTGTGGTCGCCGTTATCTCAAGGACACGGGTATCCGTAGGATTGGTGATGGCGATCAGCCTTTCCATATCTTCGGTTTCCATATCAAGCCCCAGCTTCTCGATCACCTGATCCAGAACCGGATAACTCATCATCAGCTCTTCGTAGTCTGATTTCAGGGAAGTACCGATATTCAGATCCGTCAGATCCACCACGGAATCATCCGAGGCCGACACGATATACATCTTCGCCACGGATTCATAGGTTGGCTCGATCCCGAAAAATGCATACGCATTCAGCAGCACAGCGCCCAGCAGGGCGAACAGGATAATATAGTATATCTTGTCCAGAAGCACCCAGGCCAGCTCCAGCAGGTCGATCTCCGCATCCGGACCGTGCGCCTGCATGGCAGGCACGTTTCCCTTTCCGCCGTCAATGACTGCGAAATCCGTTCCCGCATTCTTTTCCGTTTTATCAATCAGACTCATCCGTTTTCCCTGTCCCTTCATCCAGTCTCTCATAAAACAAATCAATCACCACATCGGCAAGGCTGTCCTCATCCACGATAAACTGGTCGAACCCCCAGTCGTCCAGAGAGGCCTCCCCCTCAATCTCAAAAGTCCCCAGAAATTCATTCTTCATGGCTGCCTTGGCAATCTTGCTGCAGTCTTTTCCCGAAAGATCCGTGACCATATAATCTCCCAGCGCCTCAAACAGATTCAGCGGGAAAGACTCGTTCTCACTTGTCTTTTCCTCCAGGATCGGCAGAAGCGCGTTCATGTAAGCCTTCTGGCGGCGCATACGGCCCTCGTTTGTACTGTCTCCCACATTCATACGGTCGTGTACGTAATGCATGGCCTGGTCGTCCGTCAGCGTAACGGTCTCCCCCATCGGCAGGGAAGGATCGGTCGAAGAGAAATCGTCCTCGATCGTCACCGCCACCCCGCCCGCAAAGTGGTTGATGATCCGGATGGAATCCATGTTCAGCGCCGCATAACCGTCGATCGTCTGCCCGTAAAGCAGATGCGACACCGCGTCCACCGTATTCTCACAGCTTATCTCCAGACCGTCGCCATTGGCATGGGCGAGAGCGATCTGTACCTCAGTGGTAGCGATATAAGTGCCGTCGGTCTGCAGCGACTTCACCTCTGTGATCGTGTTGCGGTTGATCGGAAGCAGCGCGTATGTATTGGCGTTCTGATCGATCACAAGCAGCTCCAGGACGTCGCACTGGCCTGTGCCGTCGTATTCCTCCACGGCCTTCACCGGTCCCGTGGCGTCCGTGCCCATGACCAGATACGTCTTGATCCTTGTCTTTTTACGGCACCGGATCCCGTTGATCTCCGTCACATTAATGTATTCGCCTGTACCGTCGCTGGCCAGAAGGATATGATCAGCCAGGATCTGATAGGCGATTCCTCCGGCAAGGCAGGCCATCAGCACGCCGGCAAGGGCCAGACCCGCTTTCCGGCGCAGCTCTTTTTGTTTCTTTTTTTTATAATACTGACGAGCCATAAAGCCATCCCCATGATCAGCCTGAGATTCTCTGCCGGATCAGATCAAGAAGCTCTGCCCCTCCATCCGGATACTTTTTTTCCAGCACAAACAATGTAATCAGCAGAGCAAAAAGTATCGCACACGCAAAAACGATCAGCCATTCTTTCTTTGACATCTCTCTCTCCTTAGATCCGCAGCAGGCGGGCGCCCGCCTCGTCCATTTCGTCCACAAACTCCAGGCCCAGCTTCTGCCCAAGCGCTTCCCGGCCAAGGGGAAGGTTGGGGGGCCTGCGGTGCAGCCCATGGCAATCGCTGCCAAGAAAATGCGCCTGTCCGTCGCGGAACATACGCACCAGACGGCCTCTGCTTTTCCATTCCGTCAGGCTCTGCGCATTGATCTGGACCTTCACCGGCAGTTCCAGCAGCTCCTGAATCCGTTTCCGGTTGCCCGGAATATTCATGTAACGCTCCAGATGCGCCAGCAGTACGGTAAATTTCCGTTTTTCAGACAGGTATTTCACTTCTTCTATGTAAGAATTTTCCCACGGCGCAAAGGGCATCTCAAGCAGAAGAACCCCGGTATCCCCGACGGCCAGAAGTCCCAGCTTGTCCGCCCTGCTTATGCCCGGGAAAAAGGCCACCTCAGCTCCCAGCAGAATCCGGGGCGCCTCCTGGGGCAGGCCTTCGCAGACCGTCTCATAAGCCTGCTTTCTTCTGGCAAGAAAGGATTCCATCCTATCTCTGGAAGCGTAAAAATGCGGAGTTGCAACGGCCCATTCAACCCCCTGCTCTTTCATTAGGTCCAACATCCCCCGGGTCGTTTCGATATTTCTGCTGCCGTCGTCAATCCCGGGAAGGATATGTGAGTGAAAATCAATAACCGGCATCTCTGCGCCTCTTGTCTTTATACCTGCCTGCTTTTTTCCGAAGTTATTATACTACTTGATTCCGGTTTTTGCAACTTTTGCTTCTGAGATGTCACGGCCGGTGTCAGCATATTTTACAGTCTGACAGCATATTTGCCATTTCAAATTGCAGACCCACCCCATTTTCATGCCGGTTCCCACTTGTATCCTGCCTCGATTTTGATTATACTGACAGTATGACAGGCTGCGTGGGCGCTCCCCACAATGGATCCCTCCCGGCCTGATCGGTACTTTGGAGGTCGCACCGGTTTGAACAGACGCAATTATCAAAAGGAACTGGACCGGATACTTGCGGGGGGCGCGGGGAAAGCCCCCTCGCTTCTGCTGCATAGCTGCTGCGCGCCCTGCAGCAGTTATGTGCTGGAATATCTGTCTGCATATTTCCGCATCACGGTTCTCTACTACAATCCGAATATCTATCCGGAGGAGGAATATGCCCGGCGGGTCGCCGAGCAGAAACGCCTCATCGGCCAGATGCCTCTTGCGCGCCCGGTCCGGCTGATCGAGGGCAGGTTTGACAGCCAGAAGTTCTATGAGGCTGTGCGGGGCCTGGAATCCGTTCCGGAGGGCGGCGCGCGCTGCCGCGCCTGCTTCCGGCTGCGGCTTGAAGAGGCGGCCCGTACTGCGGCCGAGGGCGGCTTTGATTACTTCACCACCACCCTCACCATCAGCCCCCTGAAAAATGCCGACTGCCTCAATGAGATCGGGGAAGCGCTCTCCGCCCGGTACCGCGTGGCCTGGCTGCCCTCCGACTTCAAAAAGAAAAACGGCTGCAAGCGCTCCGTGGAGCTGTCCGCCCAGTACGGTCTGTACCGCCAGGATTACTGCGGCTGCATCTTTTCAAAGCGGGAGCGGGAGCGGCAGCAGGCAGATGCCAGATAGGGAAGGCGGCAGAGCCCGATTATCTTCTCTTTATACAGCGCTTTTCGACCAGGTTCAGCGCCCCGTACAGCAGCATGGCGATGACACAGAGGATCACGATGGACATAATGACCCAGTCCAGTCTGAATACCTGGCTTCCATATATAATCAGGTAGCCAAGCCCTTCCCTGGCTCCAATAAACTCCCCGATCACCACACCCACGAGACACAGCCCGATATTGACCTTCATCACGCTGAGCATCAGCGGAACCGTCCCCGGAAGGATCACCTTCGTGAGAACGTCTCTCCGGCTGCCCTGCAGCGTGTAGATCAGTTTGATTTTGTCGGGGTCCACTTCGCTGAAGCCTGTGTACAGATTCAGCACCGTCCCGAAAACAGCGACGGACATTCCCGCCACGATGATGGATTTCATATTGGCCCCGAGCCATACGATGAGAAGAGGCGCCAGGGCGGACTTGGGAAGGCTGTTGAGCGCCACAAGATAGGGCTCCAGTATCTCCGACAGTTCCGTGTTATACCAGAGAAGCACAGACACGCTCACTCCCACCGCCACCACAAGGAAAAAGCTGACCAGGGTCTCCGCCAGCGTGATCCCCACATGGCGGAAGATCGTCCGGTCCTGCCACATTTTCCCAAAGGTTTTCAGCACCCTGGAGGGACTGCTGAAAATAAAGCCGTCGATCCAGGAAAGCTGTACCGCCGTCTCCCAGAGCAGCAGAAACAGTACAAATATCAGTACCTGTATCGCCGTGATCCGGTACTGCCGGCGCTGCAGCGCCCTTAAAAAGGTTTCCTGGGTGGCTGAAACATCTTTTCTATTCACAGGCGTTCAACTCCTTCCAGATCTGATTGAAGTAATCCTTGAATTCAGGCGTATTTCTCCTTCCAAAGGGCGTCAGCCCCTGTCCCTCGAATTTCATCCCAATCACAGAGCGGATCCGGGCCGGACGCCTGGTGAGGACGATCACAAGGTCCGCCATGCTCACTGCCTCCGACAGATCGTGGGTCACCAGCACCGCGGTCTTTTTTTCGTTCCTTAAAATCTTCCAGATATCGTCGCAGGCCGTAAGCCGGGTCTGGAAATCCAGCGCCGAAAATGGTTCATCCAGAAGAAGCAGCTCCGGGTCCAGCGCCAGCGTCCGGATCAGCGCCGCCCTCTGGCGCATACCGCCTGAAAGCTCTCCCGGCCTCGCGTTCCGGAATTTGTACAGACCGTAATCCATCAGCATCTTATCGATCCTGGCACGGGACTCATCGTCAAGCCTTCGGTGGATCTCAAGCCCCAGCGTCACATTCCCGTAGATCGTCCTCCACTCAAACAAATGATCCCTCTGGAGCATATACCCGATTTTTTCGTGAAAGGACGTATCCTGCTGCCCTTCAAATAAAATCGAGCCGCTCTCGGGAAGGAGCAGCCCGGAAATCAAAGAGAGCAGCGTGGACTTGCCACAGCCGCTCGGCCCGACGACAGCGATAAACTGCCCTCTGGGCACCTGAAAGGATATATTTGCCAAAGCAAACGTCTCACCGTTCTTGCTGTGATACGCATAGCTTACATTCTGCAATTCCAGCAATGGTGTCACATCTCTTCACCCCCATATGAAGTTATATCTTATCATATGAAGGGGGCGCAGATTTGTGATGGATCTGCGTTTGGTAACAAGCGGCGGCGTGCAGAAAGTTCGCCGCAAACTGCGGATTTGACCAGTAGTACAGATGGGGATAGCCCGCCGCAAAGGTTCTTCCGCCGTGAATGCAGTCCCACTCCCGGCGGCCTGCAGGCTTTTTCGCACGATAAGAACTGCCGGGATCGGCGCTGTCAAAATAATGAAACTCGTGACCCCGGATCGTCTGGCCGGGGGGAAGAAGCTGCCGCCCCGCAAACCGGCGATCCGGGGAAATCGGCGCCGCCCCGTCGGATTTCCCGTCTGCAGAAAGCGTGACATAGCCGAACCGGCTCAGCTTTTCCGTGCGGAAGGAACGCCCCGGGATCACGCCGCACATGGGGTAGGAACGGCCCTGCATGTCCTCCATCTCCTCATGGAGATACATAAAGCCGCCGCACTCCGCCAGATAAGGCAGCCCGCCGCCGATGGCGCCTGCAATGCTCTCTTTCATGGATGTGTTGGCGGCCAGCCGCGCCGCGTGAAGCTCCGGGTATCCTCCTCCAAGGATCAGTCCCTGGATTTCCTCCGGCAGCGCCCGGTCACGCAGGGGGGAAAAAGTTATAATTTCTGCTCCCATTTCTGATAGCAGCCCAAGATTATCCGCATAATAAAAGCAAAAGGCTTCATCCAGCGCAACCGCGATTTTTGCTTTTTCTTTTTGGAATTTTTTGGGGGACTGCTTTTCGTTTTCTTCATAATCACTCGCCTCGCTTGCCAATGTAATGATACCGTCAATATCCAGGCATTGCTCCAGTTCGTCGGACAGCCGCATCACGGTCTCCTGAAGCCCTGTAATCTCGTCCGGGGTCACCAGACCGAGATGCCGGCTCTCGACGGTGCAGTCTGAAAGCTGCGGAACATAGCCGTAAGTGCGGATGCCGGTCTGTTCCTGGATCCGGTCTTTCAGCATAAGATACGTCGTTTCTGTGGTCTGATTGAGGATGACGCCCCCAATCACCGGGCGGCCCAGCCGTTTCTGATAATCCAGATAACCCTGAATCAGCGGAATCACCGAGAGGCTCATGCCACGGGCATTCACAATCAGTATAACCGGGGTGTCCGTCACCGATGCAAGCTCGTAGGAGGAAGCCCTGGCCGAGACTCCTCCCAGCCCGTCGTAAATCCCCATCGCTCCCTCCAGCACCGATATCCCGGCGGAAGATGCGTACCTTGCAAAAAGATACCGGGTAGTCCTCTCATCCGTAAAAAATGTATCAAGATTCCGCGACTCGGCTTTGATCACCTTTGTATGAAACATGGGGTCGATGTAATCCGGCCCGCATTTAAAGGAGACCGGAGACAGGCGGCGGTTTACAAACGCCTGCAAAAGCCCGCAGGTAATCGTGGTTTTCCCGCTGCCGCTGGCGGTCGCGGCCAGCATGATTCTTGGTAAATGCATTTTGCTCACATTGCCCCTCTTCCTCTGTTTTCTTTGCTGCCTTTTCCTGTTTAATCCTGTCCTGATAGTTACACGCCGCCGAAGGAGACGATATACACCGGATTCAGGCCGGTCATCATGTGATACTGCCCCAGTTCTCTGGACCTGGCCACAGTGATCTGCACGATATCCGCGTCTTTTATTTCAAGTTCTCTGAGCAGAGCCGTCACCTCCCCCATACTCTCCAGAGAGATGGCGTTGATCACAATGCGCACCTGCGGATTTTTCTCACGCAGAGAGGAGACGATCTTCCCCATATTTCCGGCGCTGCCTCCGATAAACGCATGGGTGGGCGCGCGCAGGTTCTCCATGGCCTCCGGGGCGGTTCCCTCCACGGTCACGATATTGGAGAGGCACAGGTTCCGGCTGTTCTCTCGGATCAGGCCGATGCCCTCCGGATTGCGCTCGATGGCATATATCTTCCCCTCCGGGCACAGCCGGGCAATCTCTGCGGACACGGAACCGGTGCCTGCCCCCACGTCATACACCACAGAATCCGCTTTCAGGCGAAGCTTTGCTACGGAGAGAATGCGTACCTCCTCTTTCGTCATCGGAACCTGCCCCCGCACGAACTCCCCGTCCGGGATTCCCGGCGTCACAATATGCTCCGCCTCCGGGTTTTCCAGCATCATAATGTGAAGTCCCTCCGTCCTGCAGTGCAGAAAATCCTCCGGCCTTCCCCGGTCAATCCGCTCCTGGGGATAGGAGAGATCGATTCCTACCGTGACCGCCACCTGTTTCTGCCCTGCCTCGTGAAGCTCCCGGCAGATCCGCTCCACATCCTCCCGGCCGCCAACCAGCAGGATCAGCTTTGGATACTGTTTCACCAGGTTCAGCGCCGCAATCTGCTTTCCATGGGCGCTGAACAGCCTGGCATCCTCCCAGGCAGTGGGGATCTTTGCGGCAAAATAAACGACGGAGGATATGCCGCAGTAGAATTCGACCCGCTCGCCGGGGAAAGCCTTTTCAATCCTCCGGGCTCCGCTGTGAAATCCCACGTCGCCGGACACCAGGATCACCGGTTTCCTGTAATACGGATACGCCGCAAGGTAAGAGGCGATTTTTTCTCCCTCATATTCCGCCACCGCATCCGCAGTCAGCGGCATCATGCTCTTTACACTGTTAAGGATCCTTCCGGCTCCAAAGAGGATGTCCGCCTCCCGGATTACCCGGGCCGCTTCATGGGTCAGGGTGTCCAGCGTTCCCATGCCGATACCCACACAGGAAATGCGGCGGTTCAATATGGTTGATTGCGTCTGCCGGTCTGCGCTCCTGAAGCCCTGTATTTCAGGTTCTTTCTGCTGTGCCGGTTCTGCCCCCGCAAGATAGGGCTCCAGCTTCTCAAGAAGCTCCTCCCAGCCGTATCCGCCGCTCTCCTGCGGACGCCGTATGATCACAGTCTGCACGCCAAGGCGCCCGGCTGCCTCCAACTTTTCCCAAAAACCGCCGGAGGTTCCGGTGTCCTTTGTCACCAGAAACCTCGCACCAGCCTGGCGAATCATGGCTTCATTGATGTCCGCCGAAAACGGCCCCTGCATTGCGCAGATCTGTTTTCCCTCCAGCCCCAGCGCCCGGCAGGATGCAATAACTTCTTCTGAGGGAAGCACCCGGACGAAAAGCCGGGACAGATCGGTAAGCGTCTCCGCAAAGACGTGCAGCTCTTTACTGCCCGTAGTCAGAAAAACCGTTCCGGTCTGTCCTTCCAGATACCGGGCTGCCTCCTCAGCAGAGTTTACATAAATCCGGTCCGCCGTATTTTCCTCCTGCGCGTCCGTCTCCCGCAGGTAACGCAGATATTCAAGGCCCGCCGTTTTACAGGCTTCCCGTATATTTTCGGATGCCTCCACCGCATAGGGATGGGTAGCGTCCACCACCGCCCGGTAGTTTCCGAGACGCATAAATTCCGCCATCTGTTCCCGGTCCATCCGTCCCTGATGCGCCGTCATATACGCTCCGGGCGTCAGGACCTCCTCACCGTACTTTGTCGCCACGCACAGCACGTGCTTTATTTTCCGCCGGGTCAGATAGTCCGAGACCTGACGCCCCTCGACCGTACCGCCATATATCAGTATTTTCCCCGTTTTGTCTCCGTTCATATCCGATACCCTCTCAGCGTCACCATCCGGCCGCCGATCTCCTTTGTCATCGAACTGCCGATAAACACCGTCGTAAACATATTCACCTGTGTGTCCCGCAGCGCCCCCAGGGTGCAGCGCCCTGTCTTCTCCCCGTCGCGCCCGATATTCTCCACCGTCCCACAGATCCGGTCCGCCGGAAGCACACGCAGCAGTATGTCGCAGGCCCGCCGCAGATGATCCGGCCTGCCCTTGCTGGAAGGATTGTACAGGCAGATAGAAAAATCCGCCTCCGCCGCGCAGAGCAGCCGCTTCTCAATCTTATCCCAGGGCGTCAGCCGGTCGCTGAGACTGATGACCGCAAAATCATGGGTCAGCGGCGCTCCCAGTACCGCGCCGCCGCTCAAAGCCGCCGTCACCCCGGGAACCATCTCCACTTCAATGCAGGGGTGCGCCGCGCCAATCTCCAGCATCAGCCCGCTCATTCCATACACTCCGGCGTCGCCGCTGCAGACCATCGCCACCTTTTTGCCCTTTTCCGCCTCCGCAAAGGCCAGCTCACACCGCCTGGTCTCCCGGGTCATGGGCGTGGTCCGGTATTCTTTTCCCGGATAGGCTTCTTTCAGAAGATCGACGTAGACCGTATATCCTACGATCATATCGCACTCCCGGAGGATCCGGTCTGCCCGAATGCTCATCAGCTCCGGATCTCCGGGACCCACTCCCACCACATACAGCTTATTCTTCAAAGCGCACCCTCCATTCCCGTTCCGCCAACGCAACAGTCACACCGTCTCTCGCGTATTTTCTCTGAATCAGCTTCGCACCGTCTCCGGCGGCCAGCAGCGCCGCCCGCTCGCACACATTGTCCACTCCCGCGGTTTTCTTCACAAATCCGGAGGCCGTAAAGTCCCCCCGCACCCGCTCTAATTCCACCGCCGGATAGACGGCAAATTCCAGGCCGTATTTTTCGCACAGTTCCAGAATGCCCGGCTCGTTCTTTTTTAAATCGATGGAGGCGGCAAGCGCCAGCGCCACAGGGGAGATCCCGTTGTCTTTTAATACCTGCTCCACCGTATGAATGATCTGCTCCCCCGGTTTGCCTTTCCGGCAGCCCACCCCCAGCACAATATTCCGGGGAATCAGATGCAGCACCGTGCCGGATGCGCTTTTCAGCAGCCTGCGGGTCTGCTCGGGCCGGGGCTCATACCCGGAAATCCACAGAAGGTGATCGACGGGCGTTCCCGGCCCGATTTCCATTCCCGGCTCTGTAACGGAATCCGTAACAACAGCCCCTGCCTTTGGCATTGTCATTCCGGATAAATCCTGTTTAAAGCGAAGCGGCGTCAGTTCCGGGGGCGCCGCCCCTTCGATCGCGCCGGTACAGTACACACCCACGCGATCGCCCTGCAGGATGGCGGCCGCCATATCCTTCGCGTCTTTCATGGAACCGATCGCCAGATGATTCTTTTTGGCGAACACATCCACTGCGATCTTCCCATTGATATCGGAGGCTGTGGTGATGACCGGAACCGCCCCGATCTGCTCTGCGATCTCCCTGGCAAATTCGTTGGCCCCGCCGATGTGCCCCGACAGAAGGGAGATCACAAAGTGTCCCGCCTCGTCGATGACCAGCACCGCCGGATCCGCAGTCTTGCTTTTCAGGAAAGGAGCGACGGTACGCACCGCTATCCCGCAGGCTCCGACGAAAATAACCGCATCCGCCTCCAGAAAGCACTGGCCGCACCACTGCTTCAGATTTTTCTCATAGAGACTGATCTCCCAGCCAGGCTGCAGAGTCTCCGCGATCCTGGCGCCAAGGCTCCTGCCGCGTTCTGTGAAACCGGCAATTCCCACTTTTCGCACGCGCCGCCGCCTCCCTTCTGATTCATATAAAACGTCCATGTACACATTGCGTTATTTAAATTCGGAATAACCGTGCGGACACAGGATGATACGATCTTCCCCTCTGCAGCATTGGCAATAAGTATTCTGATTTTCATCCCGGATGGCCATATCGCAGATATCATATAGATGGTTCGTCATTTCCGGCTCCGGCGGCATTCCTGAATCCGGTGGAAAACGCCGGATGATACAGTTTCGAACGGTTGTAGCCCGTCTGGGCCACGGCATCCCCTACAAGGATCAGGGCCGTCTTTGACACATTGTTTTCTTCTGCACACCGGGCCAGAGTTCCCACGGTACACAGGAAGCTGCGCTCGTCCGGCCAGGTCGCCTTATAAACGATGGCCGCCGGAGTATCCTCCCGGTAACCCCCGGCAAGCAGCGCTTCCCTCAGCTTTTCCAGCATCCCTGTACTCAGGAAAATCACCATGGTAGAGCCGTGCTCCGCCAGCTTTGCGATCTCCTCCTGCTCCGGCGCCGGGGTGCGCCCTGCCATTCTTGTGATGATCACAGTCTGCGAAATCCCCGGCAGTGTGTATTCCAGATTCAGGGCGGATGCCGCCCCACAGAATGCGCTGACTCCCGGACAGGAATCGTAAGCGATCCCCGCCGCGTCCAGCCGGTCCATCTGCTCCCGGATCGCCCCGTACACACAGGGATCCCCGGTGTGAAGCCGCACGGTGGTAAGCCCTTTGCGCTCCGCCTCCCTCATGACGGCGACTACCTCCTCCAGCGTCATTTTTGCGCTGTCATAAACCTGGCAGGCCTCTTTTTTTTCATTCAGGAGTTCCGGGTTCACCAGGGAACCCGCATAGATGATCACATCCGCCTCTTTTAGCAGTCTGGCGCCCCGGAGGGTGATCAGATCGGCTGCCCCGCTCCCCGCTCCCACAAAGTGAATCATTTTTCAGCCTCCTTTGCAATAAACGTCCGCGTCAGAAATTGTGCCCGGAGGGCGCACCGCCGCCCATGCCCGGCCCGGTCAGGATTTATCTGCTGCCGGCCAGGTTCCTCACCTCGTTCAAAAGTTCCAGATCCTCCTTGCGCACTTTCAGGTTTGTGGTCATTGGCTCCTGCCCCGGTCTCGTCACCGTCAGCTCCATCACCATGCCCTCCTCAAGCCCCTGCCGGTAAACAGCGTCGCAGAAGGCAAAAAATTTCGGATGACCGGCCTCAAATCTCTGTTTCGCGCCCATCAGTTTCATAATATTCGCCGCGTTCATACAGTCTGTTTCCCTCCATTTTATCCTATTTTTCATGCATCCTGATAAGCTTTTCCATCATCGCGTCGGCCCCTTCTGTCTCTCCCAGATAACCGAACTGGTTGGAAAACAGAACCGCTTCCGTCTCGATCTCTCCCAGGCACCGCTTCTGAAGATGGAAGCGGATCCGGCTCGTTATCTCCTTCATGGTTCCCTCCAGAAGCCCCGCTTCCCGCAGGATCGCCACCGCCTCCTCCGTGGTGTTGACGGAAAGCAGCCGGCGGACCGTCTGACATACAACCGCCTCCGGCGCTGTATTCTGCGCCAGTCCTGCCCGCATGGCCTGGGCCGCGATCAGCTCCGCCCGGCAGTCCCCGCAGGCGGAATGGGTGTTCATAATTCCTCCGGAGACCTTGATGAATTTCCCGATATGAGCCACAAACAGGATGCCCTTAAAGCCCAGTTCCACCGCCATGTCCACAGTCTCTCCCACATAATTGCTGCACTTCATGGAATGCTCCGCGTCCAGCCTGCGGGAAAGCTCCTGCCGACGGATGAAATCCGCGCCGTAATTTCCGGGGGTGATTAAAAGGTAACGGTCCCCATTCGCAAATTTCTGTTTCATTTCCAGACGGATGCTGGCAAGCAGCGCCTCCTCACTCATGGGCGTCACGATGCCGCTGGTGCCCAGGATTGAAATACCACCCAGAATCCCGATGCGGGGATTGAAGGTCTTTTGGGCGATTTCCACCCCCTCCGGCACAGAGATCGTGATTTTTACGGTCCCCCGGTATTCCTGCATCTCGCAGACCTGCTCCACCTCCCGGGTGATCATTTCCCTGGGAACCCGGTTAATGGCCGCCGCCCCCACCGGCTGTTCCAATCCCGGCTTTGTGACCCGGCCGACGCCGACGCCGCCATCGAGAAGCACCCTGAAATCCCCGGGCTGTTTCTTCGCCCGGCCATCCCCGGATTTTTCCGGCGCTTTTTCCGCCCTGGCGTAAACCAGTATCCCGTCTGTGGCATCCGGGTCGTCCCCGGCGAATTTTCGCACCGCGCAGGAGGCATATGCGTCTGTGATCTCCTGCTCCAGAACGGGCAGATGGAGGGCAATCCCCTTTGGCGTCATCAGATCCGCCCTCCGGCAGACCCGGCCGGTCAGCAGCATTTCCGCCGCCGCCTTCGCCGCCGCAGCGGCACAGCTTCCGGTGGTGTAGCCGCAGCGCAGCTTTTTATTCTTTTTAATGACAAACTGATCCTCAATGCCCGTCAGGACCGGCAAAGGAGTTATATCGGTAATGACGGTCTCTCCGGCCCTATCTGTCTCCAGTTCCCCGGAAAAACCCTCCCCGTTTTTCACCTGCCAGTCAAAATAGTCCCTGTGCGGGTGGGAAAAGCGGTCCAGCACTGCCATGACCGTCCCGCCGTGCACCACGAAAGCCGCAGACGCGCAGCCTTTCTCCAGCGCCCATTTGCAGCCCTCCCGGAAAGCGCTGCAGCACCGCCGCGCAAATTCCTCCCGGCTCTCTCCCCCGGGGAAGAAGAGGGAGCCGCCGCTGTCGATCCATGCCTGATAACGGGCATCCCCATCTAATTCCTGAAAATTTTTATATTCAAATTCACCAAAGTTACACTCCCGCAGTCCCGGAAGCGTCACACTCTCCCTGTCCGGAAACAACAGGTCGGCAGTCTGGACGCATCGTTTCAGCGGGCTGGTGAACACGATCTCCGGATGCGGATAAGCTGCCCGGCGTGCTTTCAGGCTTTCCTCCGCTTCCGGCGTCATCGTCTCGTCCGTACTGCCCACATAGCGGCCTTCCAGATTGCCCGGCGTGCTGCCGTGACGGATCAGATATACCCGCATGGTCTTGCCTCCCTTCTCTCAGCTCCTGCTGCCGTCCAACTGATACAGCAGGGCGTTGCAGATGGCCGCAGCCACACTGCTGCCGCCCTTTCTGCCCCGGGCCACAATGCAGGGAACATCCGTCCGCATGATCCGCTCCTTGGACTGTATCACATTCACAAAGCCCACGGGAACACCTATAACCGCCTCCGGCCGGAATACCCCCTGCCGGATCAGTTCATACAGCCGGAGCAGCGCCGTAGGGGCGTTCCCCACCGCGTAGATCAGGGGCCTGTTCAGCCGGGCAGCCTTGTCCACACACACGGCAGAGCGGGTGACACCAAGCCGCTTTGCCTCCCGGGCCACGTCCTCATCCCCGATGAAGCAGCGGGCTTCGCCCCCTGCCAGCTTCAGGCTTCTCTTATTAATGCCCGAAAGGGCCATGGTGGTATCCGTCACGATCCAGGCGCCGCTTCGCAGCGCTTCCTGGGCGATACCCACCACCCCCTCCGAAAAATACAGGTTATCAATGTAGTCAAAATCCGCCGTGGTGTGGATCACCCGCTTCACGATCATGGCCCGCTCGTCCTGGGGAATCCGCCCGGCCGACTCCTCCGTGATGATCGCAAAGCTGCGCCGTTCAATCTCCGCAGGCCCCAGCCGTTCGACCGAATCCGGACGGATCCTGTTTTTCTTACACATTCCGGTCGTTCCTTTCCTTATCTTTTATTCCGTAAAATGTGCGGGACTCTCCGCACCGCCGCCGGCTTCGCGTCGCAGTACGGCGGGTCTGCGTCCGGTGAGAACGCTTTTACAGCAGCTCGAGGTCTTCATAGTCCTCCGGCGTAAACCGGTGATAGATAAAATGGCAGCCCTCGTCGGTGATGCAATACCGGAAATTGTCCGGCTCGCCGTCTTCAAAATACACCAGGTAATCGAACTCGCCGTGATCCATTTTCTCTGCGTGCACCCGGTTGGAATATTTCCGGAACTGCCCCAGAATGTCCTCAAAGGTACAGCCATGCCGTTCAATCGTCCTGACAAAATCCCGGATGAACTCCGCGTCTTCCATGTGTTCATGCACGTAATCCACGCCCTGGGGCGGTATCACGAAACAGAACCGCTCTCCCTGGTTCTCCGCCCGCATCTCCCCGAATTTATCCTGCGTCTGCCGGCAAAATGACGCGAGGACCTCCCGCATCTTCTCCGCCTCAAGCTCCGTGCCAGTCAGGTGGTTGACGGATTTCAGCGGATAATACAGCCGCATGGTCTCGCTGCGGTATCCCAGCTTTACCTGGTCCTCCTTGATCACGTCTATGAGATTCTTTTCCAGCCTTGAAAAATCCATTTACAATGCCTCCTTCAGAAAACGGGCAGCCTCGCGGTTAAATTCCTCCCACTTTTTTACAGTATGACTGGATCGTGTCACAGGCCCTCTTCTAAAATTCTGTAGATTTCTTCCATGTTCAAGTGCGCCCGCAGGCCGTCCGCCAGCAGATCGTACTGCGTCTCCTTGAACGCCGCGAAATCCACCGCCATGCCTATGTTCCCGGTAATTCCTCTGGCCCGGGCCAGACACCGCACAATGCCGGAGGAGGCCGCCTCACTGTCAAATATTCCGTGAATGTAGGAACCGTATACATTTTTCCCGAAAGCGCCCTCCTGCCTGCGCTCCCCGGTGATGGTGTCTGTAATCTCCGTGAAAGGTCCGGATTTTTCGCGGACGATGGTACGGCCCATATGGATCTCATATCCGGCCACGCGGGCGCCGGCCAGATCCTCCAGCACACCCTCCGACCGCAGGATATGTCCCTCCACTCTTGTCCTGGCCTTCTCCGGTTCAAAAACAGTGTCCGCATCCAGCAACCCCATGCCCCGGATCTTACCGCCTTCCTCCACACACTCCGGATCAGAGATGGAACGGCCCAGCATCTGATAGCCGCCGCAGACCCCAAAGACTGCGCAGCCCGCCCTGTGCGCTTTCAGGATCGACGCCTCAAGGCCGTTCTGCCGCATCCACAGCAGATCCCCCATGGTGTTCTTGGTTCCCGGCAGGATGATCAGGTCCGGCGTCCCGAGCTGACGGGCGGCGGAAACATATCGGATGGAAACGCCCTCGATTCGCTCGAATACGTTGAAATCCGTAAAATTGGAGATCCGGGGCAGCCGGATCACCGCGATGTCGATGAGCCCCACCTTCCGGGATGCATCCAGCCGCTCGCTGAGGCTGTCCTCATCCTCCAGGCTTATATGCAGATAGGGGGTCACACCGATCACCGGCAGGCCGGTGAGATGCTCCAGCATATCCACCCCCGGGTTCAGGATCGTCTTGTCCCCCCGGAATTTATTGATGATCAGTCCCTTGATGAACTTTTTCTCCTCTTCCTCCAAAAGGGCTACCGTGCCGTAGAGCTGGGCGAACACCCCGCCCCGGTCAATGTCCCCGACCAGCAGCACCGGAGCATCAGCCAGCTTCGCCATTCCCATATTCACGATGTCGTCCTGCTTCAGATTGATCTCCGCCGGACTTCCGGCCCCCTCGATCACGATGATATCGTATTCCCCGTCCAGTTTCCGGTATGCTTTCATAATCTCCGGCACCAGCGTTTTCTTCATCGCAAGGTAATCCCTGGCGCTCATGGTGCCCAACACCCTGCCGTTCACGATTACCTGGGAGCCGATATCGCTGGTGGGCTTTAATAGAATGGGGTTCATCGCCACCACCGGTTCCACCCCTGCGGCCTCCGCCTGCACCACCTGGGCCCGGCCCATCTCCAGCCCTTCGCCTGTGATAAAGGAGTTCAACGCCATATTCTGGGATTTGAACGGGGCCACCCGGTATCCATCCTGCCGGAAAATACGGCACAGCCCGGCCGCCACCACGCTCTTGCCCACATTTGACATGGTACCCTGTATCATAATTGCTTTCGCCGTCCGCGCCGCCTCCTTTCTGAAACGCTCCTGCTATTATGATTCTGCGGTCCTGTTCCCGCATTCAGATTCCGCAAATGCCTGCGGCCTCCCGCAGCGCCTGCATAAGCGTCCCGTTCTCCTGTCTGCCGCGCACACAGATTCGGAAAAACCCTGTCCCGTCTTTTCGCTCCAGTCCGGGAAAGTTGCTGCAATCCCGGATCAGAAAGCCCCGTTCCAGGCAGTAATCCTGTAAATACTCCGGCCCCTTGAACAGCAGGAAATTTGTCTGGGAGGGAAACACCCGATAACCCGCCGTCTCCAGCTCCGCTTTCAGCCAGGCCCGGTTTGCGGCGGTCTCCCTGGCTGTCTCCCTGGCAAATTCCAGTTCTGCTGCCGCCGCCTCCGCGCCCTTCTGAGCCGGAACCGAGACATTCCAGGGCTGCATCACGGACCGCATCCGTTCCAAAAGTCCCGTGCCGCCGCATAACCCATAGCCGAACCGCAGCCCCGGCATTCCGTACATCTTGGTAAACGACTTCAGCACAAACAGCCCCGGATTTCCGGCGGCTTCTTCCACGCCGCCAAGGGTAGCGCTTCGATCCTCATCCGTCAGGAAATCAAAAAAACTCTCGTCCAGCACAAGAAATATTTTTTTCTCCCGGCAAATCCCGAAAATTTCCCGCAGGGCGCCGGCCCGGATTATCTGCCCGGTGGGATTATTGGGATTGCCCAGAATAATCAGGTCGATCCCCTCCTGAAGATGCGGCCCCTTCTGAATCCGCTCCGCAAATCCCCCGTCCAGCCGGAATTCCTCTTCTTCCCGCAGATAATATCTGGAAACCATACCGCCAAAGGCGGACAGGGCCCGCTCATACTCAAAGAAGGCGGGGGCTGCCAGCAGGGTATGCCTGGGACGAAGCGCCGCCGCGAGAGAAAACAACAGCTCTGCCGCGCCGCTGCCGCAGATGATCTGCTCCGGTTGAATTTTTTTTCCCTGATGCAGAGAGTTTTGCCCCGGCTCCTCTGCTTTTGGATACGCCTTCTGTCCAAGCAGCCGATTCTCCCGCCCGGCCAGCGCCGCTCTCAGGCTCCGGTACCGGGGATCCGGATAGCGGACCGAGTCGGGGACGCCCTGCCTGGCCGCCGCCATGACAGACTCCGGCATTCCCCTGGCGTTGATATTCGCGGAAAAATCCAGTATGTTGTCATAGGAATAAATGTCCCCGCCATGTCTGTGAAGCATATCAGCTACGTTTCCATCCTCCCATCTTCGTTTTCCTTTTGTCTGTCCTGCCGTCCAACTCTTTGTTTTTCGTTTCATCTGCCCCGTTCTGAACCTCTTGCGCAGCCCTCAGACCAGTATCAGAATCACCGCTTTAATCATCCCAAGCGTCACAAGGGAAAGCACGGAGGCAATCACCATCAGATGGTTGACCCGGGCGATGTCCTCCACCTCCACGGGCCGGAGATCGTCCCCGATGTACGGCTTTTTATACAGCTTTCCAAAATAGTATGCATCCCCGGCAAGCTGTACGCCAAGCGCCCCCGCCGCCGCGGATTCCGTCTGGGCTGCGTTGGGGCTTGCATGGTTTCGCCGGTCCCGCCGCCAGATCTTCCAGGCGTTTTTCCCGTCCAGGCCCGCAAGAGGCGCGGCTGCGATCAGGAACAGCGCCGCCAGCCGGGAGGGAATATAATTGGCCGCGTCGTCCATCTTTGCGGCAAATCTCCCAAAATACAAATATTTTTCATTCTTATAGCCCACCATGGAGTCCATGGTATTGATACTCTTGTAAAGAAACCCCAGAACACCGCCTCCGATCAGCAGATACAGCATCGGGGCAAAGATCCCGTCGGAGAAATTCTCCGCCACCGTCTCCACCGCCGCCTTTATCACACCCGGCTCGGAGAGCGCCCGGGTATCCCTCCCCACGATCCGGGACACCGTTTTGCGGCCTGCCTCCAGTCCTTCCTCCCGCAGCGCCCTGCCCACGTTCCTGCTTTCCCGCTTCAGGGACTTCACCGCAAAAATAAAGAAGCACATGAGGGATTCCGCCGCAACGCCCAGCCAGAACCGCAGCCGGTAGGCCAGCAGCAGGAGAACAGCCGGGACTCCCGCGCAGAGCGCCATCACCAGCAGCGCCATGCATGCTCCCCCCGCTAACTCTCCCTTTCTTGTCCGGGGGAGGCGTTTTCTTATTCTTTTTTCAAGCGCGTCGATCAGATCCCCGATCAGGCAGACAGGATGCAGGGGCGTTGCCGGATCGCCAAAAATCAAGTCTGCAATAAACCCAAACACCACAGCAAGCAGGGAGCCCGCAAAATATCCTGCCATCTTCTCAAATCTCCTGATCTTTTGTCATAAAATATGCCCGTCGATGTTCTGGCAGTTTTCTCCTGTGTCGGACGGGTCCGCAGGCACAACGCCTTTTATCGGCGTCCCGATTCCGCACACCACCCGCACCACAAGATCCGCTTTTTCCGCAAGGCAGACGCACACGCGCCCGGTCATCTCACGCCGGAAGCGCTCGAATTTCTCCATCGGGACTATGCCGTATCCCAGTTCGGCGCATACGACGACGATCTCCGGATTTTCCCGGAAAAGTCTGTCGGCAAACCGCCTGGCTTCCTGCTCCAGCGCCGTGAGATCCTCCTGCTCCGAAAACATCCTTCCGATGTATTCATGGAAATGGTGGATACCCCGGCAGCCTGCGATTTCCTTCGCCGTACAAACGCGTCCGTCCACCCAGCCGTCCGTTATTCCAAGTTCTTTTTGGGCATATCTCAGCTTTCCCTGATACGCCCCGCCGACGATCAGCTTCATTTTTGCCTGTTTCCTGTTCTTATTATATATTGGCCTGTCAAACTGCAGCCTATGCGCAACTATATTATACTGGAGGATTACAGGATGAACAAGTACGTTTATGATGAAAATAAAGGGGTTCGGCATAAACTGCAGGACAGGCTTTTAAGGGCCTGTACGACAGGATTAAGGATATCGGTATTGAAACACGGCGGCAGTTATATGCAAAACGAAAGCAAAATTTTCATTATTAATCGACTTTCAAAATCAGTTCCAGGACCCGCCGTGCGCACCGTTCCAGGTCCTTTCTCGTGAGCGCGCCCTTTTCCATGGCCTCCCGGACCCGCTTCGGAAAACCGGAGCCCATCTTCACGTCATTTCCGGCCAGGATCTCTTTATAATGCTCTCCCCGGGTCCACCAGTCCGTAGTGATGACGCCTTTAAAGCCCCATTCGCCCCGCAGAATGTCTTCGAGCAGATCATGATTCTCGGAGGCCCGGCGCCCGTTGATGATATTGTAGGAGGACATGATGATCCAGGGATCCGCCTCCTTCACGATGATCTCGAACCCCTTCAGATAGATCTCCCGCAGGGCGCGTTCCGACACTCTGGAATCGCTGTCCTTGCGGTTTGTCTCTTTATTGTTGCAGGCGAAATGCTTCACCGACGCCGCGATGTGCTGGGACTGGATGCCCCGCACCATGGCTGCGGCCATTTTTCCCGTCAGATAGGGATCCTCCGAATAATATTCAAAGTTTCTTCCGCACAGCGGGCTTCTGTGAATGTTGACCGCCGGAGTCAGCCACACGGCAATATTGTTCTCCTTCACTTCCTCCGCGCCGGCCTTCCCTGCTTCCTCCACCAGGCATGGGTTCCAGGTGGACGCCAGAAGCGTCGCGCAGGGCCAGGCGGTGGTGTACACAGCGCACTCCGGAGCGATCCGAAGCCCCGCAGGGCCGTCCGCTGTCATAATATTTGGCACCCCATACTCCGGAAGGTTACCGAAACCGAAGGTGTTCGCCACGCCGGTGTTAGGCTGGCCTCCCAACAGATGGATCAGATCCGCGTCGGAGAGCTGGGCCATAAACTCTTCCAGAGTCATTTTACCCTCCGCCACATCCCTCAGGGGCTTCGCCCTATTCCCGTAACGCTCCCACAGCTTATAGGGCTCTCTGCCTCTGGTTCCCGGAGCAACGCCCTCGCCCGCCCCCGGAGCCATCCTTTCCAGCACACTGGCGTTGGGATCATTGGCCTCGCCGACAGGCAGTTCTTCATATGTTCCGTCCGAGAGCATCCGCTTTGACAATCTGGCGGGCGCCGCCCTGGACGCCAGCTGCTTTGTCACCTCGTCGCTCTCCACGGTCAACGCAAAATCCAGGCGCTTCGCGGCCCGCACCGAATTTCCCACATAGATTTCGTATATGCCCTTCTCCAGGACATAGGCGGACCGGGCGATTTTCCCAAGATCGTCGAAAGAGGCCATATCCTTCCTTGCAAACTCCAGCACAAGGATCTGGCTCTCTCCCGCAAGCAGTTCTCTCGTCTTGGCAAAGGCCGCCAGCTCTCTGGCCGGTTTTTTCAGAAGGCCCTGGGGCGCGGAATAATACGCCTGTACCACTTCTTTGCCCGCCATCCTTCCGGTGTTCGTCACCTGAACCCGGATCTTGATGCTGCCATCCTCCTCCCACACACTCTGTGGAATCGTCTCAAATTCCGTATAAGACAGGCCATAACCGAAGGGATAACACACTTTGTCCGCCGCCCCCGGAATCGTTTCAAAATAGCGGTAGCCCACATAGATATCGTCGGTATAATCCACATACATGGGAGACTCATGGAAATGCTCCACGGCAGGATAATCCTCCGCCCTGGCGGCAAAGGTATCCGGCAGCTTTCCGGAGGGATTGACCGCGCCGGTCAGGATTTCCGCCGCTGCCCGGCCGCCCTCGATGCCGCCCTGCCACGCCAGAAGCGCCGCCTGCGGTCCCTCCTGCGCCTTTATCCAGGAGGTGTCGATGATTCCGCCCACATTCAGCACTGCCACAACTCTGTCAAACCGGCTTTGCACCTGAGCCAGCAACGCTTTTTCCTCCTTCGTCAGATAAAAATCCCCGTCCGGAAATATTCTGGCTGAAATCTTCGGCATGGAGGTTTCCGACTCCCATGGATTGTCTCCGTCATAAAATTCCACCTCCGAGCGGTCCCAGCCCTCTCCGGAAAAACGGCTGATCACAAAAACCGCCACATCGGCAAAGGCCGCCGAGCCATCCAGAAGCTCCGGGGACAGTTCCGGCTCCACGGTCATGCCCGGTTCCGCGCCGTCTTCGTACTGTGCTTTCACATTCCGACGGTAAAAATCCGAGAGAGGCTCATAGATGCTCACCGCATCCCCCTGAAGCTTCAGACCCTCATACAGATTGCGGGTATAGGAGACTGTCACGGCCCCGCTTCCCCCTCCACCCATCACGTAATCGAAGCTGCCCTTTCCGAAAAGGGCGATCCGGGCGCCTGTTTTGAGGGGAAGAAGGCCATCCTCATTCTTCAGAAGTACCATGCCCTCTCCGGCAGCCCGCTTTGACAGGGCAATATGCTCTTTGGATGCGGTGACATACCGACCGTCCCTCAGCGGCAGGTTCGGCTGATACATAGCTCTTGTCCATTTTTTCATACGGTATACCTCTTTTCCGGCTGATGCGCCTGATTTTCGTTTATTATGGAACTATTTTAACCCGGATCCAAAAATTTTTCTACCTGCAATATGGATGAACATATGGGATTTTATTGACAATCCATGGTATACTGTTCGTGTCGGCAATGAGCAGCGCCGCCGTGCTGCCAGGGCCTTTTGGAAATTCATTCACGGGAATATCAAATATATGAGGAAATGAATATGTGGGTTGCAGATCAGTGGAAAGATTATGAAGTGATAGACGCCTCCCGGGGCGAAAAGCTGGAACGTTGGGGAAATTACCTGCTGGTACGCCCGGATCCCCAGGTCATCTGGGATACGCCCAGGCGGCATTACGGCTGGGCAAAACCCAGCGGTCACTACCACCGCAGCAAAAAGGGAGGCGGCAAGTGGGAATTTTTTGATCTTCCCCGGCAGTGGGACATTTCCTACCGGGATCTGACCTTTCACCTGAAGCCCTTCAGCTTCAAGCACACCGGGCTGTTCCCGGAACAGGCCGCAAACTGGGACTGGTTTTCTGAAAAGATCCGCAGCGCCGGACGCCCTGTAAAGGTACTGAATCTGTTTGCCTATACGGGAGGCGCCACGCTGGCCGCAGCCGCCGCCGGCGCCTGTGTGACTCATGTGGACGCCTCAAAGGGCATGGTTGGCTGGGCGAAGGAAAACGCCGCCGCTTCGGGCCTTTCCGGTGCGCCCATCCGCTGGCTGGTGGATGACTGCCGGAAATTCGCGGAACGGGAGATCCGCCGGAACAGTCATTACGACGCCATCATCATGGATCCACCCTCCTATGGCCGTGGACCAAAGGGGGAGCTCTGGAAGATCGAGGATTCCATCCACCCGTTTATCCGGCTCTGCACCGGGCTGCTCAGCGACGATCCCCTCTTTTTTCTGGTGAACTCCTACACCACCGGCCTTGCTCCGGCGGTTCTCACCTATATGATTGCCACGGAGCTGAAGGAGTTCGGCGGCCACACCGAATCGCAGGAGATCGGCCTCCCCGTCACACAGAGCGGGCTGATTCTGCCCTGCGGCGCGTCTGGCCGCTGGGAGCGCGGCTGAGCGAAGGAAGGGCGGAGCTGTTCTTAATTTATTCTTTATTGTCAGAATTCGCCGCCGTAATTTCCTCCGGTTCTGTCGCAGGATCGGCCTTGCCGGTCTGCTCTGACGATATACTCTGATCCACCGTATTACCGGTCTGCTCCGGTTTCTCTTCAGCCTCCGTTTGCGCGGGCTTTTCGGAAATCCTTGCGGCCGGCTCCTGCTGATCCGGCTCGGAAATGCCCTCCACCTCGTAGAATATCTTCATAAATTCCTTGCCGGTAATGGTCTCTTTTTCAATAAGGAAAGCCGCGATCCGATCCAGCGCCTTCCGGTGCTCGGCCAGAAGCCGTTTTGCCTCCTCGTAAGATTCTTTCAGCAAAGCCATGACTTCCTGATCCACCTCCGCCGCCGTGGCATCGGAGCAGTTCATAATGGGACGGTTGTCGAGATACTGGTTAGCCTGAAGTTCCAGGCCCACCAGGCCAAAGCGCTTCGACATCCCGTACTGGGTCACCATCGCCCGGGCTACCTTCGTAGCCTTTTCGATATCGTTGGCTGCTCCGGTGGTCACCGTATCAAATACGATCTCCTCCGCAGCACGGCCCGCCACGAGTTCTACCAGCATGGCGCGGATTTCTTTCTCCGTGTTGAGATATTTTTCCTCTTCGGGCACATTCATAACGTAGCCGAGGGCGCCCATGGTCCTGGGTACGATGGTGATCTTCTGCACCGGCTCCGAATGCTTCTGCAAAGCGCTTGCCAGGGCATGTCCCACCTCATGGTAGGAGACAATGCTGCGCTCTTCCCTGCTCAGGATCCGGTTCTTCTTCTCCTTGCCCACCAGAACCAGTTCCACAGAGGCGAACAGATCCTTCTGGGAAACGGCCTGACGGCCCTCCTTGGCTGCCAGGATCGCGGCCTCGTTGATCATATTCGCCAAATCGGAGCCAACCGCGCCCGACGTAGCCAGGGCGATGGCGTCCAGATCCACCGTCTCGTCCATACGCACATCCTTGGCGTGGACCTTCAGGACGTCCACACGTCCCTTCAGATCCGGCTTGTCCACGATAACCCTCCGGTCAAAACGGCCCGGACGCAGCAACGCCTGATCCAGCACCTCCGGACGGTTGGTGGCCGCCAGCACCAGCAGGCCCTTTGTGACGTCAAAACCATCCATCTCCGCAAGAAGCTGATTCAGCGTCTGCTCCCGCTCATCGTTGCCGCCGCCGTACCGGCTGTCGCGGTTCTTGCCGATGGCGTCGATCTCATCAATAAAAATGATACAGGGCGCGTTCTTCTTCGCCTCCTCGAACAGATCCCGGACACGGGAAGCGCCGACGCCCACGAACATTTCAACAAAATCTGAACCGGAGAGGAAAAAGAAGGGGCATTTTGCCTCGCCTGCCACCGCCTTGGCAAGCAGGGTCTTGCCCGTTCCCGGAGGGCCAACAAGAAGCGCTCCCTTGGGGAGCTTGGCGCCAATCGCCGTGTATTTTCCGGGATTCTCCAGAAAATCTACGATCTCCTGCAGAGATTCCTTCGCCTCGTCCTGTCCGGCCACATCCTTAAAGGTAACGCCAGTCTCCTTCTGTATATAGACTTTGGCCCTGCTTTTGCCGACTCCCATAAGGCCGCCGCTTCCGCTGCCCATCTTGCGCATGATCACGCCGAAAATGATCCAGATCAGGACGATGGGAACCACAAAGGTAAACAGCATCTCCACGATAAGCGCGGAGGTGGTATCCGGGATTGTGGCCGAAAAAGTGACGTTTGCCTCCTCCAGGCGCTTCACCAGATCGGGGTCGTCCGGATTCCCGGTATAATAAGTCGCGCTGCCGCTGCCCTGAAGATAATTTGCGATCTCCCCCACCTGATTCAGCGTGATCTCTATCTGGGAAGAGCCGATCTCAACACTCTCCACCACACCCGAATCCAGCATTTCCAGAAACTCGTCATATGTGATCTCCACGGCAGAGGTGGAGCTCCTTGCATTATTAAACAGCGCTGCCACCAGCAGTGTCACAAGGGTCACGATCAAAAAAACCGTAAAGGTAGAACGGTTTCGGTTCGGATCGCCCTGATCGCCGCCGGGACGGTTATCTCTCTGTTGGTTATTTTCCATAATTTCCTCCTCATATGTTTATCTTAACGATAAGATACATTATAAATATTGATGCATCATAAATCAATAGCCGAAATCTAAATGTTTTCTAAATTTAAAAACAAAAATTCCCACAGGCCCAAAAAAGTCTGGATTTCCCGCGCAGATGGTTGTATAATAGCAGCGAATGTATCCGTTATTGCCAAACAAGGGTGTTTAGAAAACGGCGGGCCGTTTCGCATTTCCTTTTTTTCGCCCTGATGGCAGGAAAAGCCGCGAGCCCGGGAACTCGTTTTCCGGGCTTTTATTTATGTCATGTGAAGCAGGAGGAAGCTATGCCAGTAAAATACGTATTTGTAACCGGTGGTGTTGTGTCGGGTCTCGGCAAGGGAATTACCGCAGCCTCTCTCGGACGGCTGCTCAAAGCCCGGGGCTTCCGGGTAACCATGCAGAAATTTGATCCCTATATCAACATCGATCCCGGAACCATGAATCCCATACAGCACGGAGAGGTTTTTGTCACGGACGACGGCGCGGAGACCGATCTGGATCTGGGGCATTATGAGCGCTTTATCGACGAAAGCCTGAACAAGAATTCTAACGTGACCACCGGCAAGATCTACTGGTCTGTCCTTCACAAAGAGCGTCGGGGGGATTACGGCGGCGGCACAGTTCAGGTCATCCCCCATATCACCAACGAAATCAAAAGCCGTTTTTACCGGGATTACACGACGGACGAGACGCAGATCGCCATTATCGAGGTAGGCGGCACCGTGGGCGATATCGAGAGCCAGCCTTTCCTGGAGGCGATCCGCCAGTTCCAGCATGACATCGGTCACGAAAACGCCATCCTGATCCATGTGACCCTGATCCCCTACCTGAAAGCCTCCGGCGAGATGAAAACGAAACCCACCCAGACCAGTGTGAAGCAGCTTCAGGGAATGGGTATCTGGCCCGACATGATTGTCTGCCGTTCCGAATATCCGCTGGATAACGGTCTCAAAGACAAGATCGCCCTGTTCTGCAACGTGCCCAGTTCCCGTGTGCTTCAGAACCTGGACGTAAAATTCCTTTATGAGGCTCCCCTTACCATGGAGCAGGAACACCTGGCGCAGGTTGCCTGTGAATGTCTGCATCTGGATTGTCCCGCGCCGGACCTTGAAGAATGGAAAAATATGGTCGATGCCCTGTATAATTCCACCCGCGAGGTTACCATCGCTCTGGTGGGCAAATATATCGCCCTGCACGACGCCTATATCAGCGTGGTAGAGGCATTGAAACACGGCGGCATCAGCAGCCATGCCACCGTAAATCTCCGCTGGATCAATTCCGAGGAAGTGACGCGGGAAAATGTGTCCCGACTGCTTGAAAATGTGGACGGCATACTTGTACCCGGCGGCTTCGGCGACCGGGGCATCGACGGCAAGATCGAGGCCATCCGCTACGCCCGGGAAAACAATATCCCCTTCCTGGGTCTGTGTCTTGGTATGCAGCTTGCCATCGTGGAATTCGCCCGGAATGTGGCCGGCCTGGGAGACGCCCACAGCATCGAACTGGATCCCCAGACGCCCCATCCGGTGATCGCCCTGATGCCGGACCAGAACGGCGTGGAGGACATCGGCGGCACGCTGCGTCTCGGCGCTTATCCCTGCATTCTCGATAAGGATACAAAAGCCTATGAGCTGTACGGCACCGAGGAGATTCAGGAACGCCACAGGCACCGCTATGAAGTCAACAACGATTACCGCAAAATCCTCACCGAAAACGGCCTGACCCTGTCCGGCCTGTCGCCGGACGGACGGATCGTGGAGATGATCGAGCTGAAAAGCCATCCCTTCTTCATCGCGACCCAGGCGCATCCGGAGCTGAAATCCCGGCCCAACCGTCCCCACCCCCTGTTCCGGGGCTTCGTGGAGGCGGCGCTGAAGGTGCATGAAGACCGGCAGGCCTGACGAAGAAAGGTATCCCCTCCTCTCTTCAAAGCCATGAAAAAGACAGTGTCACAGTAAAAAACAAATGTCTGAATGCTTTAAGAAAGTGATTGGCAATCTGACTAAGAGAGCGGCGGAAAGGGATGCCAACACCAGTTGTCTGTTCTTAAGGAACCAGCCTGAATTGCCGGTTTTCGTGAAGAAACTCAGGAAAATTTAAATTGCCGATTGCGAAACAAGTTTGTGCTCTTGATTCTGACAAAGCAAAGGTTCGTTATCGCCGGAAGCCAGATCATCGTTCCCCTCTCCCAAATAGACAATTTCCGGCGAACAGGCCATTACAGGAATGCAGAATCCGATTAGGCAGGAAAGTACAAAAAATAGTAAAAGATGATTGACAAATGATAAAAGAAGCGGTAATTTATACTACATAAATATAGAATATTATTTATTACATGAAGGGGATGATGCGAATGAGATGGTAAGCGATATACAGAAGATAATTAATATAATAATGGAAAAATGAAAAATATCAAAGAAAGAGTTACATTGGACAGAAGTAAACATATTTTTCATTAAATTGAACAGTTCGGACTGGATTGGAAGACATTAGGAGGCAAAAAGCTAAAATGACGCATGAAAAGCTGGTTGTTCTTGGTTTGCTTTTTATAATAGGTACGTGTACTGGCTGTGATAATAACGATTCAAAAATAAACAAGCCTTCCGTTCAGGAAGAAACGGAAGAAACGATTGGAGATATTGAAAACACAGAGAACACAGAGAATCAAGCTGACCTGACCCAAAGCCAGAACTTGAAAGTACCGCATACGCAAGAGGAAATGGAAGAAGCATTTGGGACAGTGGATGAAGAGGGGAACTGGACTGCGCCGGAAGGATCTTATATAGATCCCAAAACGGGAAATATATTGAATAAAGACGGAGTTCTGGTTGGAACTACTCAAAAGCCTTATTACAATGCGCGTCCAGGTTCACAGGGATAACGGAATCGTGAGAAAAATCAAACAGTTTTAAAAAGGACGATGAAAGTTATGACGTATAGCAAAAGAAAATAAAAAGCTTGAAAGTGAAAAACCATCCAATCAAATCAATAGAAAACCATAATGTGGATGTCAGAAAAATAGTTGATTGGTTTATTCAGACATAAAAGCAGAGAAGAATGACCATTGAATAATTATTTTCGGACAGCCTGGGGGATAATGCGGCATCCCCCTTTTTTAGTTATTGAAACCGTTTGAAATAAGCAGATCGCATCACGGAGGTCGTAAAATATGAGTTTGGGAAGAAAGTTAAGTTTGAGCATTACCGAACTTAAAATAACAGGAGCTCTTTTTATGACCATCGATCAGCATCGGTACAGTTAAAATCATGCATTAACTTCTCGATTTCATCATCCCCTCTATATTCGCCATTCACATAGGGTGGGCTCAGAAATCATTATTTTACTGCTTACGCAGTCTTTATTTTAGCTAACTCCCGGATCTTTTCAATTGGGAGTTCGGTCGCTGCTGCAATTTGCTCTAAAGTAGCTATGCGCATCTCTATAAGTTTTTCTGCTATATTGATAGACTTTTTCATAGCGGCTTCATCTCTCATATCCTGCATTGCCTTACACATCTCTTCCACTCCTTTCGGATTTTCTTTTAAATAACGGGTTCTCTCTGCCAACAAGGGATAATTCATGTCATCAGCATCGGTACAGTTAAAATCATGCATTAACTTCCCGATTTCATCATCCCCTCTATATTCGCCATTCACATAGAGAAGATAGCGTCCATCTTTAAATGGCTCTCCAATTGCCCAATTCATGCTTGAAATTGGATATGCTGCCTTTCCGGCTCCAAAGAAATCTTTCTCTGTGATAAAAATGGTGTAAGTGTCGGGAAGTTCAATGAAATCCTGCCCTGAATGGAGATTTTCAACATCCATCACGCTTGAATTGTATCTTGCGCGATGCTCTCCCGCACCTAAATCCGCACGTTGTATCTCTACATCATATTTCTTATTCTCACTGTCGGTAGCATAAACATCTAAGCAAACCGATCTCGCTCCTGTCACACGCTTCATATCTGCCTGTGTATCAATATCAAGTAATTGCAGATCCGGTTTCTGCATAATTATTCTTAAAACCATTTCCGCAAGAGGCATATTACCCTTAAATAAGCCACGCATAAAGTCATCGTCAATTGGGCGGAAACCTCTTAATCTTTGCAGATCCTTCTGGCGTTCACTATCCACAATCTGCTGTTCTGCTTCGCTCAACAAGACCACCTCCGTTACACCTTTCGAGAAATCTATATCCCTCACCTATCGTATTTTTAGTTTACCACAGCGCCGCTTAAATCGCAATGAAATCAGCTAAAATAATTGTGAACGGTCCGTATCATGCTGAAGATTCCCCCCATCCGACCATAAAAAATCAGGCAGTTATGGCTCATAAATCTCCCCCCGCAATTTACTCAGGACGCCGTCTTCCATCTCATACACTTCATCGCAGAGGACTTCAATATCCTCCCGGTTGTGGCTTGCCAGAAGAATCAGCTTTCCCTCTGACCTCATCTGAAGAAACAGCTCCCGCATCTCCCTCACGCCCTTTTTATCCAGCCCGTTCATCGGTTCGTCCAGTATCAGAATATCCGGATTTTCCATGATAGCCTGCGCTATGGCAAAACGCTGGCGCATTCCCAGAGAATACTTGCCCATCGATCTTTTTAGCGCAGGGTTCAGTCCTACTTTTTCTAAAACAGAGTATAAATACTTCCTGTCATTTTTGTTTCGTATGGTATAAAGAAATTCCAGGTTATGATACGCGCTCCATCTACGCATGAAGCCAGGCTCTTCAATGATGATCCCCGCATTCGTCAGCATATCGATTTCTTTACCCATTGTCTTCCCGTTAATTTTTATGCTTCCCTGTGTACACTCAAAGAAACCGCAGATGCATTTAAACAACACGGTCTTCCCCGAACCATTGTGTCCGACAATACCATAAATATGCCCGCCCTCGCAACGCATTGAAATATCTTTCAGCACCTCGTTCCCTTTAAATGCTTTATACACATGGTTAATCTCAATCACCGGAATGTTCCTAATCATAATCCCTCGCTTTCCCCGTACTTTGCCACGGTTTCACATCTATGCTTTTTTCTGCCCCGACCCTCAGTTATGCGTCCTCATCCTCCCAGTTAAATTCAATATGCTTAACCCGCAGACATATAATAACTGACAGCACTATAAGTGTGATAATCAGGAACGAGAACATATAAGCAAGAGATGGAAGCCGATAATATCCGCTGCTGGGCGTTGCAATGAGCGCCACTTCTGCCCAGTAAGTAGGAACAAAGTATGAAAGTGTTTGCTTATATGCGGATGGGACATTTTGCACAAAGAATAATAACACTACAAAAACCAACGCTCCGGAAACAGCTATTACCCGTCCCGCAAAAAGACTGAGCAAAAACATTATCATGCCAAGAAAGGTACAGATCAGTGTACATAACAACACGGTGATTCCCATAAGCTGGATCGGCGTAAATTCCTCCAGTATTTCATAATAAAAACGAAAATCGAGATTATTTTCCAAAATAAATTCAGAAAACAATACCCGTTCAGATGCGAGACTGTACACGACCTTTCCCCATTCATCTGTCAATTCCAGTTTTCCGATAAACGGTACAATCGCTGCCATTGCCGACAAAACCGTTATCACAAAGGATCGCACAAAAATCCCGCCAATCTGTCCGATTACCCATCGCTTTCTTCCTGTACGGATTGTTTGGTACATATTTATATGCTGCATAAAAGGAACATCCGAATTGATATAAATAATACCAAAATAAAAAAGCGACAGGAAACCAAAAGACGCCAGATAAAATGGGAAAATACACCATGAAATAGGATATGCTTTTTCCCGTACAAACTGCAAATAAGGCCGGTCATAACCCCAGGCTGTTACCAGAAGCACCAGCAGAAACGTTCCCACTTTATTATTAAAAATCTTGACTATTGAGGTTTTCCATATGTAACGGATCATATCTGCTTATCTCCTACAACTTTCTCTTCATACCCTGATAAATCCCTATCGTCAGCAGAAATGACGGTATCGCTGACAACAGAAAAGTAAACAGCAGATTCTGCCAATCTTTCTCAAAAACCCTGACAGCGTAAAAAATATATATATCATATCCGTTGATATTCACAGATACAAGTATACGAAACAATAAAACCGGCATAATTAAAACGAGAACTCTATTAGAAACATAAATGGAACAAAATGCTGCAAACAATGATAACATTCCTGCCAGAAGTCCCAGGTGCAATGCATATAACATACAATATTCCAGTGGTCTTTCCGCCTGCAGTATATCTCCATAGCACCCTGCTGTCAGAGAGCCATAGTCATTTCCCCATTGCCAATCCATCCAGGGAACCTGCGTGCGACACAGAAGTAAAAATAGAAAAGTCCCCCCAAGCATCACAATAATAGAGCTGAAATAGATTACTACTGCCTTTGACAGTACATAATATTTTAAATTTCCCCGTATCACGCCATAACGAACATATTTATTCTCCAGCTCCTCACAAAATTTTGTCGCATAAGGGAATGCGCAAAACACATAGATAATTAAACCTCCTGACATCCTTGTCGAAAATGTATAAGTTGACACGACATTGTTGTTATAAAATCCTTGTGTTTCCAATGCGAAAAAAAGGAATACAGCAACTCCAATCATTCCGACAAGCCATGCATAGCTTCTTCCAAGCTGCCGCAAATTGGCTCTGAGATAATTTTTTAAAGTCTTCATTGCATCCTCACCTGTACTTTTCCGCTGCAAGTGCGCCTGTTTTTAGAATACCTTTCAATTTCCCGCCAGTAATAAACCAAATACTCAGGTCTGTTCTCGTTTCTGCATATATATTTACTCCATCGTTTACTGAAGGAAAATTTCTTCTCCTGACCCGGCATCAAACAAAATCACTTCTATTCCTCCGTTATTATCTACTACTTCAAAATACCATATAGGTTCCGCCGCATATTTCTGTTTTTGATCAACATAGACTCTCATCGCTAATTTTGCTCTTTTTACCGTATAGACAGAATCCGTAAGTAATTTCTCATACCGTTCTTCTACTGCCGCAGCGATTTCTGCAAAAGGCAGAAAATCAACCTTTTCATCTGTTTTCTCAAACAAATATGGAAGGTTTGCCGCTAATGTTTGTATGCCATTTTGGGTGAACACAGAGGATACCGTCGCTTTCTGATATGATTCAAAAGCTCTTGTTAATGCCGATGTCATATAAGGATGGAATACCGGTAACCCTCCATATGTCTGCCATGCGTAAATCTCATATTCATCCTTGTCAGTCCAGTCTCCCACCACATCCTCCTCATCAATTTCTCCGTTCTCAAGCGCTGCCTGCTCCAGCTCTCCATGTTCTTCACCGCTCAGAGAAAACCAGGAAAAACGGAACTCATCTACCGGATAAGATACAGCAGCCAACGCTGCTTTCACCTGGTTAACACAATTCTCCCCCGTTTCAAATTCAAAATCCTCGTGAGAGGCCCCCTCTTCCGTTGCCCGCATTACATAAAGATATTTACCGGATTCAGCGGCATTATATTGCAAGCCGTCTACACCGCTTATCGCAACTATACTTCCATCTGCCAATATATAAATATTCTCATCTGGTGTTTCCTCATCATCTGATGGGTAATGATAGGTTTCCGTAACCTCTTTTCCTTCTACATAATTAGCATAAGCCGCATCACTGTCTATATACTGTATCCCTGTTATCTCAGGAAGATAAAAATTCTGAGCTTCAAACTCTTCCGGAACTTCCAAAGCACAATCAAACTTCACTGTTTCTGAACCACCTGCATAAGAAGTGGGAAAAAAATCCTCAGTTTCATCATTATTTACCGTTGCGGATTCTGTAATGGTTGCCTGTTCTGTCTTTTTCTCTTTATTTTCTGTACTATTTCTTCCACATCCTGTAATCAAAACCGATATGCCCAAAACCGTTATTATACGCGTATACACACTTTTCATACCATTCCCCCTAATACGCAGAGATGGTTCGTATTATAAACCATCTCTGCCTTTCTATTATCTTACTTATTACGGCGTATAACGTCCAATGACGTTCAATCCACTTACCGATGCTGTAGTATACATCTCATAATCTGTGCCATACATCGCATATTTTTTATATTCGCCCGACGAAGAGCGATTTGACGACGAAATCGACGTTGTACCGCTTACACTGTGATCTAACACTTTATAGGATGTGCAATACAATGTTCCGGTTTTATTGAACGAAGTCCCTGTTACATAAAACCGTTGTTCACTATCTGCCTTTCTTACAGTATAAGAATACGGATCTCCCGGACATGTAACATTAAACTGAATTGTATCTGCACTTGCAGACATGGCAGTTCCCAATACGCACACTGCAGCTCCCAGTATACAGATTGCTTTTTTAAATCTTTTCATCGTAGAAATCTCCTTTCATTTTTTAAAATTCTTCAGGTAATTGTAAAATTGTGAAATCAATGACATTTTTCATTATCTCTATTTCTATCACGATTTCAACCCCTTTTGCGCCAAACGACATTTACCGCCCGTTTTTGGTCAAATTTGCATCATCCCCTTCATGTAATAGATAATATTCTACATTTATATAGTATACTTTACCGCTTCTTCTATCATTTGTCAACCACATTTTACTATTTTTTGT
>CAZQAB010000009.1:0-83763 GCA_964591265.1 uncultured Lachnospiraceae bacterium
CCAGTGCCTCCTCCGGGACTTTTTTAGTCAAAACACTGTCAAACTCGGGATTATACTCTAATCCATTAATAAATCAATCTCTCATTTTGTTTTCTCACACTTTTTCCCACTTTTTCCCGCTTTTTCCCTTTTTTACAAATCCAAGGAGCAGATACAGAAGGATCAACGCCCAGGCTGCCGCAAGGGCGCCGAGCAGCGCCACCGCCGTTTTGGGCAGCGGCCCCAGATCCGCCTCTCCTGCGGCGCCCGCATCCTGCCCTGTGATCTGGTCCAGATGGTACAGGGAGGTGACGTCGCTGTACAGCGTCTCGATAAACGAGTCGTCCACCGTCTGTTTTCGCCTTACGGCCTTTGTGACGTTCTCAATCATCTGCCCCGCCGCATCCCGCAGGGAGGTGGAGCCGTTGAACACCGGCGTCACAAAGGTATGCTCCGTATTTTCGAGAAGCAGCTGCGCCGCCTGTATTTTCACCTCGTAATACGTGGAATTATCCTCGCCGGCCCGGGACAGATAATTCTGGTACTGCACGGACGTTTGCGCTTTCGATGTTACAGGTACATAGCCTTCTGTCTCCGAATAGGCGATCTGCACGTCGTTGGTGATCAGATACTGTGCAAACAGCCAGGAGGCCAGCACCTCCTGGGAATCCGCCTTGTTGAACACGCAGACGGAAGGCCCCTGGGAGATCATCTGCATATTTTCCGTATCGAACTGCGGCACGGGAAGCACCGCCGTCTCGAACTCCACCACCTTGTCCGCGCTGATATCGATCAGAGGGGCGTCCGTTCCCATCCAGGTGGCTCCGGCCGTGGAATCCACCGCAAAGATACACTGCCCCGCATTGAAGAAATTAGCCGGATAGCTGGATATCTTGAAAGTGGAGAACGCGCCGGTGGCCGCGTGCTGTGCAATGGTGTACAGCAATTCTTTCGTGGTATCGTTGAAGATCTCCACCTCTCCGCTGTCGGTGGAGTAGCCGGCCCCCTTCTGTTTCAGCATCTGGATCATCATGTTGTCCGTGGATTTATAGATGAAGGGAATCAGCACCTTCTGGCCGTTGACCAGATAGCTGCCATCTTCGTCCCGGGCCAGCGCCGCCTCGGAAACCTCCCAGATAAAGTCCCAGGTGAGCACCTCCGGCAGTGTATAGCCCAGCGCCTCCACATACGTCTTATTCACGTAACAGGCCTCTGTGGAACGCATATAGGGAAGCGCATAGCAGTGGCCGCCGATCTCGCATTCTTCCAGGAACTCGGGAATCACTTCCTTACGGGCCGGGGAATCAAATTTCACTTCACTGCCGCCAAGGCCGTATTTTTCATCCTCCAGCAGCTCATCCAGCGCCACCACGCTTCCCTCCCCGGTGAGGTATGTGGCGATATGATCCGGATATGTGATGCAGACATTGGGCGTCGTGCCGGTGGAGATATTGGTGATCACGTCGTTGTAGATTTTTCCGTAATCCGTATACAGGCGCAGATTCACGGTGATATTGGGATAGATTGCCTCAAAATCTTCAATCGCCTGCTCGTAGATCTCCGTCTGGACCTTATTGGTATCGTTCTTCGCCCAGAAAGTGATCTCATATTGCTTCGATTCGTCAAATTCCTCCGGGATCGCAAACACGCTCTGCTCCTTTGAACCGTGGCATCCGGCAAGCAGCAGACAGGCCGCCGCCACCAGGGACAAAACCGCTGTCCTGCCTCTTCTCTTCCGGCGTCCGGTTGTTTCTCTGACCGCCTGGCCCTTATTTATTTTCATCCCTTCGTCCCTCCTCTTGCAACGCCCGCCATGATCTTTTTGTGAAACAGCAGGAACAGCAGGATCAGCGGAACGGAGATGACCACCACCGCAGCCATCATGGCGGGAATGTTCTCGCGGCCAAAACCGTTTTCACGGATCTCCTGAATCCCGTTTGAAACCAGGAAATACTTCTCGTCATCTGTGATCAGCCTGGGCCATACATAGGAATTCCAGCACTCGATCACCTTCAGGATTGCGATGGTGATGAGGGTGGGCCTGCAGATAGGCATCATAACCTTCACCAGATATTTCAGGTCGGAGGTTCCGTCCACCTTCGCCGCATAATAGAGCTGATCCGGCACCTGCTCGAAATTCTCTTTTAGCAGGTAGATATAAAAGACCGAGGCCACCGACGGCAGGATCAGGCCCGGAAATGAGTTTCGCATATCCAGATTGGTAATCGTCACAAAATTGGTGATCACTACCAGCTCCCCCGGTATCATCATCAGGGAGAGGAACAGCGTAAAAACCAGGTTCTTCCCACGGAAATTCATTCTGGCAAAGGCGTAGGCTGAGAGGACCGTCACCACCATCATAATCGCCGTGGTGATCAGGGTAAAGAGCACCGTGTTCAAAAAATACCGCGCCAGGGGCACCGTGGTAAACGCGTCCACATAATTCTGCAAAGTGGGCGACAACGTGAACAATCTGGGAATATACTCGGCGTTGTACGCTCCGTAGCTCTTTACCGATGTCAGAACCATCCAGTAAAAGGGGAACAGCACCACAAGGGCCCACAGGGTCAGCAGCACATAGGTCGCCGTCTTCTGTATCCTGCCCCGGATCCTGGCGGCTCTTTCGATTTTCTCATAATCAATCTGATTTTCCATATCCTAACCTCTTATCATTTCTGTTCATACAATCCTGAACCGGCAGATTTCGCTTTCATCTATACATAATGCACGTTTTTTCTGCTCACCAGCAGATTAATGCAGGTGATCGTGAGTACGATGGCGAACAGCAGGATCGCGGCCGCCGATGCATAAGATGGATAGCCGCCCCCGTTGCCGTACAGCATATCGTATACATAGCCCACGATGGTGTTCATCCCCGCCGCGTTCAGATCGGTGCCGAACAGAGCGACCGCATCGCTGTAGGCCTTGAACGCGCCGATAAAGCCTGTGATGATCAGATAGAAGATCATCGGGGAGATCATGGGAATCGTGATCCTGTAAAAGATCCGGAAAGAGGAGGTGCCGTCCACCTTCGCCGCCTTATAATAGTCCTGGTTCACCGACGCCAGAGAACTGGTCAGGATCAGAATCTTAAAAGGCATCACGACCCATATCGTGTAAAAGCAGAGGACAAACATCTTGGCCCAGTAAGGCCCGTCAATAAAATCAACGGAATTTCCGCCGAACCAGCGGATCACCAGATTGATCAGGCCGTCCGTGTAAGCCGTCTTTTTAAACAGGATCATAAACACCAGCCCCACCGCCAGAGTGTTGGTCACATACGGCAGGAAATAGATGGTCTGATACAGATTTTTGAGCGGCCGGATGGAACTCAGCCCCACAGAGATCAGCAGGGACAGCGCCGTTGAGACCGGCACGGTGATGATCACCAGAATAAACGTGTTTTTTACCGCCTGCAAAAAGTAAGGGTCATGCAGCACGTAGGAATAATTGTACCCGCCGACGCCAAAGTAGGTCTGGGACGCAAAATTATATCCCTCCTCAAAGGAATATACGCAGACATCGATCAGCGGATATACCATGAAAAAGCCCAGAAACAGAATCGCCGGAAGCAGATACAGCCAGGCCTTTAAACTTCTCTTTTCCATTTTCTCCTCCTGTCAGGTTTGCAGCAGTCTTTGCCGGATATGCCCGCCGTGGGGGCCGGCTCACTGCGTTTCAAAGCGGATGCGGCTACCGGTCTTTGCATCGAAAACGAGCGTCTTCTCCGGCTTCACATTGAAACGGACGGCCTCCGCTCCCACATCCACCCGGTTTTCCGCACTGATAATGGAACGGATCGCGGTGTTTTCGGAAAAGGGATTCGATGAGACCACGCTCACATCCCTTCCCATGACCTCCACCCGGTTCAGACGGCAGGACAGCGCCCCCTCATTGCTGAGGATAAAACCCTCGGGGCGGATGCCCACGGCGACCTCCTGATCCGGGATGGCCCCAACGTCAAAAAGGATATCTGCGCCGATACGCAGCCGGCCGTCCCGGATCTCGCCGCGAAAAACGTTGATGGGAGGCGTCCCGAGAAATTTTGCCACAAACAGGTTGACCGGATCGTCATACACCTGCTGGGGCTCCCCGATCTGCTGTACGATCCCGTCCTCCATAACGACGATCCGGTCGGAGATGCTCATGGCCTCGTCCTGATCGTGCGTCACAAAAATGGTGGTGACCTGTGTCTTCTTCTGGATCCGCCGGATCTCCTCCCTGGTCTGCAGTCTGAGGCGGGCGTCCAGATTGGAAAGGGGCTCGTCCAGCAAAAGCACTTTGGGTGTCTTCACAAGCGCCCTGGCGATCGCCACGCGCTGCTGCTGGCCGCCGGACAGTTCGCTGGGCCTGCGGTCCAGCAGTTCATCGATCTGCACAAGCCCCGCCACCTCGCGGGCTTTCTCCAGCATCTGCGCCTTTGACAGTTTCTCCGGCCCTTTCAGATTCTGCAGGGGAAACAGAATGTTCTGAAGCACCGTCAGATGGGGATACAGCGCATAGTTCTGAAACACCATGCCGACCTCCCGTTTTTCCGGCTGCAGATCTGTGACATCATTATCGCCGAAATAAATCCTTCCGCCGGTAGGCTTCAGAAGGCCGCAAATAAGGTTCAGCGCCGTGCTCTTCCCGCATCCGGAGGGTCCCAGAAGTCCGATCAGCTTGCCGTCGGGAATCTCAAAGTCGAAATTGTTGACCGCGATGATTTCCTTTTCCCCGTTTTTGCCCCGATTGGGAAATTTTTTTGTCAGATTCTTTAATACAACTTTCATGCTGTACCTTCCCTTTTGATCTTTTTTCAGACATTTTATCATATTTTCCCACATTCTGGCAATGAAAAGAAATTTTATATGTAGATCTGTTTCTGCCGCCGCAGGAAAAATTTACAGAAATAAAATCAGCGCACCGCTCCCACCAGTTCCGTGATGCGTTCCACTTTCTGCCGGACCATATAGTCCTCGATCCCGTCAATGATCCGGAGCGTTGCCGACGGATTGCGGAAATTGGCGGTTCCAACAGCCACGGCACAGGCCCCCGCGAGAATCATCTCCAGGGCGTCCTCTGCGTCGGCGATGCCTCCCATGCCTATGACGGGAATTGTTACCGCATGGGCCGCCTGGTAGACCATACGTACCGCGATGGGATGGATGGCCGGTCCGGACACTCCGGCAGTCTGGTTGGCGATTGCAAAGGCACGGCGCTCCACATCGATCTTCATGCCGGTCAGCGTATTGATCAGTGAAACGGCGTCCGCGCCCCCCGCCTCCGCCGCCCGGGCAATCTCGGTGATGTCGGTCACATTGGGACTCAGCTTCATAATGACCGGCTGCCGCGCCCGTCCTTTGATCTCCCGCGTGATCTCTTCCACCGACCTGGGATCCTGGCCAAAAGCGATCCCGCCGCTGCGGACATTGGGACAGGAGATATTGATCTCCAGCAGATCGGCGCGGGGCTCCTCCGCCAGCCGCTCCACGACCGCGCAGTATTCCTCCGTAGTGTGTCCGCACACGTTGACAATCACCTTTGTATCATACTTTTCAAGAAAGGGCAGATCCCTCCGGCAGAAAGTGTCGATCCCCGGATTCTGAAGGCCGATGGCATTCATCATACCGCCCCGGATCTCCGCGATGCGGGGTGTGTCGTTGCCCTGCCAGGGTGCGCTTGCCACGCCCTTGGTCACCACCGCGCCCAATCTGGACAGATCGAGGAACTCGCTGTACTCCATTCCGGAGCCAAAGGTACCGGATGCGGTCATAACGGGATTTTTCAGTTCCACGCCGGCTATATTCACGCTCATGTCGGTCATAGCTCAATCTCCTCCGCCGCAAACACCGGCCCCTCTGTGCAAACGCGTTTGTTGCGGACTCTTAAATGCCGGTCTTCGTCCCTGCTCCTGCACACGCAGGCAAGACAGGCGCCTATACCGCAGGCCATCCGCTCCTCCATGGAAATCCAGCACTCAATGCCCTGCTCCCGGGCATAGGCTTTCACGCCCCGCAGCATGGGAACCGGACCACAGGCGCAGATCACATCCCCACTCAGAGAATTATCCCGGATGCAGTCCAGAACGTTGCCTTTGACACCTGCGCTTCCATCCTCTGTGGCGATATACAGCCGGCCGACCGATGACAGTTCTTCCGTCAGAAACCGTTCGCTCCTGTATCCTGCTATGATCTGTACCCCGCCGCCCAGCGTTTTCGCCAGCTCTACCATCGGCGGTATGCCGATGCCTCCTCCCACCAGCAGCGCGCTTTTTCCTCCGCCGCAGCGTTCCAGAGGGAATCCGTTGCCAAGGGGGCCAAGGACGTCCAGAGCATCCCCCGGTCTGCACCGGCTGAATTCCTCCGTTCCTTTTCCTGCTATCCGGTATACAAGCCGGATCGCTCCCTTTCCGGCATCCGTCTCACAAATGCTGATAGGCCTTGGGAGCATCCGGCCGGAATCGCCGCAATACACGCAGACAAACTGCCCCGGAGATGCCGACGCCGCGATCGCCTCCGCTTTCAGCCACATACTGAATATCTGATGCGCGATGGATTTCTGAGACAGGACAACCCCCCGCTCCTGAAACTTTTCCGCCATAGGTCTCTTCCTGTTACCGTTTACAGATACACAGGGATCCGAAACAATAACTTCTCCTTCGTTCGTTTTATTCAAAGACGTATTCCGTCTTCCACCTCCGGATCATCCGCCGGTCCACAGGCTTTACCGGCCCAGCGCCCCGTTGATGTCCGCGATCATATCCTTCACTGCCTGCCGGCTGGCCTGTGCAAAATGCTCCGGCCCGAAAGCGGCGTATTTTTCCTGTTTGTAGGCCGCAATGACGCCCCGGGAGGAGTTGACGATGGCCCCCAGCCCGTCCTCATTAAAATATGGCGCCAGATCGGCGGCCTTTCCGCCCTGGGCGCCGTATCCCGGCACAAGAATAAAGCATTTTGGCATGATCCGGCGCAGCGCCTGGCCCGTCTTTGGATACGTAGCTCCCACAACGGCTCCCACGCGGCTGTAGTCCCCGTCCATGCAGGAGCCGGCCCACTCCGCCACCTTCTCTCCCACCAGTTCATACAGCGGACGGCCCTCAACCAGCCGGTCCTGAAATTCTCCGCTGGAGGGATTGGACGTCTTCACCAGAATGAAGATTCCCTTTTTCTCCTGTGCGCACACCTCCAGGAACGGTTGGATCCCGTCGCTGCCCAGATAGGGATTCACCGTGGCAAAATCTTCCCCGAAAGGCGTCAACAGGCGGCTTCCCACCTGTACCCTGCCAAGATGGGCCGCAGCATAGGCCGCAGAGGTGGAACCGATATCCCCCCGCTTCACGTCGCCGATCACGACCAGTCCCTTTTTCTGGCAGTATTCTACCGTCTTCTGAAACACCCGAAGCCCCGGAAGCCCGAACTGCTCATACATGGCGATCTGTGGTTTCACAGCCGGGATCAGCTCCCAGATCTCATCCACGATGGCCTTGTTGTACTGCCAGACCGCCTCCGCCGCCGCCTCCAGCGTCTCGCCCATCTCCCCGACGGCCGCTTTCACAAGATGCTCCGGAATGTAATTCAGCATGGGATCCAGCCCTACCGCCACCGGCGCGTTCGTTTTCTGTATATTTGCAATCAGCTTCTGAATCATGTCCTCTCCTCCGTATTTCTTTCCGGTAATCTATGTCTCACTTTTTCAGAAAAGCGCGTCCGTATTTCAGTACGCCGTTCACCGCATAGGCCAGAAACAGGCATGAAGCCTGAATCTTCCCAAACCCCGCATAGCGGTAACTCCTGTAGGTCATGCGGGCGGATTTCAGCTTGCCGCCGGATTTGCCCCTGCCCGTCAGGCGATACTTCAAAAAGGGCCGGTCTACCGCAGCCGCCCGCCCGTACTTTTTCAGGATGCGCAGCCAGGTGATATAGTCCTCATGGGCGTCCTCATGCTCCATGGGAAATTCCAGCGCCACCTCACGCAGCAGCAGAACCGAAGAACAGTTGATGCAGTTGTGGAAAAGAAGCGACCGGTATGTGATCTTCTCCCGGACATGGATGACCCGTCCGGTGAGTTCGCCCTCCGGCGTTGCCAGTTCCCGGGCCGTACAGGAGAGCACCACATTTTCCCGCCGCATCGCCGCAAGCTGCGCCCGGAGTTTTCCCTTCTCCCACCAGTCGTCCGCGTCCAGGAACGCCACGTATCTGCCCGCCGCCAGCAAGACGCCGCGGTTCCGTGTGCCCGCCGCTCCAAGATTCATTTCATTATGCAGATACCGCACTCTGGGTTCCTGGCGGTACCCTTCCATCACTTCATCCGGCGGCCTTTCAGAACCGTCGTCGATCACCAGGACCTCCAGGGACGTCTCCTGCATCAGCGCCGAGTCGATGGCGCGGCTAATGGTGGCCGTACAGTTATAAGCCGGTATGATCACCGATACCAGCACATCTTCCTGATTCATTTCTCGTCCTCTTCCAGCATACAAACAGGTGCGGTTACTTTTCAGACGCAGTCCTGGGCTTGTCCTCCCGGCTCTTTGTAGCCGCTGTGGTCTGCCACTGCTCGACCCCTTCCGTATTCTCTTTCTGAAACAGGATCTTCACGGTCGTGGCAATCAGTTGGATATCCAGCAGAAAAGAATAATTCTCAATATAGGTGAGGTCCAGCTTCAGCTTGTCGTAGGGAGTCGTATTGTATTTGCCGTATACCTGGGCATACCCGGTCAGTCCGGCTTTTACTTTCAGACGGTAGGCAAATTCCGGTATCTCTTTCGTATACTGCGCCGCGATCTCCGGGCGCTCCGGTCTGGGACCCACCAAAGACATTTCCCCTCTGATAATATTCAGAAGCTGGGGCAGCTCGTCAAAATGGATATTCCGCAAAACTTTTCCCACCGGGGTCACCCGGCTGTCGCCTTTCATAGCCAGCCGGGCGCCCTGTCTCTCCGAATCCACCCGCATACTCCGGAACTTGTACACCATGAATACTTTCCCGTCCCTGGTCAGGCGCTCCTGCTTATAAAACACCGGGCCGCCGTCATAACACCGGATGAGCAGCGAGATCACAAGAAACAGCGGTGAAAGGATCACGAGCATGAACGTCGAGCAGATCAGGTCAAAACACCGTTTGACTGCCTGCTGCTCCACTGTCAGCCCGCTGTTGCGGAACAGCAGAAGGGGCGTATCAAACATGTGGATCTTCTCGGAACTCATAATCATAATATCCGAAACCTTCGGCTGGCAGTAGCAGCGCCGGTTGTTCTCAAAGCAGTATTTCAGATACAGATTTCGCTCGTGGGAAGGTATGTCTCCGATCATCACCGCCTGATGCCGCAGGATCTCCCGTTTGATTTCCTCCTCCCCCGCCTCCAGGGAGATCATGCCGGTGATGTTGTATTTATCGCGGCGGCTCTCCATCTTGCGCATCAGGGAGCGGGGACTGCGGTTCCCGTAGATCAGCAGGATCTCGTGAGGCGGATAGATCCGCGTGTAGATCACGCGCATAACCAGGACCCATAGGATCACCGCAGCAAGATTGACGCCTGTCACCCGGAGGATTGGAACTATATGTTCCAGAAATCTCCAGCGTCCGATCAGCGCCAGCTGGAGATAAGCGATCACATTCACAAGAAGAACAGAAAAGATCTGGGAGAGAATCACGTCGAGCACCCGCTGGTAACCCACCTTGAACGCCGAAAACAGCTTGGATATCAGCACTACCATCAGAGCGTACAGCCCGATCAGCGCCCAGTGCCCCCAGAAGCCATATCTTCTTCCGATTATTTCCTTCACATGATATTCGTGAAACCACGCATATGCAAAAGTCCCAGTCTGAACCGTAACGATCAGGACCGAAGCCAGAAACATCATCAAACGTTTGTAACGCTCTCTTTTCCTCACGTTTTTACACTCCTCTTTCGTTTCAACTATTATAGAACACTTCCCAAAAAATGACAACCTAAACATATTATGCCATAATATTAAGATTTTTCCCATATTATTTCTTGCATTCGGTCTGACCGGAAGGTATAATTATTTCAATCATATAATCTACGTTTGGGGATAACATTATGAAGATCAGACAATTTATAGCAGCCCTCTGCATAATTCTGGGGCTTGTTCTGGCGGCGCCTTCTCCGGCTGACGCTGCGGGCGCGGCAGAAACCGGCTGGCAGCAGGATTCCACCGGTACTTACTACCTGAAAAACGGCAGTCGGCTCACAGGCCTTCAGAAAATAGGCGGCAGGTATTACTACTTTAACAAACAAACCGGGCTGCGTCAGACGGGCTCGGTCAAAGTGGGAAAATACTATTATTATTTCAGTCCCTCCACGGGAGCGGCAAAGAAGGGCTGGGTCGCCCTGACCTCCGGAGACGGCAGCAGGAAATACTATTACTACAATTCCAGATATCGCCGGGCGACAGGCTTTAAGACGATCAAAAAAAAGACATACTATCTGGATCCCAACGACAGCGGCGCCCGTGCCCAGGGCGGCTGGAAGAAAATCAAAGGCAAATACTATTATTTTAATTCCAAAGGCGTACAGCAGACCGGTTTTACTACAATTGACGGCAAGACATATTATCTGTCCAAATCCAGCGGCTACAGGAAGACCGGCTGGCAGAGCATCGGCGGGACCCGGTATTATTTCAATAAAAAGGGCGTCATGCAGACGGGCTGGTTCACGTCCGGGGGATATAAGTACTACCTGAATCCCGTAAAGTCTTCCTCCACCTACGGGGCGATCACTACAGGCTGGAAAAAGATCAGCGGCAGCACGTATTATTTTGAGACCGACGGCAAAATGCACACCGGCTGGCTCCTGAATAATTCAAAGCGGTACTACTTTGACGCCGCCACTGGCCAGATGTATACCGGCAAGCACAAGATAGACGGCACGACCTACAACTTCGGCGCAAGCGGGGCGATTTCCGTCAAGATCTCCGGAAGCTACAGTGTAAAAGTGAATCGCAGGAAAAATTTTGTGGTGATCTACAAGGGCGGCACTCCGGTGAAGGCATTCGTTTGCTCCACCGCCGCAGACGGAAAGAGCACTCCCACAGGTACCTTCCGGATCAGGGATAAGCTTCGCTGGCACATACTGGACGGACCATGCTACGGACAGTATTGCTCCCACATTACAAGCGAGATTCTGTTTCACTCGGTGATGTACTCGGTGATGGGCAATGTCCATACTCTGAACACAGCGGCCTATAACAAGCTGGGACAGGCAGCGTCCCACGGATGTATCCGGCTGACCGTCGCCAGCGCGAAGTGGATGTATGACAATCTGCCGGTGGGTACTACCGTCACCATCAGCGATTCTGTTCCCATCCCGACAGAGGTTGTCATTGAGCAGGCGCTGAAAATCCCCGCCAGCCAGAACTACGATCCTACGGATCCAAACGCATAAACGGGAAATGAATTAAACAGAGGCCGGCCCATTGCTGATACTTCCGTTTTTCAGCAATGGGCCGGCCTGATGTTTTTGTGTCTATTCCCCCCAGGCGGGGCAGATTATAATGCAGATTCTGCGGGTCGAAAAGCAGAACTACTTTGCGTCCCCCTGCAGTACCCTGGAGAGAGTTTCCGCAGCATCCGCCTCATCCTTTCCGGAGCAGGACAAGGTGAACTCATCGTCCTGCTGTACACAGGCGCTGAGTACGCTCAGAAGGCTCTTGGCGTTAAATTCTTTTCCCCGGAACCGGATCGTGATCTTTGAATCAAATTCCATGGCCTTGCCGCACAGGGCCTTGGCCGGGCGCATGTGAAGGCCCAGAGTATTCGTTATCCGGATCGTTTTCTCAATCACATCTATTCCCCCTGTGCATCCTCTGCCTCGGGCTGGGATGAACGCTCCGCAGTAACCACGAGAACGACCTCGGATCCCAGGGAATAGCCCTCCGGCAATTCGATTTCCACAGGGATCTCGTAAATACCTTCCTCGGTGCAGACGCCCAGGTCGATGCTCGCCTTAATGTCCCGCAACCGGACAGAGCCTTCTCCCTCGTCCGAATGAACCACCACGGTTATCTCGTCCGCCGGTGAAAAAGTCAGACTCATATTCTCCGGACGGTTCAGCACTTCCAGGCTCGACAGCGGCAGAGACATGGTATAATCGTCGTTCTTCTCGATCTGCACGGTCACCGACACCGTAGAGGCCGCGTCCGCCACGAGCCGAAGCTCCTCCGTCTCATCCAGCGTTTCATTGATATCAAAATCCTGAGAGAAACTCTCGGTAGCCCCGTCAAGGGATACCGCTTCATTCAGCACGATCCTGCCGTCAAGCAAAGCCAGCGCTTCCGCCGTACCGACAACGTTTACAGTCACCGGAACGATGGAGACCTCCACCAGCTGATATCCGTCCGGCAGTTCGCCGGTCAGTTCCACCTGTACGGGAACGTCGCTCATAACCTTCCAGAGGGCGACGTCCACCAGCACCGTATCGTCCGACAGCAGTACCCCGTCCGGATCCTTGATCTGCAGACGGCTCATCTGCGTATCCGTCATGGTATCCCCATTTTTATCAATGACCTTCAGATCGCCGCTCAGACGCTGATCGGAAGAGATCCCGTTCACATTGACGGTGGCGATCACCTGACTGATCCGGTTCAGCAAGCTCTCCGATCCGGCGATCTGCACGGTGGTACCCTGTACCACTTCCGTCGTCCCCACCTCATAGCCTTTTGTGGGGGTCCCGGTGGTGGTCACATTTACGACAAAATCACTCTGTTTGCGCTGCTCCAGTTCCACTTTCATAGTGGTAGGGGAGATCTCGATCTCATCCCATGTGACCGCCGGATTGCTGCAGGTCACAGTCAGCGGAACCGTGTTCATCTCCGTCAGGTTCTCCATATCCGCGGTAACCGTAAAGTCGTCCCTGGACAGTCGGTCCAGCACATTTTTGTGTTCCCGCACCCTGATCACCACCGTCTCGTCGGAGACGATCTCAAATACCTTGTCGATCTCGGTCACGCTGTCCTCATTGAGTATCTGAATTTTTATGTCCTTATACAGGCCGTAACTTACCGGATTATTTATATTGACGACGACCAGCCAGATCAGAAACGCCACGAACAGTGACAGAAGCTTCAGCGCAAGATTTCTGGTCAGTTTATGCTTCATCCTTACTCCAACCTTTCCAGAACTTAAATTTCTTTTGGGCAACCGATTTATTCTGAATCAGGGCAAGCTGCTCCTTCAGGACGTCTGCGGAGACACCCCTCTTCAGTTCGCCCTTGTACGCCAGAGATACCGCCCCCGTCTCCTCGGAAACAATTATAGTGAGGGAATCCGTCTCCTCGCTGATGCCCACTCCCGCCCTGTGCCTCGTGCCCAGTTCCTTGCTGAGCATCATGTTATCGGAAAGCGGAAGGTAGCAGGTAGCCGCAGCGATCCTGTCTCCACGGATAAGGACCGCGCCGTCATGGAGAGGCGTATTGTGTTCAAAAATATTGATCAGAAGCTGGCTGCTGACCATGGAATCCAACGCGATGCCGGTGCGCTCGTACTCGTCCAGACGGATATTCTGCTCCACCACGATCAGGGCGCCTGTCTTTGCCCTGCCCATTTCCATGGCTGCTTTGGCGATCTCATTAACCGTCCGGTCACTGAACCGTTCTTTTACTTCCCGGCTGTCCCGGAAAGGAAACAGCGCCTCTATGATCTGTTTCTCACCCAGCTGCTCCAGCGCCCGTCTCAGCTCCGGCTGGAAAATGACAACCGCCGCAATGATCGCGATATCGATCGCCCGGTTCACAATAAAAATCATCGTCTCCATCCGCAGTATGTATACCATGGCCACACACGCGATCAGGACAATGATCCCTTTCAGCAGCGTCCACGCTTTGGTGTTCTTGATCCAAAGGAGGAGATTATACAAAAGGAAAGTCAAAATGAGTATTTCCAGTATGTTTGTAAGCGTGATCGAAGACAGAATCTTGACAAACAATGACCAGTAACCGTACAGCCATACCTTAATCACACTCATTCTACACTCTCCTTTCCTTTTTCCATAGTATAACACAGTTTTGGCTCCGTGCAACCGTCTTTTTCCTTTCCGATACACAAAACCGCGAAATACACCCGCTCCATGCCATGCCTCTTCAGGACTCTGGCAAGCTCGTCCACTGTACTGCCGGTGGTAAAAACATCGTCCACAAGAAGGACGCTTCCAAGATCGGAAATATCGCCCTCCACCGAAAAAATGCCCCTAAGATTTCTCTGCCGCGCACGGCGGTCCAGCTTCTTCTGATCTTCGGTCAGACGGACGCACTTCAGAATATCGTTTTTCAGAGGAATCCCGGTAAACCGGGCCAGCTCCCCGGCCAGAAGCTCCGCCTGATTGAACCCTCTTCGCCTTCTCTTTTTGGGATGCATGGGCACCGGAAGGATCGCCTTGGGACGCCAGAGGCGCAGCCGTCCCGCCAGCGCCCGTCCCATAGCCTCCCCGTAAAACGGCAGATAATCCCTCCGGTTTTGAAATTTCATCCGGGCCACAGAATCCCGCATTTCTCCTGAATAGGTGAATGCTGCGGCGCCCCCGTCAAAATAACGCCGTCCCCCGGCACAATCCGAGCAATACTCTGCCTGCGGGTTCGTCAGGGGCCTCCCGCATTTCATGCATTTTGCCCCGGACACCCACGGCAGCTTCCCGGCGCAGCCATCGCAGCATCCCCTCTTCCGGAAATCCATCAGGCCGTCGCAGATCGGGCATCTGGGCGGGTACAGGAGTTTCAGCCCGCAACTCCCCGCGCTCCTGCTTTTCTTATTTTCTGGATTTGTCTTTTTCAATCGATTCTCCGGCTCTCTCCCCCGGCATCGATATCCTGATCACAATATTGTGAGACGCTATTCCTCCATATCGCTTTCCGACAGCTCCCGGATCCGCCGGGCCAGCGTCGTGTAACGTTTCTGCTCCGCCGTGTTGCCGATCATCTGCTCAAAGGTCTGCGGATCGCCCACCACCGTCACACACTTTCTCGCACGGGTCACCGCGGTGTACAGGAGATTGCGGTTCATAAGCATCCGGGGACCGGCCAGCAGCGGGATCACCACGGCGGGATACTCGCTGCCCTGAGACTTGTGGATCGTCACCGCATAAGCCAGTTCTAACTCTTCCAGTGCGCTGTACGGATATTCTACCATACGCTGCTCGTCAAATTCAACCGAAACCCGTTCTGTCTGGGGATTGATTTCCCGCACCACCCCCATATCGCCGTTAAATATTCCAACGCCTTTTTCAACGGGAATCCCATACCGGCCCCGGATCTCCCACTCCATCTGATAGTTGTTTTTGATCTGCATGACCTTGTCGCCCTCGCGGAAGATCTGCCCGTTCTGCTCATGCTCCCGCTTGCCCCGTCCCGGCGGATTTAAATATTCCTGCAGAATCCGGTTCAGCCGCTCCACCCCCAGCAGTCCCTTGCGCATGGGCGTCAGCACCTGAATGTCAAAGGAGCCAGCCTCCACATATCGGGGCAGCTTGTCCCGCACCAGTTGGATCACGATGCTGATAATAACGTTGGCATCCTTCCTTTTCAGGAAAAAGAAATCCCGGCTTTTATTATCCAGAGGGATCGTTTCTCCCCGGTTGATCCGGTGGGCGTTTACGACGATGTCGCTCTCCGATGCCTGACGGAAGATCCGTGTCAGGCAGACCACCGGAATCTTCCCCGAATCAATGATATCTTTCAGGATACTGCCCGGCCCGACGGAGGGAAGCTGGTTGCGGTCGCCCACCATGATCAGCCGGGTGCCAACCGTTACTGCATCCAGCAGCGCGTACATCAGATAAATGTCCACCATTGACATCTCATCAATAATAATCACATCCGCATCCAGGGGATTGGACGCGTTGCGGTCAAATCCGGCCGTCTTATCCTCCGCGCCCCCGGATATCTCCAGCATCCGGTGGACGGTTCGGGCCTCATATCCGGTTGCTTCCGTCATGCGTTTGGCCGCCCTTCCCGTGGGGGCCGCCAGCAGGATCTGCATTCCCTCGGACCTGAAATAAGAAATCAGCGTATTGATTGTTGTAGTCTTCCCGGTTCCGGGGCCTCCCGTAATCACAAGCAGGCCGCACCGGACGGACGCAATCACGGCTTCCTTCTGTTTTTCGTCCAGATATGTACCGGTTTCTTTCTCAATCGCCGCGATTCTGTGAAGGATTACCGTATCATCCACTTCCCCTGTGATATTCAGATCACAGAGCATCCGCGCCGTACTCATCTCCATAAACCAGGAGGAGGCGGTGTAAACCCGCTCCTGGCCGTCCTCCTGCTTCAGGACGATCTTCCGCTCAATAGCCAGATCCATAAGGTACTGATCCATATCCTCCAGCGGAACGCCCAAAAGCTGTGCCGCACGGCCGGTCAGCAGCTCCTTGGGCAGATACACATGGCCTTCTCCCCCTGCCTGCTGCAGGACATAGAACACGGCGCATTTGATCCGATATTCGGAATCCGGTTTCACACCGGCCCGCATGGCAATCTCATCCGCGATCCGAAATCCCACGCCTCCGATATCCTCCGCAATCTGGTATGGATTTTCCTGGAGAACGCGGTACAGTTCCCCGCCGTATTGCCGGTAAATCTTTACGGATAACGCGGTGGTAACGCCATACTGCTGCAAAAAGATCATCGCCCTGCGCATATCCCGCTTCTCATAGACCTGTTCCGCGATCTCTCTTGCCATACGGTCGCTGATTCCCTTGATCTGCGAAAGCCGCCCCGGCTCCTCCTCAATAATCCGGAATGTATCGCTGCCAAAACGGCGGACGATGCGGGCCGCAAGGGCCGCGCCCACCCCCCGGATCGCGCCGGATCCAAGATACCGCTCGATGGCCTCTTCGTCCTCCAGGGCCTTCACAGTGCAGGACGCAATTTTGAACTGCTCTCCGTAGGCGGGATGCGCGGTATACTGGCCCAGAAGCTCCACCTTCTCCCCCACCCCCACATAGGAGAGCATCCCCACGCAGGTGATCTCTTCACCGTCCGCCGCCAAAACCAACACCGTGTATCCATTGTCCGCGTTCCGATATATGATATGATCTATGTAGCCTTCTAATTTCTCCATCAAAACCTCGTATTCTTTTTTCTCAAAAACAGAGGGCGCTGCCGCCGGCCTCGCCCCTCCGTTTTCTATCCTTATTTCTCTTCCAGTTTGCCGCTGTCCGCCATCAACTCCACAAATTTGCCTGTGCCAACCGCAACGACGGTCATGGGGTCCTCCGCAGTCATGGTATTGATGCCGGTCCGTGCCTCGATCAGTTCCTCCAGCCCGCTGAGAAGCGCGCCGCCGCCGGTCAGCACGATCCCCCGGTCCACAACGTCCGCCGCCAGCTCCGGCGGGGTCCGTTCCAGAACGCCATGCACTGCGTCCACGATCTGTCCGGTGACTTCCTTCAGGGCGTCTCTGGTATCCTCCGAATTGACCCGGATTGTCTTGGGCAGTCCCGTGACAATATCCCGGCCCTTTACCTCCATCACCTTGGGCTCCGGCTTCTCAAAGGCCGTGCCGATGTTGATCTTGATCTCCTCAGCCGTCTGTTCTCCGATCATCAGGCCGTATTTCTTCCGGACATACTTGACAATGGCGTCATCAAAATCATCTCCCGCCACCTTGATGGAAGTGCTGACCACAATGCCGTCCAGGGAGATCACCGCCACGTCACAGGTACCGCCGCCGATATCTACGATCATATTGCCGCATGGTCTGGAAATATCAATACCCGCCCCGATGGCTGCCGCGATGGGTTCTTCAATGATATGCACCTGTCTGGCTCCCGCCTGATAGGTGGCGTCCTCAACCGCTTTTTTTTCCACTTCGGTGACGCTGCTGGGCACACAGATACTGACCCTGGGTTTACGGAAAGACAGCTTGCCGATCGCCTTCTGGATAAAATATTTCAGCATCTGCTCTGTGACTGTATAATCGGAGATAACGCCTTTGCGCATGGGCCGCACCGCCACGATATTGCCGGGAGTCCGCCCAAGCATCATCCGGGCTTCCTCCCCGATCGCCTTGATCTTGTTTGTATCCCTGTCATATGCAACAACAGACGGTTCCTTCAGCACAACTCCTTTTCCTCTTACGTACACCAGTATACTGGCTGTGCCGAGATCGATTCCCACATCAGTAGCTGCCATATTTATACCCCTTTCAACTTTATACTCCGGTTCTGTGCTGCTCCTTATAAACTATACTACAAAAACCGGAAATAGGAAATGCTTTTTGTTTGTTTATTATTTTTCTCTTTTTTCTTTTTTCACAAAATCAACATACTTTGAACACATTTATCTTTTATAGTAATAATTGTATTAGCTGCGAGCTAATATATTCATAACTCACGCCTGGCAGCCCCCACACGCTGCCAGGTACTCCCTCAAACAGGACCTGTGAGGGTGGTTACCTCGCAGGCAAAATTTTCAACCCAAATTTTTCTCTTTCCTGAAAAAGCCTGGCTTCGGTCAGGCTTTTTCATATTTTACTGTATGCGCAGATACTTTGCCACGTATTGCCCGGTATAGGATCTCTCATTTCGCGCCACCTGCTCCGGTGTGCCCGTCGCCACCACCGTGCCGCCTGCGTCGCCGCCTTCAGGGCCGAGGTCGATAATATAGTCCGCCGTCTTGATCACATCCAGATTATGCTCGATGACGATCACCGTGTTGCCGCCCTCCGAGAGCCGGCGCAGAATATCCACCAGCTTGTGAACGTCCGCAAAATGCAGTCCCGTGGTGGGTTCGTCCAGAATGTATACCGTTCTGCCCGTGCTTCTGCGGCTCAACTCTGTCGCCAGCTTGATCCGCTGGGCTTCACCCCCGGAAAGCGTCGTGGATGGCTGCCCCAGTTTCAGATAGGACAGGCCCACGTCGTCCAGCGTCTTAATCTTATGATGGATGGAGGGCAGATGTTCAAAGAATTTGAGCGCCTCCTCCACAGTCATATCCAGCACATCATAGATACTTTTGCCCTTGTATTTTACCTCCAGCGTCTCACGGTTGTAGCGTTTCCCATGGCAGACCTCGCAGGGCACGTACACGTCCGGCAGGAAATTCATCTCGATCTTGAGGATTCCGTCCCCGCTGCAGGCCTCGCACCGGCCTCCCTTCACGTTGAAGCTGAACCGGCCTTTCCTGTAACCCCGGGCCTTGGCATCTGCTGTGGACGCGAAGAGATCCCGGATCTGGTCGAACACGCCGGTGTAGGTGGCCGGGTTGGAACGCGGTGTGCGGCCGATGGGAGACTGGTCAATATTGATCACCTTGTCCAACTGATCGATCCCGGTGATTCCCGTATGTTTTCCCGGTATGGTATGGGCGCGGTTCAGATCTCTGGCCAGCCTTTTATATACGATCTCATTTACCAGAGAACTCTTGCCCGAACCGGACACTCCGGTGACACAGGTCATAACTCCAAGGGGAAACCGGACTCTGATCTTTTTCAGGTTGTTTTCCTGCGCTCCGGTCACTTCCAGCCATCCGGTGGGCTTCCTGCGCTTTGCGGGAACCGGGATACACTCCCTGCCGCTTAAATAGGCGCCTGTGACTGACTCGGGACAGTTGATGATATCCTGAACTGTGCCGGCTGCCACTACATGTCCGCCGTGTTCACCCGCGCCGGGACCCATATCCACAATATAATCCGCCGCATACATGGTGTCCTCATCATGTTCCACCACAATTAAAGTATTTCCCTGATCCCGAAGATTATTCAGGGTAGCCAGAAGCTTGTCGTTATCCCTTTGATGCAGCCCGATACTCGGCTCATCCAGAATATAGGCGACGCCCACCAGCCCGGAGCCGATCTGGGTTGCCAGACGGATCCGCTGAGCCTCCCCTCCTGAAAGAGTGCCTGTTGCGCGGGCAAGGCTCAGATAGTCCAGCCCCACGTCCACCAGGAATTTAATCCTTGCCCGGATCTCCTTCAGAAGCTGATGACCGATCAGCTCCTGCTGGCTGGTGAGTTTCAGCGTCTCCATATATTCCTGAAGCTTTCCAACGGACATGGCGGTGATCTCGTATATGTTCTTGTCGCTGACTGTCACAGCCAGGGCGGACTGCTTCAGCCGCTGCCCCCTGCATGCCTTGCAGGGCGTGATCCGCATAAAGTTCTCATATTCCTGTCTCATGGTCTCCGAACCGGTCTCCCGATACCGCTGCTCCATATTCCGTATCAGTCCGTCAAAGGCCACATCGTAGACCCCCACTCCCCTCTGACCCCGGTAGCGCACTTTCACCTCATGTCCGTCTGTACCATGGATCAGAATGTCCTGGATTTTTTTCGGATACTGTTCAAAGGGCGTATTCAGGTCAAACCCATACTCTCTGCTCATGGCGTCCAGGATTGCATAGGTAAAACTGCTCTTGTCGGTGCAGGACTGCCACCCGGTGGCTGCGATCGCCCCCTCCATGATACTCAGGGACTTGTCCGGGATTATCAGGTCAATGTCAAATTCCATTTTATAGCCAAGGCCCGTACACTCCGGGCAGGCTCCGAAGGGATTGTTAAAGGAAAAACTTCGCGGCTCGATCTCCTCAATGCTGATCCCGCAGTCCGGACAGGAAAAGCTCTGGCTGAAACTCATGGTCTGCTCTTCTTCTCCCTGCCTGCGCACCTCCACCTGGGCAAGCCCCCCGGTTAGCTGCATGACAGTCTCCAGGGAATCCGTCAATCTTTTTTCGATTCCGGGCTTGATCACCAGCCGGTCCACCACGATCTCAATGTTATGCTTGATATTTTTTTCCAGGCTGATCTCCTCGGCAAGCTCATACATATTGCCGTCGATCCGGACACGAACATAACCGCTGCGCTTCGCCTGATCCAGAAGCTTGGCATGCTCGCCCTTCCGCCCCCGCACCACCGGCGCCAGCAACTGGATCCTGGTACGCTCCGGCAGCGCCATGATCACATCCACCATCTGATCCACCGACTGCTTTTGAATGGCCTTGCCGCAGTTCGGGCAGTGGGGGATGCCGATCCTGGCATACAACAGGCGGAAGTAATCGTAAATCTCCGTCACCGTTCCCACCGTGGAACGTGGGTTCCGGTTGGTGGATTTCTGATCGATGGAGATTGCCGGCGGCAGCCCTTCGATGCTCTCCACATCCGGTTTTTCCATCCGGCCAAGGAACATCCTGGCATAGGACGACAGGGACTCCATGTATCTGCGCTGCCCCTCCGCATAGATGGTGTCAAAGGCCAGAGAGGACTTTCCTGAACCGGAGATCCCGGTTAATACCACAAATTGATTGCGCGGAATGTCAATGCTGACATTTTTCAGATTGTGCTCGTTCGCCCCCCGAATACGGATGTATTGTTTTTTATCTACGTATGTCTCCATGTTCGTCTCCTGTATTATCATTTTTTTGGAAACCGGTCTCCTGCGAATGCATTGTCACCGGGGCAGGACGGCCGTTTTATTTCTCATTGTCCAGCTCCTGCAAATATTTTTTCAGGCCGATCATCCGGTCGCGCAGCTCGGCGGCCGCCTCGAAATTCAACTCTGACGCCGCTTTTTTCATCTGCTTCTGTACATCCGCGATCAGCTTCTCCAGCTCCTCCCGGTTCATGGACTCCGGATCTTTCTCCATCTGCCGCTCTTCCTTAGCGATTTCTCTGGAAATACTGATCAGATCCCGAACCGCCTTTTTTATGGTCTGCGGCGTTATGCCGTGCTCCTCATTGTATTTCTCCTGAAGCTCCCTGCGGCGCCGGGTCTCATCTATGGCGCTGCGCATGGAATCGGTCATCACATCCGCATACATGATGACATGGCCCCGGGCATTGCGGGCGGCCCGGCCGATGGTCTGGATCAGGGAGACGGAAGAACGCAGAAAACCCTCCTTGTCCGCGTCGAGAATCGCCACCAGAGAAATCTCCGGAATATCCAGGCCCTCTCTCAGCAAATTGATGCCCACCAGCACGTCAAACACATCCAGACGCATATCCCGGATGATCTCGGTGCGCTCCAGTGTGTCCACATCCGAATGCAGATAACGCACCCGGATTCCGATCTCTCTCATATAATCCGTCAGATCCTCCGCCATGCGCTTGGTCAGTGTCGTCACCAGAACCTTGTTCCCCGCAGCGGTTTCTTTATTGATCTCTCCCACCAGGTCGTCGATCTGGCCCTCCACCGGGCGCACCTCTACCTGCGGATCCAAAAGTCCCGTAGGCCGGATGATCTGCTCGGCCCGCAGCTGTTCATGTTCCTCCTCATACTCCCCGGGCGTAGCAGATACAAACATCACCTGATCTATTTTGCTCTCAAACTCCGAAAAATTCAAGGGGCGATTGTCCTTCGCCGAGGGCAGCCGGAATCCATAGTCCACAAGCGTGGTCTTTCTGGACTGATCCCCGTGATACATCGCCCGCACCTGGGGGATTGTCTTGTGGGACTCGTCGATAATCAGCAGAAAATCATCCCCGAAATAATCCATCAGCGTCAGCGGAGGCGCCCCCGCCGGCAGTCCCGTCAGATGGCGGGAATAATTCTCAATACCGGAGCAGAAGCCTGTCTCCCGCAGCATTTCCACATCATAATTTGTCCGTTCCGCGATCCGCTGGGCCTCCAGCAGCTTGTCCTCACTCTTAAACCAGGCTACCCGCTCCTCCAGTTCCGCCTCTATGGCGCTGGCCGCCGCCAGTATTTTCTCCATGGGCACCACGTAATGGGAGGCCGGGAACACCGCTATAAAATCCAACGCCTTGCGCACTGCGCCTGTCAGCGCATCGATCTCTGTAATCCGGTCGATCTCATCCCCGAAAAATTCTACCCGGTACGCGTAATCATCCGTGTTGGCCGGAAAAATCTCAAGCACATCCCCATGCACCCGGAACGTGGACCGGTGAAAATCCAGATCATTGCGCTCATACTGGATATCGATCAGCGAGCGCATCAGCTCGTCCCGGTCCCGCTCCTGCCCGCGCCGCAGATACACCACCAGTTCTTTATAGTCCGCCGGGCTGCCGATGCCGTAAATACAGGATACGCTGGACACAATGATCACATCCCTGCGCTCCACCAGGGACGCCGTAGCCGACAGCCGCAGCTTGTCAATCTCGTCGTTGATGGAGGAATCCTTCGCAATATAGGTATCGGAGGAGGGGACGTAAGCCTCGGGCTGGTAGTAATCGTAGTAGGACACAAAATACTCCACCGCGTTTTCCGGGAAGAACTCCTTAAACTCGCTGTAGAGCTGCGCCGCCAGGGTCTTATTATGCGCCAGAACCAGCGTCGGCTTGTTCAGAGCCTGAATGACATTCGCCATCGTGAACGTCTTGCCGGAGCCCGTAACCCCCAGTAGAGTCTGGCATTGGTTGCCTTCCTTAAAGCCCCGGACCAGCTCCCGGATGGCCTGGGGCTGGTCGCCGGTAGGCTGATATTCTGATACTAAATCAAAATGATCCATTGCTACACCTTTCTGTATATCTATCATCAAGGTCATTAGAAAAAGCAACAACATAAATATTTGCAGATGCTCTTATTTTTTATTGCACAACCATTATTACAAATAATAATCTCTCTTTTTCGTTCCATCATTTACCTTAACTTTTCCTTCTGACACCATTTCTTTCAATGAAGTTCTGAGTGCAATTTGAAAGCAGCATCGCCCTTTGTGCTGCTTTCATGAGCAGGCAGCGAAGCGGACATCGTGCCCGCTGGGTATTGCGAATGTCCTTGATTATTCATAAATGCTTTTTCCCTTTCTAGTTACCCTGAAAAAAGTTCACTAAAACCCATTTTTTGAAACACCGCAACACCAGATAACATATCGTATCAGCAGGAAAGGACGTTTACATACTTTCACCTGATGTGATAACGACAGAATCGTTACATTCCGGAGCGGAATTGGCATTACGGAAAGTCACTGGAAAGTATAGCATAAACAAGATAAAAAGTATAGACCCTTTCAGAACATCTGTTCTTTTTCCTTTTGCCTATACTTCTTATTCTATCTATCCAGTTTGTTCAGCCTCGCTGCGCTCAATTTATTTTTTTCGATCTCAGCATCAAATATACTCAAAAATAATCTTCTGCCGGAATTACCACTTTCTTAACCGGCTGGAAACAACAGAAGGAACAGCCGGTAAATTTGAGATCGGGAAAAACCGCTTGCACAAGCAACCGGCTCCACAATCCATATGTGATTTTAAAGTTTTATATTATGGTTCTTCTTTCAGAAAAGCCTCTACCCTGGCAATAAATTCTCCTGCATTGCCAATCTGATTTTCCGAATCCTCTTTTGAGGCAATAAAGAAATCCGAGTAATCGCATTTTTCTCTGATACGATATGCACGATCAATCAGTTTGTATGTACCTCTGTCAAACTATCCTTCATGCACATAAAATTGATTAAAATGTGCAATTACAGAGCTATGTTTTGACGCATCAAAACCATCTAAAATATTTACAGCTCTGATTGCATGAAAAATAGCATAATAGGATCTGTTTACCGCAACCTTATAAAATCCTGACTGATGGTTGCTGACGGCAGCCTCCAATCTTCTTTGGCACGATTGAGCCGGTAAGAAGAAAGAGTCTTTACATCAAACTGCATACAAAACTACTCCTTCCTCTGATACATTTCTATAAAATGGAGATATCTTCCTCCACGTTATATACTCCTGGTAACTAACATCTATAATTGAAAATACCTTATAATACTTAATGGATATATCTGTTGAAACATCACTCAACTCATCCTCAAATGTTCGCAGTTCCTGATCCGGTCCATCTACGAGAACCATAATATCTATGTCAGATTCATCCGTAGCAGTTCCGCGCGCGACAGATCCATACAAAATTACTGCTTTCAATTTGTCCTGATATACTTCCTGCAGCATATTTGCCAGTTCTGTTAAAATTTTTCTTAATTCTTCATCCTGCAATTTTTTCCATAAATCTGTCTTCCTTCTGAATACTAGTATACTTGATTTATCTGTAAAAAACAATGTATACCGGATTATCATTTTTCTCTATACACTGTTCAATTTCCCTGTGATTTTAATGCAATTTTATCTATTCCAGTTCTAACATGATTCGCAACGCTATTACTGGAGTATGCCTCACTTGTAACAAGACATTTTGCGATAAATTCAGATATATCCTTATAATCTCCTTTATGGTCTTTCTATAATTCATAAATTTCATCATTGTTACTAAGACCATATTTTGCATCGGTAGCATCCCGATTGTGCCGCCGATATGTGCTGCAGTTCAGCCCAGACGCGTCCGTTCCCAGTATTCACCCATGCTGGAACCCGGTTTTCCGGTACATTCGTCCGCCAGATATTCCCCAAGGCCCATCTGCGACGCACTCCAGATCAGGGCCTCTTTTTCTGTCTCAAATTCGATTTCCGCGTACCAGAAGGAGGAGGGAAGCCCCGCGTCCACGCAGTTCACTTCCAGATGATTCCCGTCCGGCAGTCTATACGTCCGCCGTTCCTTTTGAATCAGCGGTCGGACAATCAGCGCCTCCAGTTTCCCAAACAGGTCTTCATCGATCGGTGTCTCGATCTCCTGCCGGCTGAGTCCGTCGGACGTCGGAGCGCTCTTGAAGCATAGGATACACTGGGTCGGGCCTCCCTGCAGCGCCTCCCGCCGGATGCGCACGGTGGGCCGCACACAGATATAGCCCTGATCCATCCGGTGCGCCTTTACAAGGGGCAGACCCTCCGGCCAGCCATTTACCATCCATTTCCGTTCGATTTCCATATTATAAAACTCCTTTTCCCGCCCAGATGGCCCGGCGCCTTTTCCGCCTTTGTCCCCGCGGCGCCATACTCTGACCGCCTTTTTCTGGCTAAAGGGCTGCGCCGGTTCTTTTCAAATCATATATTCGCGATTATACCCTTTCCAGCCGGAAATGTCCATGGTTATTCATTCATCCGCATCTGGCTTTTCGGCCGCGTTACTCGAACCGGAGGGCGTTGATCGGCTTCAGCTTGGCAGCTTTGTTTGCGGGATAAATACCAAAGATCAGACCCACACCGATGGAAAATCCCAGGGCCAGCGCCCCCACGGACAGGGAGATGGCAAAGTGATAATCCGTAAAGATCACATTCAGGATTGACAGAATGATCTGGCTGAGGGCCATTCCTATAAGGCCGCCGATCAGGGAGATAAACACCGATTCGATCATAAACTGGATCGTGATGTCGCTTCTCTGGGCGCCGATGGCTTTCCGGATGCCGATTTCCTTGGTCCGCTCCGTGACCGACACCAGCATGATATTCATAATCCCGATGCCTCCAACCACCAGGGAGATTGCCGCAATGCCGCCCAGCATGACGGAAAGGGTACTCATCACCGTATCCATCATATCGACAATATTGGACATATTCAGGATCGTATAACTGTCCTCGGAGCCATATTTCTTATACAGGAAGTGATCTACCGTATCCTGCGCCTCACGCAGGGCGTTTTCATCCGCCGCCGACACATAGAAGCTGGTAATCGCGGTCTGCTTCAGCATCCGCTGGGCATTGGTCAGAGGTATATAGATGCTGTCGTTGGTGCCCCCCATCAGGGAGCTGTCCTCCTCCTCAAGAATCCCCACGATCCGATAATCATACCCGGCGATCCGGATGCTGCTGCCCAGCACGTCGGTGGTACCATACAGGTCCGTCGCGATCCCGGTTCCCACAATACACACGTTCAGCCTTTCCTCCTGATCCAGCTCCGTGATGTTTCTTCCGGTCTCGATGTCAAGACCCTGGACATCCTGATAGGCGGCTGTGATTCCGTAAACGGTGATGTTTTCAGAATTTCCGCCCGCTTTTACCGTCACCTGGCCGGAAAAATAGGGCGATACATTGCTGATCCCGCCCTCTCCCTTCAGAGTAAGGAGTTCGCTGTAGGTCAGTTTTTTGTGGGCATCCATGACAGATACAATAATCTGGTCGCCTCCCAGCTCCTCCATGGACTCCGTGATCGTCCCGGTGCCTCCCTGGACGATGGAGATCAGCAGGGTGACGGAGAGTACGCCGATGATGATCCCCAGCATGGTGAGAAACGAGCGCATCTTGTTGGACAAAACTGCGGAGACTGCCATTTTCACCGACTGTTTCAGTTTCATTCCAGAAACCCCCTTCCCCTTTCATCACTGTCTGATACGATCTTGCCGTCCATGATGCGGACCTGCCGCCTGGCCTGGGCCGCAATGCTCTCGTCGTGGGTGATCAGTATGATCGTGTTGCCCTGTTCATGCAGTTCATGGATCAACGCCATGATATCACCGCTGGATCTGGAATCCAGGTTTCCGGTGGGTTCATCCGCGAGGATCAGAGAGGGATGCGTCGCCAGCGCCCGGGCCACTGCCACCCGCTGCTGCTGTCCGCCGGAAAGCTGATTGGGCCTGTGGCGCATACGCTCGGACAGGCCAACCTTCTCCAACGCCTGCAGGGTCCGCTCCCTGCGTTCCGAAGCCGGAAGGCCCTGATAGATCAGAGGAAGCTCCACATTCTCGTAGGCATTCAGCTTGGCGAGCAGATTGAACTGCTGAAAGATGAATCCGATCTTCCGGTTGCGCATGACGGCAAGCTCACGCTCGGTTAAGGAGGTCACATCCTGCCCGTCAATGTAATAATTTCCCTCGTCCGGCGTGTCAAGGCAGCCGATAATATTCATCAGCGTGGATTTTCCGCTCCCTGAGGCGCCCACCACCGCCACAAATTCATTCTCCATGACGTTCAGCGTGACGCCGTCCAGCGCGTGTACCTCCTCTCCGCCCAGACTGTATATCTTTTTGATGTCTTCCAATTCTATCATATTCTGCGTCCCTGCCTTTACATACCGTCCAGCGCGGACTGCCGCTGCTGCATCAGTGTGCTGAACAGATCGTTACTCTCCTTCGAGACGACTACGACCTGCTCCCCGCCGGACAATCCCTCCGTCACCTCGGCGTAATCACTGTTGATCAACCCAAGTGTAACCTGTCTCTGGGTGATTTCATTTCCGTCGGCCACCTGCACATATTTATTTCCGTCGATGGTTTCAATAGCATCCACCGGGATCAGCAGCACGTTGTCCCGGGATTCCAGAGTGATGGTTGCCGTCGCGCTCATGGCGTTCTTCAGGTGGGCGTCTCCCTCCATTTCGATGGTGACCGTATAGGTGGTCACACCCCCCGCGTTGGTCCCGACGCCGGAGATTTTCTCCACAACGCCTTCATACGTCTCATCCTCAAAAGCGTCGAATACCACCTGGGCAGTCTGGCCCGCTTCCACGCCGTCGATGTCCAGCTCGTCGATCTCAACTTTCAGGTTCAGCGTACCGGAATCCGCTATGGTGCAGAACTGCTGATCCTTCTCGTAGGTCATCCCCTCCATAACGTCCAGGGTGACAATATATCCGTCGTATTCGGATGTGACCACCGGTTTTTTCTGATAATCCGTGAGTTCCATGAGTTCCTCCACCAGTTCCTCCCGGTCAGAGAGCAGATCCAGGTAGGTCTGATTGTACTTCGCGTCGCTGCGCTCAAACAGGGTGTCACCGGCGCTCACACTGCTGTGTTTTGTCACATTCACGGACTCGATGACGCCGTAGGAAGCCCGTACCAGATAGGGATGGTTGGACAGCAGGACGCCCTCTCCCAGCCGTATGCCGGATTTCCCCCGGATCACCGCCGTGGTGTCCACCAGGTACTCCGTGTCGTCCGGTATGGTGACCGTCACATTATTTCCGTCCGTCTCCTCCACCGTGCCGGTCACGGAGTAGGAATCAAACTCCACCGTCACGGAATCTCCCACTATGGGAACCGTGTCTTCGCAGTCAAACTCCACCTTCAGCTTTCCGTCCGCTGAGATCTCTGCGACGCCTCCGTTTGTTTCCAGTACCTCAGAGACCACGTCCCCCTCTGACGCAAAAATACGCTTTACCCTTCCGCTCACCGGCGCGGTGATCGTCGTGGAACCGGAGTCGTCCGTGGCGGCGATGGAACTGTTGATCTGCTCCAGCTCCTCTTCCTTCTGGTCGATCACCGCATCCAGGGCGTCCGTGTCGTAGAGGGCGAGCACATCTCCCTCCTGCACCTGATCTCCCGTTTCCACATAGATGGTTTCCAGCTTCCCGTCGTACTCCAGAACCACCGCTTTCGTGGAGGCCGCCTCCACATAACCACTGCCCTCCGTGGTCACGGAAATGGAACCATAGAACGCCGCTTCCGTCTCAACGGTTTTCCTGGCCTGCGTTTCCTTTTCCCCTGTAAATACCAAAAAGATGAAAGCGGCCAAAAGCAGCAGAATAACCACAACCACTGCCGCCAGCCATCTCTTCTTTTTTCTTTTTCCCGTTTCCTTTTTACTCATTATGAATCCTCCTCAGCTCCGGTTTGATTATTTGCCTATCATATTACATATATGTAAACTTTAAATAAACTTCCGCCGCGATCATACATTAAAAAAGTATAAATTACACCTCATAATTCATGCTTGCGTGTCTTTTTGTGGTATACTCTAAGCAGTACAAAGCTCCGTGGCATTTTCCAGACCGAATACAGCATCCGGTATGTTTTTATCAGGAGGACAAAGTCATGTTTAATATTCTTGTTGCGGAAGACAACGCAGATATGCGAGAGCTGTTCTGCACGGTACTCGCGGACGCGGGCTACAACAGCATTCCCGCTGCGGACGGCCAGGAGGCCCTTATGATCATGGATAAGGAGTATATCGACCTGATCGTGGCGGATATCCTGATGCCAAATCTGGACGGATACGAGCTGACCCGCTCCCTGCGGGACGCCGGGTACACGCTTCCCATCCTGATGGTCACGGCAAGGGATCAGTTTCACCATATGCAGGAGGGATTTCGCGCCGGAACCGACGATTACATGGTCAAGCCCATCAATCTGAAAGAACTCATCCTGCGGGTGGAAGCCCTGCTGCGGCGGGCCAAGATCTCCAGCGAGAAGAGGATTACCGTCGGCTCCACCGTACTGGACTATGACGCCCTCACGGTCACGATCCACGGGCAGGAAATGATCCTTCCCCAGAAGGAATTTTATCTGCTCTACAAGCTGCTCTCCTATCCCAACAAGATCTTTACCCGGCAGCAGCTCATGGACGAGATCTGGGGGATGCTCTCCGAGACGGACGAGCGGACGGTCAACACACACATCAACCGGCTGCGGGACAGGTTTTCTGACTGCGGCGATTTCAAAATCATAACAGTCCGGGGACTGGGCTATAAGGCGGTGAAAACGAATGAATAAACGTACCGGTTCCAAACTGTGGCTCCATTTTACTCTGGTGGCTTTCGCATCCATTGTCACCATCTTTCTTCTCATCGCGGGATCCTGGCTTTTACTGATCCGGCTGCAGATCATCACGCCCCTGACGCGTATGCGGCATATTCCCATGGTGTTCTTTCTCATGGGCAGCCTCCTGAGCGGGGGGACCATCGCGGTCTACGTAGCCCGCAATATCATCCGCCCCATCCAGAACATCAGCAACGCCTTCGGCGAACTCTCCAGAGGAAATTTTGACGTCCGGGTTCCGGAGGACGCACGGCTGGATGAGATTCAGGAAATGGCACAGCGCTTCAATTCCATGGCCTACGATCTTTCTCACATTGAAACACTGCGAAATGACTTCGTCGCAGATGTATCCCATGAATTCAAGACGCCTATATCCGCTATCGAGGGATACGCCACCCTCCTTCAGGATACTTCCCTCTCCCCCGGGCGGCACGAGCGGTACGTGGGAAAGATTCTGGATAACTCCCGCAAGCTCTCCAATCTTTCCAGCAATATTCTTCTTCTCTCCAAACTGGAAAATCAGGAGACTGTGCTTCATCGGCAGGAGTATCGTCTGGACGAACAGATCCGCAGATCCGTGCTCGCCCTGGAAGACAAATGGGCCGCCAGAGAAATCGAACCCAAGATCAGCCTTCCGAAGCTGACCTACTATGGAAACGAAGAGCTCCTCGAGCATGTATGGAGCAATCTTCTGGACAACGCGATCCGCCACTCTCCCGACAGAGGCTGCATCCGAATCTGGGCGCGGCTGGACGGCCAGACTATCTCAATCTATATCTCTGACGAGGGCAGCGGTATGTCCGAAGAAGTGCAGAAGCATATTTTTGAAAAATTTTACCGGGGCGACCGGTCCCGGTCGGGGGAGGGCAACGGCCTGGGGCTTGCCCTGGTGCGGCGCATCACGGAGCTGTGTGACGGAAGCGTCACAGTAAAAAGCGCTCCCGGACGCGGAAGCGTTTTCACAGTCAGTCTGCCGCCGGGGGAGTGAAATCACTCTCCCTCCGGCAGCCATACCGCCATCTCATTTTCCCCGCGGTTCGCCCAGGCAAAATAAGGGATCAGCCTGAGCTTTACGCGCTCATACTCCGGCTTTTGATACTTTCGGTACAATGCGTCGGAATTTGTGGACGGGCGCTGCTTCAGCGCCTCCGCTTTTAACCGGGGGAATGTCTGACCGCAGATCGTAACGGCGTCCTCCTCCACAGGCTTCTTTGGCAAGACCCGGAACAGATGCAGATCTTTTCCATTGTCGGCCTCCTCGGCACAGTAAACCACCGGGCCTTTCATCAGCGCCACTTTTCCGGCGTCCTCCCGCACACGGCTGTCTGCCTGGCAGAAATACGGTTTCATTTCAAAGGCAAAGGAAATTTCGTCTCCCGGCTTCCACTCGCCCTCTATGTATGCATAGCCCTTCTCCACCGTGTAGTCAAAACGGTCTTCCTTGTACAGATTCCAGTTTTCACACCAACCGGGAATGCGTACCGCCAGCTTCATCTTTACGGACTGCTTCCCCGTATATGTGATCCGGATCCCGCCCTCCCAGGGCAGACCGGAAGCCACTTCAAAAGACGCCGCCTGATCCTGAACCTGTTTTGTCACGCCGCCGGATATATGGAGGTGCATAAACAGGGTGTCTTCGTTTTCTGTGTATGCGTAGGTCGGAATCGAGCTGATGAGCCTGGCCAGGTTCGGCGGACAGCAGGCGCAGCCAAACCACTTCTGGCGCACCGGCTTAACGTGATCCTTGCGCTCATCCCTGTGACAGGCTTCGGGCAGCACCTCCAGAGGATTCACGTAGAAGAAACTCTTCCCATCCAGCGCCATCCCGCTGAGCACGGAATTATAGAGCGCAAGCTCCATCACATCCCCATAAGCGCCATCCGGCTCCATCTGCAGCATCCGCCTTGCGAAGAAAATCAGGCCAATGGAGGCACAGGTCTCCGCGTAGGCCGTATCATTGGGCAGATCAAAGGGGAAGGAAAAGGACTCCCCGATATGGGTGGCGCCCACTGCCCCGGTGATATACATCTTCTCCCGCACCGTGCTGTCCCACAGCCGGTGGCAGGCCCGCTTTAAATCCTCATCTCCTGTAAGCCTCGCTGCGTCCGCCATGCCGCTGTACAGGTACATGGCGCGGACCGCGTGGCCCACCGCCTCCTCCTGTTCCCGCACCGGAAGATGGGCCTGATTGTAATGGTAGCGGGGACCGTTTTTCAGCAGCTCCGCCTCATTCTCGTGGGTCTCGCCGTCCCAGTAATAGGGCTGTTTCCCTCTCTCATCAATAAAGAAACGGCTGAGGTTCAGATAGCGCGCCTCCCCTGTCGCCTCATACAGGCGGATCAGCGCCATCTCTGCGATCTCATGCCCCGGATAGCCCTTGCACTTCTCCGGTTCCGGCCCGAATTTCCGGTCAATATGGTCGGCAAACCGGATCGCCGCCTGCAAAAGCCGGTCCTTGCCGGTGGCCTGATAGTATGCCACCGCCCCCTCGATTAGATGCCCGAAGCAGTACAGCTCGTGATTGTCCCGCAGATTGGAAAAGCTTTTATCCATGCCGTTGATGATATAGTAGGTGTCCAGATACCCGTCCTCCCGTTGGGCCGCGCACACGGTTTCGATGGCCTCGTCTGCGGTCCGTTCAAGTTCCGGATCCGGATGGTCCACCAGGGAATAGGACACGGCCTCGATCCACTTGTAAAAATCGCTGTCCTGGAACACATAGCCGTAAAACCTATCCTCCAGGCGCTCCATATCCTCCGGCAGGCTCTCGAAGCCCCGGAACGTATAGACCGGTTCCTGAAAAGAGGAACCCTTCTCCCGCTTCTCCCGCAGCAGCTTCCCGGCGATTCTGAAATTGCGCATACAGAAGCTGGGACTTGCCCCCTCGACCCGATCATTCAAAATCTCCCACTGATAGGGAATGACGTTGGTCCGCACCAGTTCCATTTTTTCTTTCCAGAAGCCCTCCGCCTGAAACTGTCTCAGGGAAATGGGACGGCTCTCACCCTTTTTATCCATCCTTGCATCCTCCTGAAGATATTTTTCTGCCTTTATCTGTCATCCGGAGCGTCTGCCCCCGCACTTTCTGTCTCCCCTGGAACCCTTTTCTCCCCCGGCAGACCAGAGGCTCCTCCGGCTGCCCTGATCCGAAATAAATATAACAGCCTCCGTGTACTTTTTCAAGAGCGAATTCGCCGGTCATACCTCACGTCCGGCTCTCTACCGCAAGCAGCGGCTCTCCGGCCCGGATCTGCCCCTCTTTCAGGAGACGGACCTTCTGACTTTCCTCCAGCTCCGTACACACGACCGGCGTGGCGAGGGAGGGAGCGTTTTCCCGTATATAGTCCAGATCCAGCTTCATCATCGGATCCCCCTTCTTCACCTTCTGCCCGTTTTTCACCGAAACCTCAAAACCCTTTCCGTCCAGCTTCACTGTGTCGATGCCGATGTGAATCAGCAGACTGAGTCCGGAATCCGTCCGGAACCCGATGGCATGCTTCGTGTCAAATACAAAGGTGATTTCTCCGTCCTCCGGCGCCCTCACTATGGGATCAGATGGCGTAACAATCGCGCCGTCACCCATCATCTTATTCGCAAACGCTTCGTCCGGCACAGCGGAAAGATCTGCGGCCATGCCGCTTATGGGGCTGCAGACTGTGATTCGCCGTACAATCCGTCCGGAACCCCGATTCATTTCATCCTTCTTTGCTTTCGTGCCAGATGGCTTTTCCTCTGGCTCTGCTTCATTTGGCACATCCCCGGATGCCGGAATCTGATCCTGCATCAGAACGGGTTCCACATCCGGCGCGCTCTCCAGATAATCCTCCAGATTCGATTTGATCACCGTCACCTGTGGACCGTAAATTATCTGAATGCCCTTCCCACGGTGCACCACTCCGGACGCTCCCGTGGATTTTAGCAGGGAATCATTCACCAGCGCCGCGTCGTAAACGGTGCAGCGCAGCCTTGTGGCGCAGCAGTCCAAATCACTGATGTTGCCCTTGCCGCCAAGACCTCTCGTGATGGCGGCGCTGACTGCATCGGACCGGGAACCTGCGCCGGAATCAGCGACTCCGGCTCTGCCTTCCTCTTTCCGTGCGTTGACGTCCGCCCTGGTATACAGCTTCGTCCCGGCGTCGTCCTCCTCTCTTCCCGGCGTCTTAAAGTTAAACCTCCGGATCAGATACCGGAAGATAAAATAATACAGTAAGAAGTAGATCACGCCCACCGGGATCACCCGCAGCCAGCTTGTCTTCGCATTTCCCTGCAGGACGCCGAAGAGAATAAAGTCCAGTAGCCCGCCTGAAAAGGTAAGCCCCACCGCAATATTCAGCATATGGGCGATCATATAGGCGGAACCTGCCAGCGCCACCTGTACTGCAAACAGCGCGGGCGCCACAAACAGGAAAGAAAACTCGATGGGTTCCGTGATTCCGGTGAGCATACAGGCCAGAGAGGCGGAAAGGAGCAATCCACCCGCCGCCTTTCTCTTCTCCGGCTTCGCGCACTGGTACATTGCAAGAGCCGCTCCCGGAAGCCCGAAGATCATAAAGATAAATTCCCCGGAAAAATACCGGGTGGCGTCCGCGCTGAAGTGTGTGATATTGGCGGAATCCGCGAGCTGGGCGAAAAAGATGTTCTGGCCGCCCTGGATCAACTGTCCGGCCACCTCCATGGTTCCTCCCACTGCGGTCTGCCAGAAAGGCATATAGAATACATGATGGAGGCCGAAGGGAATCAGCGCCCGCTTAATCAGGCCGAAAAACAGTGTGCCGATGTAACCGCTGCCGGTCACCAGGCCACCCAGGGCATAGATTCCGGTCTGCACTACGGGCCAGACAAAATACAGACCGATTCCAACAAACATATAGGCCAGCGTGGATATGATCGGGACAAACCGCGTGCCCCCGAAGAAGGAAAGGGCGTTGGGCAGCACAATCTTATAAAACCGGTTGTGCAGGGCCGCCACCCCGAGGCCAACGATAATGCCGCCGAATACACCTGTCTGCAGGGTCAGAATCCCGCAGGCCGACGTGATCGTCCCCTCCAGGACGCCCTCCGCAAGATCGCCGTTTTCCAGTATCTGGCCGGTATTCACGAGCATCGCATTGATGGCGGTATTCATCACAAAATACGCGATCACCGCAGACAGCGCGGAAACCTCCTTCTCTTTCTTTGCCATACCGATGGCAACGCCCACCGCGAAGAGCAGGGGCAGGTTGTCAAACACCGCGCTACCCACCTCGTTCATAATGACCAGCAGAGCGTGAAGCAGCGTGCCCTCTCCCAATATCCTGGTCAGACGGTAGGTCGCGATGGTCGTCTCGTTCGTAAAGGAACTGCCGATCCCAAGCAAAAGTCCCGCAACGGGGAGGATCGCGATGGGCAGCATGAAGCTGCGCCCGATGCGCTGTAAAACGCCAAATATTTTGTCTTTCATTTTTCTCTCCTTTATCCTTCACAGACATTCGGAATGTCATATATGGTTAATGTCCCCAAAAGAAGCATTAATATGTATTTTTTTAATTTTCCGAAAGCTTTTCGTCTCCGGACAAAAACTGCGGAGCCGTTTCAGGGAACGGCCCCGCAGGATTTCGCCAAGGGGATTATTTCACTTTGATCTTCAGCGCAATTTCAGTTTTCTATACTGCCCGTCGTCAACAGGTTCCAGCCATTCCGTGCTGCCGTTCTCGCCGGGAACCTCGATGGTAAGATGGGAAAACCAGCTGTCCGGCGCGAGATAGCTCTGCCCGATAAAATACTGCGCGAAGCCGTCGTTGGGCGCGCCGATGGGGAAAATCATGGACGCCTGATGCTTTGCCTTCGCATCATCCGCCGGAGACTCCTCGTTCCATACCTCTTTGACCATACGGAACACCGCCCACGCCTTCGGCCAGCCGCAGTAAAAGCCCGCGTGGGTCACGATCTCCGCGATTTCCTCTTTCGTAATGCCGTTTGCCCTGGCGCTCTGCAGATGGTAGCGGAACGACTCGTCCACAAGCCCCTGCGCCATCAGGGACACCACCGTCACAAGGGAGCGGTCACGGAGCGTCAATCTGTCAGTTTTTTAATAATCCACAGGAGCACGCAGGCCCCGATAACATCTGCGATGATTCCAAAAATGAAGCCATAGGCGTAAATGCCGATGCAAAAGCAGAGAACGCTTCCAATCGCGGAGCCAATAATTCCCACAATAATATTCTTAATAATACCGCCCCCTGTGCCCATCAGTTTACCGGCCAGCCATCCCACAAAAGCGCCGCAGATCAATGTCCACAGTAAATACATATGTATGTCCTCCTCATCCTTTTTTCACTTTAAACCTGTTCCATGCGTTTTTCAAGCCGTGCGTCACTGTCCCACGCCCTCCCCGTCGAAGGCCGGGACAAAGCTCTCTCCCGCCGTTTTTCCCACCTGAATAAACGCATTCTCCACGCCGAGATCAAGGGCATAGTCCACAAGGCGCTCGTATTCCCGGCGGGTAACGCGGCGGGAAAGCTCCGGATACTCCGGGAACTCCCCCATGGGCGTATACTGATTCATCAGGCTTAAATATACGCAATTTCCATAGCTTTCATAAATATATTTTGTGACCGCTTTCGCGTTGCGAAGATGCCCTGGCAAAAGCAGATGCCGGACGATGACCCCGTGAAGCAGCATTCCCTCATCGTCAAAAACAGGCGGTCCTGTCTGGCGCACCATTTCCGCCAGGGCTCCCTTCGCCGTAACGGGATAATCCGGCGCGCGGGAAAAACGCGCCGCCAGCTCCGGTTCCATATATTTAAAATCCGTCAGGTAAACATCCACCGTCCCCTCCAGCATCTGAAGGGTTTCCACACGCTCGTACCCGCCGCAGTTATACACAATCGGAAGGCGCATCCCCTCCTCCCGGGCCATCTCCACCGCCCGGAGAATCTGCGGCGTGTAATGGGTCGGCGTCACGAAATTGATATTGTGGGCGCCCTGTGCCTCCAGTTCAAGGAAAATCCGGGAAAGGCGTTCCACGGAAATCGCTTTCCCCACCCTGCCCGGGACAATCTCCCGGTTCTGACAATAGACGCAGCCCAGCGGGCAGCCGCCAAAAAACACTGCTCCCGATCCACGGCTTCCGCTGACGCAGGGTTCTTCCCAGCGGTGCAAAGCCGCCCGTGACACAATAAGCTCCCCGCCCACCCCGCAGACTCCCCTTTCCCCGGAACGGCGGTCGGCGCCGCAGGCGCGTGGACAGAGACGGCAGGAGGAAGGTATAATACTGTTTTCTATTTCATAAGAGTTTAAGCGCGTTCCTTCTTCTTTCACTTTCATAGCTCTCAATATCAATTTTGCGCGAACATGGCGGAATATTAAAAATTGTCCTCCCTTTGAAAAAATTTATTATGCGCACGGTCTAAAATACTTTCGATACCACCAGGCGCCCCACGACCGCCGCAAGAGGCATCGCCAGCTCACAGGCACAGACAAAGCAGCCTGCAAGATCGCCGTTTATCCCGCCGAATTTTTTCAGCGCCATATGATGATACCACGCGAAGGTCAGAAACGCGCCAAGCAGCGCCGCTGCCCCGCAAGCCGGCTGAATACACAGCATCGCTATGGCGCAGACAGCCACATAAGAAAGAACCGTCGCCTGTATGACGCGGGTCCGGGCGTTCTTCGCAAATCCTGCCACCGTCCCGTCTGGAGTTGCTTTCGGAAAGGTCACTACAGAAAACGCGCTCAGGGAACGGGAAACCACAAAGGTAAAAACATACACCAAAAAGACCGGCTGTATATCCCACAGAACACAGTACAGCAGAAGAAAATACAGGACACAGGTGATGATTGCAAACGCGCCCGCATGGGAGTCCTTCAGGATTTCCAGACGCTTCTCCCGCGATTGCCATGAGCTGAGCGCGTCCGCTGTGTCCAGCAGCCCGTCCAGATGGATACCGCCGCTGACCGCCACAGAAATCAGTATCAGTACCGCTGTGCGAAGGGGCGCGCCCACCCCCAGCCACGCAGCCAGAAGCTTCCAGCCAGAACAGAGCAGCCCGATCACAGCGCCGATCCACGGAAAAAAACACATCACATACTTCGTATTCTCCTCCGACCAGTCGCACTGGGCCGCCGGGAGTCTCGAATATATGGAAAACGCGATATTCAGACTGCTCCACAAACGTTTCATTCTCAGCCTCCCCCTCTTACGATTCTACTTCCGCCATATAAAAATCTCCATATCACAGGGGACCGCCGGATGTACCCGCGCTCTCATGCGTTCGGCGCTTTATGCGGATTGGAATTACCCCTGCGTATTCCCGCGCGTCACTTTATTCTGACCGGAATCCCGCACACCACTTCCGTCACCACATCTGCCTGCTGCGCCAGCGCCCGGTTGACCTCTCCCAGATAAGACAAATAACGTGTAGTATCCGCGTCGTATGCAATCCCATCCGAAAATACCTCGTTGGTCACCACAAAAAAATGCCTGGCCTGAGCCTTCAGATGCCGGATTCCCTGCTTCACTGCTTCCGGCGTATGCCCGTGCGCCCCCTCCGGCTCGAACATCTCATTCGCCACAAGGTTGGATATGCATTCAAGAAGCACGATACAGCCGGCCGGAACCGAAACCTTATGAAGCCCGGTGTAGCATTCCAGCGTCTCAAACTGCTTTTCGGCCCTCATGCTCCGATGCCGCTGCACGCGCCGCCGGCCTTCCCCGCCCCGGGGAATCATGGTGGCAATGTAAATCCGTTTTCCGTCGCCCGCCGCCATAGCCTGGGCCTCCGCACAGGCGGATTTCCCGCTGCCGCTGCCGCCGGTGATCACATGCATCATGTCCTTTCCTCCCCTTCCCGGAACCGGTCAGCCTTTCAGACCTCTTGCCTGACGGTCCATATCCTCCACAACAATATCGTAAATCTCCCCGAGAGACGCGCAGTACTCCAGCACCTTCCATGGTTCGTTCGTGTGGAAATGGATCTTGATCAGATCCTCGTCCCCCACTGCCAGCAGACAGTCTCCCTTGAAATTCTCCGTAAAATAATCGCTGATCCCATCCTCGTCCAGACCCTCTCCCTCGATCAGCAGCTGCGTGTCATATCTAAATTCCAGCATTTGTGTATCCTCCCTGTTTGTATTGATTGGGGTGTCGCAGAACGCGCTTCCGGCTTCTATCCTTTTTTAGGCTTTTTGCCCCTTTATCCAAAAAAGACGGGCGAAAAGCAACCGCTTTCCACTCGCCTTTCTTCGCGTTCTGTATGGATTCCGTCCTAAACCAGTTCAAGAACCACTTCCATAGCTCCGTCGCCGCGACGCTGACCAATCTTCACGATGCGGGTGTATCCGCCGTTGCGGTCCGCATATTTCGGCGCGATCTCATCGAAAAGCCTGGCAACCAGATCCACTTCTTTGGTGTTCTTCTTTCTGCCTGCCGCCTCGGCGGGAACCTCCTTCACCGGATACAGCACCTTCAGCATCTGACGGCGCGCGTGCAGACGGCTGGGCTGATCTTTCTTGATCTCCTTCTGAACCTCGTCGTATACGGTAACCTTCTTGCCGTCCACGACCTCCTTCACTCTCTTGCCGTCCTTGTCCTTACGGGCAACCTTCGCAGTGACGGTAACGGTGTCGTAGTTGTCTCTCTCTTTTACCGCAAGGGCGATCAGACCCTCCGCAATTTTGCGGACCTCCTTCGCCTTCTGTTCGGTGGTAACGATCCTGCCTCTGTAGATCAGGGCCGTCACCTGATTTCTGAGCAACGCCCTTCTCTGGTCTGAGGTTCTGCTGAGTTTTCTATAACCTGCCATTTTAATTCTCCTCCATTCCGGAACACACATCCACGCTCTTCGGGCTTACTGGAAGTATGCTGTCTCGTCCATCGTGTGATAATAGTTTGTTTATTTGTCAGCCCTCTTCGCTGGGATTCAGCGAAAGGCCGAGCTCTTTGAGTTTGCCCAGCACTTCCTCCAGGGACTTGCGGCCCAGGTTGCGGACTTTCATCATGTCCTCGGAAGTTCTGCTGCAAAGCTCTTCTACCGTGTTGATACCAGCGCGTTTCAGACAATTGAAAGAGCGGACGGATAATTCCAGCTCGTCGATGTTCATTTCCAGAACCTTCTCCTTCTCGTTGTCTTCCTTCTCAATCATAACCTCCGCAGATTTTGCGTTCTCGGAGAGATCGATGAACAGTCCAAGATGCGCGCTCAATACCTTCGCCGCAAGGCTCACCGCCTCATCCGGCTCCAGTGTTGCGTTTGTGAACACGTCCAGCGTCAGTTTATCGAAATCGGTGATCTGGCCCACACGGGTATTCTCGATCGTCAGGTTCACACGCTCCACCGGCGTGTAGATCGCATCCACTGCGATCACTCCGATGGGCATATCCTCCGTCTTACCCTTGTCCGCGCTGACGTATCCACGGCCCTTTGTGATGGTAAGTTCCATGTAGAGCTTGCTGTCCGTGCCGCCGTTCAGGGTGGCGATCACCTGTTCCGGATTCATAATCTCGATATCCTGATCCGCCTGGATGTCCGCCGCCGTAACCACGCCCTCGCCCTTGAAATCAATATACGCGATCTTGGCCTCATTCGTCTCACTGGTGTTCTTGATCGCCAGCGATTTGATATTCATAATAATCTCTGTGACGTCTTCCTTCACGCCGGGGATGGAGCTGAACTCATGCAGCACGCCCTCGATCTTGACCTGGCTGACCGCAGCCCCCGGCAGAGAAGAAAGCATAATTCTTCTCAGGGAGTTGCCAAGCGTCGTGCCGTAGCCTCTCTCGAGCGGCTCCACCACAAATCTTCCAAATCTCTTATCCTCCGACATTTCTGCTATTTCGATTTTTGGTTTGTTGAAATCAAACACTGTCTTGCCCCTCCTTTGGGTAAATTGTTTTCTGAGGGTATCTTATACAGTCTGCCTGGCACTTCGCCGTGCTCATGCCCTGCGCGGACTTTACTTGGAATACAGCTCGACGATGAGCACTTCGTCCACCGGAACGTCAATGGCTTCTCTTGCCGGAAGTTCCTTAACGGTGCCGCTGAGGGCTTCCTGATCTGCTTCAAGCCACTCCGGCACAAGACGTCCGCCTGTCACCTCAAGGATATCCTTATACCTCTGGGAGCCTTTGCATTTCTCTTTGATTTCAATGGTGTCCCCCGCCTTAACGCAATAAGACGGAATATTCACCTGCTTGCCGTTCACAAGCACCTGCTTGTGGTCGACGATCTGCCGCGCCTCTCTTCTGGTCCTGGCAAAGCCAAGGCGGAAGATCACATTGTCAAGCCTCGTTTCCAGAAGAACCATCAGGTTCGTACCGGTCTGGCCTTTCATGCGGTCGGCCTTTTTGTAATAGTTGCGGAACGGCTTCTCAAGCACGCCGTAGATGAATTTTGCTTTCTGCTTCTCGCGCAGCTGCAGTCCGTACTCGCTTACTTTACGGCTGGAGCGCTTTAATTCTCTGCTTGATTTCTTATCGATTCCCAGATATACCGGATCAAGGCCAAGTGATCTGCATCTTTTAAGAACAGGAACTCTGTTAACTGCCATTTCTATTCAACCTCCTGGATTAAACTCTTCTGCGTTTTGGCGGGCGGCATCCGTTGTGCGGTACCGGCGTCACGTCGCGGATACTCACTACTTCAAGACCGTTTGCGGAGAGCGCACGGATCGCCGCCTCACGGCCTGATCCCGGCCCCTTTACAAATACGTCTACTGTCTTCAGACCATGTACCAATGCTGCTTTTGTCGCAGTCTCTGCGGCCATCTGCGCAGCATACGGAGTAGATTTCCTTGAACCTCTGAATCCAAGGCCACCGGCGCTTGCCCATGATAAGGCATTTCCCTGTGTATCCGTCAGCGTAACAATGGTATTGTTAAAGGATGACTGGATATGTGCCTGTCCGCGTTCAACGTTTTTCTTAATGCGCTTCTTTGTCCCTTTCTTCGTAACTTTTTTAGCTGCCATAATCTAAACTAACCTACTTTCTTCATAATTTTACTTTTTCTTGTTTGCTACCGTTCTCCTCGGACCCTTGCGTGTTCTGGCGTTGGTCTTGGTCTTCTGCCCGCGAACCGGAAGTCCTTTTCTGTGGCGGATGCCTCTGTAGCATCCGATCTCCTGGAGTCTCTTGATGTTGAGAGCGGTATCTCTTCTGAGATCACCCTCAACCATGTAATCCGAATCGATGATGTCGCGGATCTTCGCGACTTCCTCGTCCGTCAGATCTCTGACGCGCGTATCAGGATTTACATTCGCCGCAGCGAGAATCTTGTTTGAACTTGTTCTACCGATACCGTAGATGTAGGTCAAACCGATCTCTACACGTTTTTCTCTTGGTAAATCTACACCAGCAATACGAGCCATGTAATTGTTCCTCCATTTTCTTTTATTGTCTCTAATTGGGGCAGTCATAGCCGCCCAGCCACCGAAGTGACCTTTCCAACTCATTAAGCCGTGAGTGTCGGGTTGCACACTCTTGCAAAGCATACTTATCTTGCGCCAGCGGTATTTGCGCAAAATCGTGTACTGCCAGATCCTGAGCCGGTATTAAAAGCAATATCGCAACGAAATAAAATCTCTGACCGTCTATATAAAAGAGTAATTATTCCATCGTTATATTGATTTGTGACTGTAACCCGAAACGCATAACACATGAATCTCTTCGAAACAATGCGGCCGCGCCACTGTCATCCCGCCTTGTTGTTCAGCCCTGTCTCTGTTTGTGCTTTGGGTTCTCACAGATGATCCGGATGCTTCCCTTTCTCTTGATAACCTTGCACTTCTCACAGATGGGCTTCACAGATGACCGAACCTTCATGGCCAATCCTCCTTTCACCTTTGCCGTGTATTTGAGCATACAAAAGGGCGTACTTACCCCTGCTCGCAAAAGTACAGCACTTATTATAATATGGGCGTTTTCAAAATGCAAGCATAAATTTTCCAATTATACGCCGATTATAAACATCGGGGCTGGTGCACTATACTTTGCAGCAGCCCTCACGTCCTATTCAGAATAATGGTTTCAATGTTCCTTCAGGCGTCCCAGCGCTGCCGGACTACCTGGGCGATGATTTCCGCTGTGCCGTCCACGCCGAACCGGGAACTGTCGATCATCAGATCCTTGTTGTCAAACACCGATTTGGTCTCCGGGCAATATCGACGCTGATAGTAGGTTCTTGCCATATCCACCTCCCGGATCATCTTCCGCGCGGTCTTTTCATCCATCATCAGGATATCGGTGCAGTTCTTTATCCTCGCCTCATAGGGCGCGTAGATGTATACGCTGAGATGATTGGGGAAATCTTTCAGAATGGAATCGCCGCAGCGCCCCACGATAATGCAGGACCCCTGTTTTGCTTTGTCCAGGATGATGTTCTTCTCCGTCCCGAATATCTCGTCATTGATGCTGTAGGCAGCCATGCTCATCGGATACTTTTTACGCAGGAAGATGGAGTTCTTCGCTTTCTCCTCCTCGTCGCTGATGGTGGAAACCGGCTGCCCCAGACGTTTTGCCGCAGTCTCCACAATATCTCTGTCCCAGAATTCCACGCCCAGCTTCCGGGAAAGCTTCTGGGCTACGGTGCGCCCCAGGGCGCCAAACTGTCTTGAAATTGTAACAACATACTGTTCCATAAATTTTTTTCTCCAATCGGTTCACATTGTTTTCAGGTTCCCGGGCATTTCTTTCCCGGACAGTATAGCACGCTTAATTTGTATAATCAACCGGAAAACTCCCGGAGCAGCGCTTTCACGTGTAAAGGCAAAACGAAAAGTCTCTCCCATGATATGAAAAAGACGCCGCAAACTCACTGCGAACGTCTTTGTTGCACGGTTTATAATAAATTGCCCGGTCCTTCATGTCAAGCATAAAAAATGAAATCCGGACGTAAATCGGAATTGCCACCGGACGCTGTTTATTGTAAAATTAATCTGAAAATATTTTTTCCCTGCAACAAACCGGCTGTTTTTTGACACCTTATATACAGAACTGTTTAAGGGAGCAGAAAGGAACCGTTATGAATTCAGATACCGAACTCGTAAATCAGGCGAAACGGGGCGACGCCCACGCTTTCGCACGGCTTTATGAGGGCATATACCAGGATCTGTACCGTTTTGCGCTGTATACGCTGCGTCATGCCCAGGATGCGGAGGATGCAGTGGGCGAGACGGTGCTGGACGCTTTTGCCCGGATCCGCTTGCTGCGGGATGCAGGGGCTTTCCGGGCATGGATGTTCCGCATTCTCACCACAAAATGTGCCCGGCGCATCAGACAGTATGCGCAGGCCCCGGACGAACTGGAGGAATCCCTCCGGGGGACCGAAGCGGATCTCGACCGGCAGTTCGATGTGCGCCGCGCCCTCTCTCTCCTGCCCCCGGAGGACCGCCTGATCATCTCCATGAACATCTTCGCCGGATATTCCAGCAGGGAGATTGGAGAATATCTGAAAATGAATCCCGCAACGGTGCGCTCCAGGCTGAGCCGCGCCCTGAAAAAGCTGGGGCGTATGCTGGAATGAAGCTTGTAAAACCGCAACAAACAGGAAAGGAGTTTTCCATGAACGAAAAAGATCTGATTCAGAAAATAAAAGACGACGCCCGGACGGTCGCTCCTCCTGAATCCCTCTCCCCAAAGGCTGTGGAGAAGATGCTGTCCGACCAGAAAAAACAGCGCCGCAGAACGGTCCTGCGCTATGGCAGCCTTGCCGCTGTGGTAGCGGTGGCCTTCACCGCCCTGTGGCAGTATCGGCATTTGTCTGTCGGAAGCCGCTCCGAATATACAGCCGATTATGCGGATGCCGCAAACAGCGCGGAAACCGGATCGCAGGCCACATCGGAGGGCGAAACCAGTTTCCAAAACAGCCCGGCTGCCGGCGCGTACAGCGAAACTTCCGCATCTGCCGAAAGCGCCCCGGTAACGGAACAGCTCACCTACGCCGAAAGCTACGAAGCCGTCTACGAAGCGCTCCGGGAGAGCATTTCCGCCGATTACCGCTCCGGCAAGGTCCTGTACGGCGCGACCGCCTCCGTGGAAAACAGCGGTGAGATAGCCGTCGCGGAGGATGCCGACTATGCAATGGAGATGGCCGGGGACGGGGACTATACCGCAGAATACAGCGGCGGATCCGGCGCCGAAAGCGCTTCTGATTTTTCTGAGACGAACGTCCAGGAACAGGGCGTGGACGAGGGGGATATCGTCAAAACGGACGGAACCTGCATTTACATCCTGCGGACGGATCTGACCCTTGCCATCGTCCAGGCGGAAGGCGGCGCCTCTGAGACCGTGAGCGTCACGGACTTTTCCACCGGAAACGACGCATGGATTGAGGAGATGTACCTGGACGGGGATACGCTGAACATCATCCTCAGCGAGTATGTTTCCTCACTGGAGAGCGAGGGAGACGCCTATTATACGGACAGCAGGGTGCAGACCCGGATAATCACCTATAATGTGAAAGACCCTGGAGAGCCGGTGCAGACGGGCAGCGTGACCCAGGAGGGCTCTTACCTTAATTCCCGCAAAAACGGAGATTATCTGTACCTATTCACCCGCTACACGCCCGTCATCCAGGACACCTATGAGGAGAGTACGCTCGTCCCCCTGGTAAACGGAAGCCGGGTTTCCGCCGATCATTTTTATCTCCCGGACAGTCTGCGAAGCACCAGCTATCTGTTGATCTCCTCCGTGGATGCCGCCAGCCCCGGCGAGATCCTTGACACCAAAGTGCTGGTCTCCGGAGCGACTGATTTTTATGTGAGCACGGAGAATATTTATATCGCCAACGAAACCTGGGATTCCTCCCAGACCTGCACAGAGATCACCAAATTCCACTACGCCGGGGGGCGGATTACCGGCGTGGCCGCCGGTTCCGTCCGTGGATACCTGAACAATTCCTTCTCCATGAACGAATACGAAGGATATCTGCGGGTGGTGACCACCTATTACGGGGGCGAAGAGAACCGGACGGAACACAACGCCCTCTATGTGCTGGATGAAAGCCTGGGGCAGACCGGAGCCATCGAAGGCCTGGCCGGCGGGGAAACCATCCGCTCCGCCCGCTTTTTCGGTGACACCGGGTACTTCGTGACGTTTAAGGAAACGGACCCGCTGTTTTGCGCAGACCTGTCTGACCCGTCAAATCCCCGGATTCTCGGGGAACTGGAGATCAGCGGCTTCTCCTCTTATCTGCACTTTTACGGAGACGGCCTGCTGCTTGGCATCGGCTACGAGGCAGACGAGGAGACCGGCATCACAACCGGCATCAAGCTCTCTATGTTTGATATTTCCGACCCGGCAAACCTGACGGAGGTCAACCGCTTTGTGATCTCCGGCATCACCTGGTGCCCGGCCATCGAAAACTACAAGGCCATCCTGGCAGAGCCGGAAAAGAACCTGATCGGCTTCTACTGCGACAACCGTTATATGGTATTTTCCTATGATGAGGAAGGGGGATTTACCCGGGAACTGCTGTACGACTTCTACTCCGATATGCTGACAGGCAAGGCAGATTATGACACCATGCGCGGGCTCTACATCGGCAGCGACCTGTACCTGGCGGGCAATACCTTCCTGGTTTCCTTTGATATAGCGAACGGATTTGAAAAAACAGGCGTCCGGGACATTCCATAATTGTTTTCTCAGATTACGGCAGCAGCTTCTTCCGCTCCATCCAGTCCAGCACGTCCTCATACACCTGCTGCTTGTCCGGCTCATTGAGGATCTCGTGGCGGTCTTCGGGATACAGTCTGCACTCCACATCCTTCATGCCGTTCTTGCGAAACAGCCTGACCGCTTTGCGTACGCCCTTTCCGAAATCCCCCACCGGGTCCTCCTCCCCGGAGATAAACAGCACCGGCAACTCCTTCGGCATCCGCTGAAGGGAATCCTTCCGGACGACTCTGGTGAGACTCAGAAACAGATTGTAGTATCCGTTTAAGGTAAAATCAAACCCGCTCTTTGCGTCCTCCACAAACGAATCTGCCACCCCCTCATCCCGGGTAAGCCAGTCCACGCTCGTCCGGTTGGGCGCAAATTTTTTGTTGTAGCTGCCAAGGGACATATTTTTCAGCAGAGGGCTTCTGTAACGCCATCCGTGACGCTTTGCCTCTGCTCTGCAGATCGCCATGCCAAGCCGGGCGACGGCGGCCGGGGGACATCCGGTACCGCAGATGACCGCGCCGTCCAGCTCCCCGCCGTACATACACAGGTACTGCCGGGTCAGGAAGGAGCCCATGCTGTGTCCCAGGAAAACATACGGCACATCCCCTTGCCGCTTCTTTGTGATACGGTACACCTTGCGCATATCCGCGATCAGGATATTATTCCCATCTTTTTCCGCAAAAAAACCGTAATCCTCCGGGGATTTTACAGAATCCCCATGTCCCAGATGATCATGCCCCACCACCAGGATTCCCTGGTTTGCCAGATACATGGCAAACTCGCGGTAGCGCTCCACGTGCTCAGTCATACCGTGGACGATCTGCAGGACCGCGCGCGCTTCTCCCTCCGGAATCCAGCGCACTCCGTGGCTCCTGACCGTCCCCTCGTTTGAATTAAACTGAAAATGCTCTTCTCTTACCATCGAAGCTTCATTCCTTTCCAAAAGCTATCCTATAAAACCGGTCCTCCGCAGGCCCCCTGGTTTTATGCGAAATTAATCTCTCCCGTACAGGATCTGATCCATAAAGTACCGAAGCTGTTTTTTCCACCAGTACCATTCATGGCTTACATCATAACCCCAGTAATCCACCCAGGCCGGGATCCCTTTGTCCATCAGGACGGACCTGAGGCGCCGGGTGCTTGCCAGAAGCTCGTCCTCCCACGCCCCCTGCCCCACGCAGAAGATCATCTGGCTGTTCCGGTACAGCTCCATAAACGGATGATCCCAGGGCATATTCGGCAGGCAGTCGATGGGGGAATTCAGATAAACGAGATCGTCCATATAATCACCGAAAAAATAGCCCGCATGGTACAGCCCGCTCAGGGCGATGACCGTATCAAATACCTCCGGCGCCCGGAAAAAGAAATTTGCGGCATGGTAGGCTCCCATACTGCAGCCCGTCGTCATCAGCTTCGGCTCCCGGGGATTCTGCTCCTGCACCCTGGGCACAAGCTCCTCCAGAATATAATGGAACCACGCCTCATGACGTTCAATACGCTCCCGGGGCGGTTTCTCATGGTTGTCCAAAGATTCCCCGTCGATGCTGTCCGCGCACACGAGCTGCATTCTCCCCGCCTCAATCTCCGGAGCCGCCACGCCGATCATCCCGAAATTCTCATAATCGTAAAACCGGCCGCCCTGGCAGGGAAACACAAGGCAGATCTTCCCGTCATGGCCGAAGACCTTATATTCCATGTCCCGGCCAAGATGACGGCTGTATTCCTTTCTGTATTCTACCTTCATCGCCACCACACCTTTCACTTCTGTCCCAGGGCGTCCGAGAGCGCCGCAAACTGTTCCAGGGTCAGGGCTTCTCCCCGGACCTGTTCATTCAGCCCGATCCTCTGCAAAGCCGCCGCAATCTCTTCTTTCTCAAAGGAAAGCTCCGATGAATTTTTCAGCCCGTTCACCAGTGTCTTGCGCCTCTGATTGAAGGAGGCGCGTATCAGAGCAAACATTCCCTTTTCATCTCTCACTTTCACCGGCGGCTTCCCATAGCGGGTCAGACGGATCACCGCGCTGCCCACCTTGGGCCTTGGAATGAAACAGTTCGGCGGCACGTATGCCGCGATATACGGCTCTGCGTAATACTGCACCGCCAGGGACAGCGCCCCGTAATCCTTTTTTCCCGGCCCCGCCTGCATCCGCTGGGCCACCTCTTTCTGCACCATGACCGTGGCGCTCTCCATGCGCACGCCGCTCTCGAACAGGCGCATGATGATCGGCGTGGTGATATAATAGGGAAGATTCGCCACCACCTTGATGGGACGGCCCCCGCTATACTCCTCTGCCAGCGCCGCGATGTCTGTTTTCAGAATATCCTGATTCAGGATTGTGACATTGTCCCAGGCAGACAGCGTCTCCTCCAGAATGGGTATCAGGCTGCGATCGATCTCCACCGCCGTCACGCTTCCGGCTGCCTCCGCCAGGTACTGGGTGAGAGCGCCGATGCCCGGCCCGATCTCCAGCACAAAGTCCTCCTCCGTGATGCCCGCCGCCGCCACGATCTTATCCAGCACATGGGAATCAATCAGAAAATTCTGCCCGAAGCGTTTCCTGAAATCAAAGCCATGCTTCTGTATAATCTCGATTGTCTTCTTTTGGTTGGAAATCTTTTCCGTATAATTGTCTGGTTCCAAATTCTCTCCCATCCGGAGCGCCTCCGCCATCTCTTTCATCCTCTGCGGCGATGCTCCGCCAGCTATATCAGGTATCCGTATCAATCATTCTATTGTTTCTGCTATACCGCACCGGCGCGGGCGTAAATCCGCAGCGCATTCGCATAGGTGGCTTCTTCCACTTCCTCCGGCGTGATCTCCCGGAGCCGGGCGATCTCACCAATGACCAGGGGCAGATTCAGGGAGGAATTGCGTTTGCCGCGACAGGGCGTTGGCGCCATATAGGGGCAGTCTGTCTCAACCACAATATGGTCCAGGGGCATGGTAGCCGCCACTTCCTTTAAAACACGGGCGTTTTTGAAAGTCACCACGCCGCCGATCCCGATATAATAACCCAGCTTCACATATTCCCTTGCGATCTCCGGAGAACCGGAGAAACAGTGGATGATGCCCCCTGTCGTCCCGGCGTGCTCCGCTTTCATAATGTCAAAGGTGTCCTGGGTTGCCTCCCGGCTGTGAATATTCACCGGAAGCCCTGTCTCCTTTGCCATTCTGAGCTGCCGGATAAACCACTTCTTCTGCACCGGCCGGGGTTCCACATCCCAGTGATAGTCCAGACCGATCTCCCCCACTGCGACCGTTTTCGGATTCCTGCAGAGCTCGTAAAGATGCTGCAGCTTCTCCTCGTCCAGCGTCCCGACCTCGTCCGGGTGGAGTCCCACCCCCGCATATATAAAGGGATAGCGCGCCGCCAGTTCCTGGCTTGCCTCTACGCCCTCCAGGGTCGCTCCCATATTCGCAATGCCGCCGATCCCGGCGTCCGGCATCCGCCCAAGAAGCTCCTCCCGGTCGCTGTCGAAAGCCTCGTCGTCATAATGTGAATGTGTGTCAAAAATCATTCTGTGTTATCTCCAATCTGTTGTTTTTTATTTTAACCCTTAATAATCAGAATGGCAACCACAAAAACATTCGGCATTGCTTTTCGATTTCAACTATGATATGCTTTTTTTGCTTTGCAGTCGAGCCGGTATGGGAGAAGATCATTTGAAGAGAAAAGAGAAACTGTTTATCACAGGCATTTTAATATTGGCCGCTGTGCTGTGGCTTGCCATGGCGCTGCTTCGGCCCCGGAATTACGGAACCATAAAGATCACGGTGGCCGGGGAAGTCCTGGGTTCCTATTCCCTTGGCAAAGACCAGGTGATCAAGATAGGGGACACCAACGTCTGCGAGATCAAAGACGGGGAAGCCCGGATGATCTCAGCCACCTGTCCGGACCACCTCTGTATCGATCATCAGGGGCCCATCGATGAAACCGGGGGCATGATTATCTGCCTGCCCAACCGTGTGGTGATCGAGGGGGAAAACGCCTCCGGTGACCTTGATTCTGGTGTGGACGCCATTTCATAGGAGGCAAAAATGAACCATAAAACCGCGTATCTTGGTATTTTTTCGGCGCTTGCCATTATCTTCGGCTATGTGGAGACCCTCATACCTGTATTTATCGGCATCCCGGGCATCAAGCTGGGGCTTGCGAATCTTGCCGTGCTTTTCATTCTGGCAAAATACACCTGGAAAGAGGCGGCCTTTGTGTCGGTCATACGAATTATTGTGATCGGGTTCCTCTTCGGCAATATGTTCAGCATCCTCTATTCTCTGGCGGGAGCCGCCCTGAGCCTGACCGTCATGGCCGTAATGAAGAAATCCACAGCGTTCAGTCTCATGGGCATCAGTGTGGCCGGCGGCGTATCCCACAACGTGGGGCAGCTCGTCATCGCCATGCTTCTGCTTGGAAGCAGCAGCCTGATCTATTATGGACCGGCGCTTCTGATCTCCGGCGTAATTACCGGACTGGCGATCGGATGGCTGACCGTTGAGGCCGCAAAGCGCATCCGGCTGTGATTTCTTTACCGGGATAACTGTATTACGATTTCTTTTCCTGTCTCTTAAGAATCCCTTCATTTTATAACAGAATTTTTATGGTATTATATGGAACAAACGCAGACAAAGCGGGGCTGGAGTTTCGTGGAAATATATGTCTGAAAACCTGCCCCCGCATCACAGAAAGGGGCTTTTTATTATGAAAAAAAGAAATCGATCCGGCGGCGTACTGGCCGTGATAAGTATGTGTATACTGGCAGGATTTTCCATGACTGCCACAGCGGACGGGATCTGGGAGATCACCACCTCCCGGGACGAATCCGGACATATCTGCATTGATTTTCAGGAAGTGCAGGTACTGCTCCCGGAGAGCTGGTCCGGAAAATGCCAGATGCACGCCTCCGGCAGCCTGGTATCCTTCTGCCAGCTTAAATCCCGGGAGCTTTACACCCAGGAACTGGGATATGACAACGGGGGCTGGCTTTTCAGCCTGGGCTGCGCCCAGAGCGAGGAAGAATACAGCGGCTATCCCAGTTATATGACTCTTGGCGTCGGCGCAGCAGGTATCTACTATGCCACCTTTCCAACGGATGTCCAGGCTTATACGGAAGACGCAAAGGCCCTGGCGGAGTATCAGGATATGTGGGTGGATATGGAATGGGTGAAGAAGAATATCACCGTCACCCCGGCTGAAACCAATCAGATCGTCACGGCGGACGGCGACTACATCCTGCCGGACAGCTCCGCAAAATATCTGACAGAGAGCGATCTGGAGGGTCTGGACGCGGAGGAAGTACAGATGGCGATCAACGAAATCTATGCGCGGCACAACCGCAGATTCCTGCTGGCCGACGTTCAGGAATATTTTGATTCCAAATCCTGGTATGAGGGCGCCGTCGAAGCGGAGGATTTTGACGTCAGCGTTATGAATGCATATGAGGGATACAACATCGATCTGCTGACGCGGCGCCTGGCGGCGCTTGGCGGGGCTGAGACAGCGGAATAGCAAAGTCCCCTGTACAGATAAATGAAAACCGCTTTTTGATAATATAACGCACGGTCCATACAAACGACAGCCCTTGGATTACTCAGACAAGTTTCAAAGCATTTTATAAGGGAAACAGCAAAAAAGCTGCGCCGGAAAGTCTACCCACGCAGCCGTAAAAGCCTTCTCAGATCGGGAATCCCCCAGCCCTGGCGGTTCATGGGATAGCCAAGATCGGCGGCAGATTCCTTCAGGCGCATTTTCACCTCCACATTTGTCAGCAGCGGCTCCCGCTCCAGCAAAAGGGCGATACAGCCGGCCACCACCGGCGCCGCCATGGATGTCCCGCTCTTGACGCTGTAATAGCGTCCCTGCCTCCAAAAAGGGGAACAGGAGGTGATGTTTGTTCCCGGCGCCACAAGTTCCGGCTTGCAGACGCAGGCCGCCGTAGGGCCGCAGCCGGAATAGTCGGCGCTTCCCGGGGTGCTCCTGTGGGGAAACTGATCGGAGGACCCCACCGTGATGACCTTCCTGCTGTTGCCAGGAACCGTAATGCTCATAGGCGCCGGCCCCATATTGCCGGCGGCCACCACCACCGCGATCCCGGCGTCCCAGGCCCGTTCCACCTGTTCCACCAGCTTTCTGGCATCCCGGTCCTCCTCGCTTTTTGGCGTCCCGGCAGAAATATTCATAATCCGGACGCCAAACCGCCGCTGGTGGGCGATCACCCAGTCAATGCCCTGGATGATATCCCGCAGATTCCCCTGTCCGTGCCGGTCCAGCACCTTTATGTGGATCAGAGCGCAGCCGGGGGCAATCCCCCGGTATCTGCCTCCCAGACTGCGCCCGTCCCCTCCCAGTATCCCGGATACGTGGGTGCCGTGGGAGGCGTCGTCATAACACTCCGACCGTCCGTTCACAAAATCCATAAAAGCCACAATCCGTGCGGCATAATCCGGGTGGCGGCAGATCCCTGAGTCCAGTACCGCCGCAGTGACCCCGGCCCCGGTGATTCCCCGTTTGTGCGCTTCATTTGCGTATATCCGTGCCCTGACGCGTTCCATACCGTCTTCCTCCTTCCTCCCATATTTAAAATATGGCGCTGAAAACGAAATGGTGCGCGAAGCCCGCGACCGGGGAAAGCCGAAAGCTTTTCGATATTGCTGTACGGCAGAACCGCACATCACGCAAAGACTTTCTCCCACCCTGCGGCAATTTTCCCCCGCAGCTCCTCCAGAGGCTTTAATCCGCCAAGCGCGTCGTAAGCGGTCACACAGGAAGCCCCCTCTGCCGCCGCCAGCTGCACGCACTCTTCTATGGCGCAGCCCTGAACCATTGCCGTCAGGAACGCGGCGATGCATGCATCCCCGGCCCCGGCGCCTGAGAGGATCTTTTCCGGCACATAGCCCCGTTCAAATCCTTCCCTGTCCGCCCAGGCGGCCGCGTCAATCCCTGCGCCCGCACCGATCTTCCCAAGCGTCTTGCGTCCGGCTGTGCGGTAATATATGCCCGGCGCTCCGCATTTTATCAGCAACACCTTTGCGCCATAGGATATACAGATATCCGCCAGAGGCCTTATATCCCGGTCAACTTCCAGAATCTCCGTGATGTCCCGGCCTGCCGCCCTTCTCTGCCACGCGGAAAAACGGGGTTTATCCAGCATAAAGCATAATTCCTCCGCACTGGGCATGAAAAAATCAACATAGGGCATGACCTGTTTCAGGATCTCCTGCCAGTCGGCCCTTCCGGCCCGGGAATCCCCATCCACGGCCGCCATATCCAGGGAAGTGGCCGCTCCCGCTTCCTTGGCCCGCTTCATAACCTTCACAAGTTCCGCCCCGTTATCCTTATACATGGAGGCCATCAGCGGCGGATACCCAAAATGGAACAGAGCAGCGCCCTCCAGGGCTTCCCCGGGGATATCGTCGGCCACAAAGGTATTATTGGCTCCCGGATTGTGCAGGAAGATCCGGTCGATCCCCGGTATCGCCAGCACCACCGAGTAGGAGGTGGATTCCCCTCCGGAAACGAGCATGGACGCTTCTGCCCCATAATTCTTCAGGGTACTGCACACCATCTCCCCAAAAGCGTCTGCTCCCACCTTTCCCATCAGCGCCACATCCGCTCCGAGGATCTTCATTCCAAGACCGGTGTTTGCCACGGATCCACCGGTATGGACATCCGCCGCTCCCGTTTCGATCAGCTTGCCCGGGGAAAGAATATCCCCCACTCCCTTCACTTCCCCTGCGGAAAACCGCTGTTCCGGGAACACAGGGGTAATATCCAGACAGATATGCCCTGCCACGATCACTTTTTTCCGTTTCATCATTTCTCCGCGCAGGATATGGGAGACGGATATCTCCCATTCCCTTTCCCCTTTCTTCCAGCTTATTATTCCTGATCCATCTCTGAAATCATAACAAAATATCCCGTACCTTACCACTATAAATTAGTTTTTTTCTTTATCCCGCAGCCATGGCAAAAAACGCCGCCAGATGAGAAGCTGCAGAAGCAATGCGGTTTTGTTCAAGCGTTATCCTGTCCGGGAAAAAAGCTGAAAAAGCTGGCCTTTATAACAAAACAGGAGAGCGCCAAAACGCTCTCCTGTTTTCTGTCTTTTTATTTACTTTCGCCCTGCTTTGGAAGCGGCCTGTTCATAATGGCAATGTCCGCCGCAGTGCCTGCAGTCCGCGCCGCATTGCAGTGACTTTCCTGCTTTCCTGTCTCTGATCATGCTCCTCACGGCGAGGCCCACGATCAGAAGCACAACGATCAGTACCAGAACTGTTCCCATTAAAACGCCTCCTTTATACAGAAACTCCTGTCAGCTTCCGATTATTTTGCCCTTGCGGGAGCGCCAACCTTCAGCGTGGCGCTCTCCTTGTACGGCCTGAACAGAAGATAGATAAATCCGATCACCAGAACGATGGCAACGATGGTGAAGACACCAAATCCGGCGCCTGTGATCAGGCTGCCAATCTGGTATACGCAAAGCGCTACCACGTACGCCAGCAGGCACTGGTATCCGATTGCGAACCAGAACCACTTTGTATTGTTCATCTCACGCTTGATCGCGCCCATAGCAGCGAAGCAGGGTGCGCACAGCAGGTTGAATACCAGGAAGGAGTATGCCGCCACCTGGGTCAGGCTGCCGGCCAGCTGGCCCCAGATCTCTTCGCCGTCCTCGGCAACCTCTGCAAATCCGTACAGCACACCGAAAGTACCGACCACGTTCTCTTTTGCGATCAGTCCGCTGATTGCTGCAACCGCCATCTTCCAGTCTGCCCATCCGAGGGGAGCGAAGATCCATGCGATGGCATTTCCGATGGTGGCAAGGATACTGTTCTCAAGCTCTTCCGCCTCCAGCATTGTAAAGGAACCGTCCACCCACCCGAAACTCATCAGGAACCACAGGACGATGGTAGAAAGAAGGATGATGGTACCGGCCTTCTTGATAAAGGACCAGCCGCGCTCCCACATACTGCGGAGCACATTGCCGATTGTAGGCATATGGTAAGCCGGAAGCTCCATAACGAAGGGCGCCGGATCGCCCGCGAACATCTTTGTCTTCTTGAGAATAATACCGGAGCAGATGATTGCCGCAATTCCAACGAAGTAAGCGCTGGGGGCTACCCAGGCAGCTCCGTCAAACAGCGCGCCCGCGATCAGCGCAACGATCGGAAGCTTCGCGCCGCAGGGAATAAACGTAGTAGTCATAATGGTCATCTTGCGGTCTCTGTCATTCTCAATGGTTCTGGAAGCCATAACGCCGGGAACGCCGCAGCCGCTTCCGATCAGCATCGGGATAAAGGACTTTCCGGAAAGCCCGAATTTACGGAAGATACGGTCCATGATGAACGCGACACGGGCCATGTATCCGCAGGCCTCAAGGAAAGCCAGGAAGAGAAACAGCACCAGCATCTGGGGAACGAAACCGAGCACCGCGCCCACGCCGGCTACGATACCGTCGAGGATCAGTCCCTGCAGCCAGTCCGCACAGTTTACAGCCGCCAGGGCGCGCTCGATGGCCGGAGGGATGATCTCGCCGAAGAGTACATCGTTCGTCCAGTCTGTCACAATGGTTCCCACCGTCGTAACGGAAACATAATATACAATAAACATAACCACCGCGAAGATAGGAAGCGCCAGCCAGCGGTTCGTCACGATCCTGTCAATCTTGTCGGAGGTAGTGAGTTTTTCGGTCCTTGCCTTTTTGTAACAGCCCCCGATGATGGAGGATATGTATACATAACGCTCGTTGGTGATGATACTCTCGGTATCGTCGTCGTATTTCTTTTCCAGCTCTGCGATCTCTGCGCTCACATCCGGAACGGACTTCATCACCGTCGAGATCTTGTCGTCTTTCTCAAGAAGCTTTATCGCAAAGAACCGCTTCTGTGCGTCGTCAACCTGTCCGGCCAGTTTATCCTCCACCGCGCTGATTACGCGCTCCACATCCGCATGGAACTCGTGAACCAGTGTCTGGCTCCTGCCTGCGATGGCGATGGCCCGCTCTGCGGCCTCCATAACGCCGGTTCCCTTCAGGGCGGAGATTTCAACCACCTCACAGCCCAGCTTCTCACTCAGCTTTTTGATGTTGATCTGGTCGCCGTTCTTCTGTACGATATCCATCATGTTGACCGCCATGACTATCGGGATGCCCAGTTCCATGACCTGGGTGGTAAGGTACAGATTCCGCTCAAGGTTCGTTCCGTCTACGATATTGAGGATCGCGTCCGGGCGCTCGTTAATCAGAAAATTTCTCGCCACAACCTCTTCCAGCGTATACGGTGAAAGAGAATAAATACCCGGAAGGTCGGCGATGGTGACATCCTTGTGTCCCTTCAGTTTTCCTTCTTTTTTTTCTACGGTTACGCCCGGCCAGTTACCCACGAACTGGTTGGAACCGGTCAGAGCGTTGAACAGGGTCGTCTTACCGCTGTTCGGATTGCCTGCTAATGCAATAGTAATCGCCATTTTTCCTTACTCCTTCTCGCCTTTCGGCATATTTGTTTATTCTATCTCTTATTTGTTTTTCCCTGCCGTTGTTAGAACTTTCTAACTGTGTGGCAAAATAAAAAGAGACCGATTACTCAACCTCGATCATCTCAGCGTCAGCCTTGCGCAGAGACAGTTCGTAGCCTCTCACAGTAACTTCTACCGGATCGCCCAAAGGAGCAACCTTTCTCACAAAGATCTCTACGCCCTTTGTAATACCCATGTCCATGATTCTCCTCTTTACCGGGCCACTGCCGGTCAGTTTGGTAACCTTTACCGTTTCTCCAACGGCAACTTCCTTCAAAGTCTTCATAATTTCCTCCGTCTTCCTTTTACTCCAGCTGTTCTGATCAAAAGTCCTACACCAGAATCCTGGCGGCCATATCACTGCCAAGCGCCACCCGGGAATTCTTGATGTTCACGATCACATTCCCTTCTGCTTTGGAAATCACCGTGACAACCGCACCGGTGACAAAACCAAGATTCTCCAGAAACTGTCTTGTCTCTTCCCTGCCACCAACCTTTTTGATTTCAAAAGGCTCCCCTTCCGCTGCAATCGTAAGCGGCATTTCATCGGCCTCCTTTCTGACAGCAACTCCTGTCCGCATACTGGCAGTCATTATCAACTCCAATAGTTAGTATATTCTAACGTCCATTAGATGTCAAGAACTTTTTTAGGCCTGTGAGGCATTCGCTGCAGTTTTCACAGACATCGGAGTATATTCCATGTTCTTCTGCGTCCATCCCCCGGCTAAAAGCCAGTGACTCATTGAATTCTTCCGGCAGTCCCGTTATTAAAAGCCAAAACCCGGCCAGAAATATACAGGACGCCTGAAAAAAAGAGGGCTTTGGGTTAAAAAACCAAAAGTCCTCTTTTCTCAGATGGGCTGCATTATTCCACAGCTTCCACCTTCTGATTCTGTCTTATGTGTCAGCGTTTTCCCTCCAGGCGGTCCAGGGTGTCCCATACGCCCAGCATATACTGGATGCCCAGGGCACGGTCGTATTTTCCGTAACCAGGACGGCAGGTGCCGGGACCTTCCTCCCAGAGCTGGCGGCCATGATCCGGACGGATATAGCCTTCGTAGCCCGCGTCGTGGTAGGCGCGCAGCACCTCAATGATGCCTGTCTCGCCGCAGCAGTCACGGTGCGCGGCCTCGCTGAAATCGCCGTTCTCGAAGTGATGAATGTTCCGGATGTGGGCAAACGCGATGCGGTCACAGTGTTTGCGGACGATCTGCGCACAGTTGTTGGCCGGGTTCGCATTCAGGCTGCCGGTGCAAAGAGTCAGGCAGTTGTACTCGTCGTCCACCATCTCCAGGAAACGGTCGATGGAAGCGGCGTCCACCAGAAGACGGGGCAGCCCGAAGATGTCCCACGGCGGATCATCCGGATGAATCGCCATCTTGATACCACACTCGCGGCAGGTGGGCATGAGCGCCTCCAGGAAATATTTCAGGTTCTCCCACAGCTTCTCCTTGGTTACCGGCTTGTAGGCCTCAAACAACTGATCCAGCGCCGCCATCCGCTCCGGCTCCCAGCCGGGGAAAGTCATATTATATTTCTCCGTGAAGCCCAGGATATAATCGGCCATGGCCTTGTAATCCCCCTTGATCATGTCCTTCTGGTAGAACAGAGCGGTGGAACCGTCTCCCACCGGATGGAACAGATCGGTCCGGGTCCAGTCAAAGATGGGCATAAAATTGTAACAGATCACTTTTACCCCGAATTTGCTCAGGTTGCGGATGCACTGTTTATAGTTCTCGATATACTGGTCCCTGGTGGGAAGGCCGATCTTAATGTCGTCGTGGACGTTTACACTTTCCACCACGTCCATATCGAAACCGTAAGCGTGGATCTGATCGGCGACCTCCTGGATCTCGTCAATCTCCCAGATTTCCCCGGGCATCTTGCCATGCAGCGCCCAGACAATGCTGGTCACTCCGGGAATCTGTTTGATGTCTCCAAGGCTCACCGGATCGTTTCCTTCTCCATACCAGCGCCAACCCATTTTCATTGACATGCGTCATTCCTCCTTTCGTTTGACAAACAGCTATGGTTCAGAATCTTCTTATAGCTTAGTATCCCATACACCGCAGAAAGAGTCAACCGGATCTTTTCCTGAAAAAGCCTCCGGACCCTTCATCAGCTTGTCCACCAGCGCGTCAAAGGTGCTGTCAAGCACATCGTAGGTGTTGATGTAAGTCCTTGCCTGGGGAATATCCGCCAGCACAAAGGGCTGTTTCGTCCCCACGACGATAACCGGAAGTTCATGCACATACCACGGGATCTCGCCGCCGCCCTTGGTCATTCCGAAAGCGGGCCGGGCCACCGGCTGGAATCCGCCCGCGATGTCCACCAGCGTGATGATCAGATCCTGCTTTGATACAAAGTCACGGATCGTATCCTTGCCGGCAAAATACAGGTTGACATCCGGTTTTCCGCCCTCCTGCATCTGTTTCATCAGTTTCTGGACAGGGCTTTCATAGATAAATGCCTCAAATCCCTGTGCATTCAGGCGCTCCTTCAGCTTCTCCGCCGGGGAAACCTTATTGCCGCCCAGCAGGCTGCCAAGCCCTGGCGCCTCCAGTCCTTTGACGTACACGATCATAATCTTCTTGTAGCGGTCCGGGGTCACCGGAAGCACGTCTTTATCTTTATATTTTACCAGGGTGATGGCCTTCTCAGAAATTTCCTTCTGCATATCTTTGTGGGCCTGGCATCCCACGACCTCGTGAACGGCGCTGCGCCGGGGCATAATCCTGGTCTTTTCCTTTTTGTGAAGCCCCATGTGGGCCTTCAGCGCCAGGATGCGGTGCAGGGCGTCGCTGAGACGTTCCTCTGTGATCCGGCCATCCAGATAGCCCTGCTTCATGCTTGCAAAGTCTTCATCCATATCGTTGAAGAACAGGAACATATCGATGCCTGCCGCTATAGCTGCCGGCATCAGGTCGCACCGTTTCATGCGGCAGGTAAGCCCAACCATGTGGGAGGCGTCTGTCAGCACCATGCCATTAAAGCCCAGCTTTGTGCGCAGCAGTCCGTTGATCAGTTCCGGAGAGAGGGTGGCCGGCATGATGTCGTCATCCGCGATGTCCGGATTGAAATAGCGGGTATAGGCCGGCTGCATAATGTGCCCCGCCATGATGGCCTCCAGGCCGTTGTCGATGAGGTTCCTGTAGACCTTCCCGAACGTCTCATCCCACTGTTCGCAGGTATAGTCATTGACGCTGTTCGCCACATGCTGATCCCGGAAATCAAGGCCGTCCCCCGGGAAATGCTTCGCGGCACAGCAGAAGCCCGGATTTGCATGCGCGCCTTCCATGTAGGCTTTCGTCATCTCTGCCACACGCTCTACATCGTTACCGTAGGTCCTCAGCCCGATGACCGGATTCTCCCAGTTGTACAGAATGTCGCTGACCGGTGCGAAGGACAGGTTGCAGCCGATGGCCGCCGCCTCCTTGTTGGACATATAGCCAAGCTGGTAAGCATAATTTCTGTCGCCGGTCGCCCCGATCTTTGTCTGGCAGCCGATGGTGGTGCCGTCCACACACGCGCCGTCGCCGCCGCTCTCCGTGTTGCACGCGATGATCAGCGGAATCTTGCTGTTCTCCTGCAGAATACGGTTCTGCTCGTACACGTCATCTGCGGTTCCGGGATTGTAACGGATTCCGCCGATGTGGTACTTCTCTACCGTCATTTTCAGGTAGTCCTCGTCCCGGCTGGAACCCATGTTAAAAAAGAGCTGTCCGATCTTCTCATCCAGCGTCATGCCCGCAATGGTATCCTCCACCCACTTGCAGTCTTCGTCCGAAAGACAGAACGGTTTTACCTTCATATCAACCATACCACATTCCTCCTATTTATAGGTAATGCCAGGGGCACAGTCCCGGCCGCCGGCCGGAACCGTCTCCCCGTTATTTACATCATAATCATTCCGTTTTCGTCCGGCTTCATGGGAAGCGCGATCATCAGATCCACCAGCGTCATCGCCAGAGGAAAGCCGGTCCAGAACAGAAGCAGATAAAATACTGCGGTCACGTAATGCTTCGCGTAAAACCGATGTCCCCCCATCCAGCCGGTAAAAACTGCGAGAAGCAGGTATTTTTTCCGGGACACCGGTATCTTTACCTGTTTTTCTTTCCGGTCAAAATACCAGGAGATGGCCCGGGAGATAATTCCTTCCTTCTTTTTAATTCCATATTTCTCCCGCGTATCCACCAGCTCCTGCTGAAGGGCCACAAACTCCTCGATATCAATTCGTTCCTGCCCCTTTTTCCCTTTCCTGGCCGTATCAGTCTTACCCGGTTCTGCGAATTTCATGGCGTCTGCTCCTTATGTAACGGAATCTGTATCGTAAACTGCCGCTTTTTTCTTACTGGGCTTTCGCCGCAGCTTTCTCCTTGATCGCGTTGATCTCCTCGCGGATCTCTTCCATCTTCTCCTTGGTCAGGGGATAGTATTTCATAGCGATCAGATTACAGATCTGGCCCAGCATTACAAGGCCATAGGTCAGAAATACCGCGACCACATGCAGCGGAACGGAATAGGGCGTACTCGCCTCGGGAAGCGCATCCGCGAAGCCGATGGCAGCGAACAGAAGTCCGGCTACAAGCGGCGCAATGGATGAAATCAGCTTATCCACCAGACTGAACAGGGTTCCCATCATACCCGGCACATACTTCCCGGAACGGTAAACCTCATAATCGGCGCAGTCCGCAGTCATCGGGATAACGATATTGCCGGCCAGGTTTGTAAAGCCCGTGTAGATAATAGTCAGTATAATATACAGGATCGCAAAATATCCCCATTGCAGCGACCCGTCCGCACCGTTCATGGACGACGGATTCGCGAACAGCCACATGGCCGCCAGGATACCGCCGGTGACAATGCCGCCTACGGAACCGATGATCATACCCTTCCTCTGTCCCAGGGTCGTGGCCAGTCCGCCGATCACCAGGACGGTCAGGATTACACCGGGTATGGAGGTTAAACCGGTCATTGTGCCGTACAGAGCATAGTTACCGGCCACAACGCCCCACAGTACCGCTGTAACCGCGCTCGTCTTGGCGGTGCTGGCCAGCTTATCCGTGGAAGCCGCAACCACCAGCATCTGGATTGCCCGGTTGTTCTTGAAAGTATCCCAGTAATCCTTTGGCTTAATCATAACAGCCTTGCCGGTTCCGAAAAACTCGGTCCGGTCCTTCGGCCAGATGGAGATGACCGCGATCGCCGTGAACAAGGCGGCAAAGACGGCGAGAATCAGCCAGAATTCATGGAAGAATCTTACGTCATAGAAAGTCCCGTACTTCGCGTAGATCTTCGTGGCAAGGATCGCTGTAACCGTGAACAGGACCGTATTGTACGCCGCGTCAAACACAGCGAACAGCGGGCGCTGCTTCGGATCGTTGGTCAGCGCGCTCTGGGCGGATTTCGTAACCACACACTGGAATGTATAGCCAATGTAGTAGATCAGGGCGATCACGACAAAGAAGATCATACGGATCGGTCCGTTCTCCGGAAGCTTATGCGTCACATGGAACATAATAAAGCTGCTCACGAACAGGATCGCCTGCCCGATTACCATGAAGGGGCGGTTCTTGCCGAATTTACCGTCGGTCTTATCCACCATATAGCCAATGAAGGGATCCGTCACACCGTCCCAAAGACGCATGATGGTCGAAAAGCTGGACGCCAGGATGGTTGCCGCTCCCACGAACCCGATCAGGTAATACGCCACATAAGTCATCAGTACCAGATACAGGTTTGTCGCAGTGTTGTTCAGGGCAAATCCGGCGATCCTCCATAGGGGGACGCGATGGATTCCTCCTTCTCTTGTGTACTTCGAGATGTCGTTTTTCATTTTAGTCTCCTTTCTTTCTTTAATGAGCTGTTTTAAACCTTGTCAATTTTGATAAGTTTCGCATTGATGCTCTCCAGAAATCCCTCAGGCATCATGTTTCCCGCCATCCCCATCATGGCTTCGGGGGACATGGCTTTCATCATATCCCACATTCCCTCTCCGGGAGCGATGTCAAAGTTTGTTGCCAGCTTCAACGCTTTCCTCACAATCTCAAACGCCTCGGGGCAGGCTGCAAGCTCCTCCATGTTGTCCTTCACGCTGTACTTGCCCTTGGGGAACTCCATGGGGGCATCCAGGTCCATGCTTCCAACCGTGCTGAACCAGTTGGCCACGCCTTCCTTACGCTCGTTGACCTCCGAAAGCACGTAGACGGAGGGTTCTTTTTCCACCTTCTCGATGGTCATGCTGTCCTTCCGTTCTCCCGCCGCGGCGAGGATCACATTGAAGCCGTCTTTCAAAGCCACGGTGAATACGAACACTTTATCCCCTGTCTTCTCCTCTGCCAGTTCCCCGTTTACATACAAAGCCACGGAGGGCTGATTGGAGTAAACGCGGATCTCGGTGGTCTCTCCCGCCCGCTGGGCGTACCGGCTTCCGGCCAGGTGCACCATAGGCTTTTTGCTCCAGTATGCCTGATAGACATAGAAGCTGTCCTTGCGGGTCTTCCGGTCCATGGTTACGAGCCCCTTGTTGTTCCGGCCTGCCACACCGCCCTCGTTCCGGGCCGCACAGCCGAAGTCAAACATATTCCAGACGTGGGTGGACCAGATCCAGGGCCGTTCGTCAAAGACCTTTGCCATATGCTCGTGATAAAGCGCCTGATACTCCTCGCTGTAATCCTTGCAGGCCGGATTCGGGCCGTGGTAGGTAATAATGCCCTCGCAGCCGTACTCGCTCATGCCCAGGCAGATATCCGGATGCACTTTGTGGAAATTGTCAAGCCACGGGCCATTGTCCTCCATCCTGCCGCCGTACCAGCCAAAGTAATGGTTGTAGCTCTCCACATCGGTGATCCCGTGCATCGGGCTTTCCACCGGGGTCATGGACACATGTGCGATCGTCGTAAGGCGCGTCGGGTCAAGCTCGTGCGCCAGGGCATTCAGTTCTTTATGGTTCTCCACCAGTTTCTCAGAAATGCCTCCGATGAGGATCTCGTTTGAGACGCCCCAGAAACAGATGGACGGATGATTGTAATTCTGGATGATCAGTTCTTTCATCTGACGGATGCAGTTCTGATGAGCCGCCGGATCTTTATTGAATACGCTGATAAACGGTATCTCCGCCCAGATTATGAAGCCCATCTCATCACAGGCGTCATAGAAATCCTGGGAATGCTGATAATGTGCCAGGCGGATCGTGTTTGCCCCCAGTTCTTTTATAATGGCAGCGTCCTCATAGTGTTCTTCCCTGGTCAGGGCATTGCCCTTATAGAGCCGGTCCTGGTGGCGGCTGACGCCCCGCAGAGGAGTTTCCACACCATTGATGATAAAGCCCCTGTCCGGATCACAGGAGAAACTTCTGACGCCCACTCTGGCGGACACTTCATCATACGCCTCGTTACGGCGCTGCAAGGTTGCCGTCACCGTATACAGATACGGGCGGTCGATCTCCCATCTTACAGCGTCCGGTACAAAAACGGTCACGCCGGGGTTCTCCGCCGGACGTGCAGCCGACGCCACTTCTTTTCCGTCCTGATCCTTCACGGAATACAGGACAGTAAAGTTCTCGTCGGGATTCTTCACCCAGGACGCCAGTTCAAAGGACGCTCCGCCGCAGTCACAGGGCTTCGGCGTCACCTGAAATCCCGGGCCGCCATAGTATTCCAGATCGAAATGTGTGTCCGGAACGCTGATAAGGTTCACACCGCGGTACAGGCCCCCGTAGAAAGTGAAGTCTGCGGACTGGGGATAAACGCTGTCTTTGTACTCGTTGCTGCAGGCCACCACCAGCAGATTATCCTCGCCCTCTTTGCACAGATCGGTGACATCTGCCCGGAAAGCAGAATAGCCGCCCTCATGGTATGCGGCCTCCGTGCCGTTGACATAGACCGTCGCCTGCTGCCCGGCCCCCAGGATCTCCACAAACGCCCGGCCCCCCGCCAGAGGCTGCCTGGGCGTCTCAAAGGTTCTGGCGTACCAGTACCGTCCCCGGTCATAGCCGCCGTTGCCGTCATGGCCGTCCACCGCGTTCCAGCAATGGGGAAGATCTACTTCCGCCCAGTCAAGGGGAAGCGTCTCCGGCAGGCCCGCATCCTCCTGGATGAAACGCCAGCCACGGTTTAAGTTGATTACGTTGCGCATCTTTTCCGTTCTCCTTTCTACTACAATATATTAATATATTTATCGGTTCTGTATTTCCGCCGGTCCGGCGCTTCGGAAAAAAGGCTCCCCGAAGCCTTTATCCGGCCGTCTCACTTCAGATTATCCGTGAAAGCCCGCAGCTTCTCCTCCTGATAAGCGCCCTGATACCGGCCTGAGATAAGCCGGGCCACCGCCGTCTTAAATTCCGCCCAGGATTCCTTCTCATGGCGCACCAGAATAGGATAATAGGATACCCCATTTTTCTTCGCCGCGTCATAATCGCCGGGAGCGTCTCCTGTCATAAGGATCTTTGCTTTGTCATACCCTTTCTTCGCCAGTTCCTGGATACAGAAAGCCTTACTCCCCGTATCCTGGGCGAGCAGGATGTCCACATGGTCCAGCAGGTCGTACAGCTCCCACTCCTCCTCCACCGCCTGGAGATTTGCGGAAGATACGATGGCGATGTCGGCGTACTGGCGGGCGTATGCAAGCCCTTCCGCTACGCCCTCAAAAGGCCTCTTCTCGTCAAAGGACAGCCGGTTGATGCCCTCGTTTACCTTCCTGGACCAGGAAAGGGCCTTTTTCAGGCAGATGTTGTCGTTGTTCTCAAGCTCACGCTCCAGAGCCGGATTGGAAAGCTCGTCGCTGTGTTCCACCCAGTCGACCAGAACCTCCACGCCCTCGATGGGAGCGTACTTTTCATTGATCTCCTGCAGAGCCAGGCTCAGGCCCTTGTAACGGTTGATACCCCTGGTCATGGTGTAGAGGTTCACGTCATTCCAGCGCTTCAGGATCGGCTCTTCCCACTGGAAAAGCCCCCACTCCTCCACCATGCACGGGCCAAAACAGCGGATATGCTTGATATCCATCGTATCCATCGCGCAGCCGTCCGAGTCCACGCAGATCAGATACTCTTTCTTTTTCTGAAAACTTTCTATTTTTGTGCTCATAATTCCTCCATTATTCTCTATTCCGGTTTCTGAGATAACTCCCTATTTCTATACATCCACAGCGGTTCCCGTAAATACCCTTTATCCGTTTCCCTTCAGTTGTTATTTCGCCGATCAAGGCATAACTATCTGATAAAAAACTGATTTTAGTTATCTTTTGAAGCGTTTTGCAATCATTTATATGTAATTTTAACTCTTTTTCACAAAAAATCGTGAGGATAATTTTTTGTTTTTTCGTATTATTTTGTGTATTCTTTCCCATATATCCCACTCATATCCGATTATATTCTCCGTTTTGCACAATTTCCGGCGCGCAGATTCCAGAACTTCCTGTCCCCACGTCAATCTATTATTGCAAATCTTTGAAATATATAAGATAATATAATATATACGTATCGAATGCAGATAAAGGAGAAGCAATATGCCTGACCGTCCCAGTCTGAAATTTCTTTTGGATTATTTCAAAAATCATCATATTCCATGCAGGATTTATCAGTATCCTCTGACGGATGCGTTTTTTCAGGAGTTCGACCTGGGGCTTCGGCAGTTGCTCTTCCCGGAAAAGATTTGTGACCTGACAGCCAACCGTTTTGTCAGTCCCTGTGAACCAAATACCATTTACTACATTATTGACACGTTTCAGTTCCACTATATATTTTTCCGGCTTCCAAAGCCTGACGAGGCGGACCATATCCTGATCGGCCCTTATTCCCTGGCGTCCGTATCTCTTCAGACGCTTTTAAACGGTGCAGGCTCCTCCGGCCCGGCTGAGCGGTACGCGCAGCTTGAACAGCTCTCCCGCATATTCCCTGTGATCGAACACGAGGATTCCATTTTCATTTTTCTGAACACCTTCGGGGAGCAGCTCTGGGGAAATCTGGACAACTTTTCCGTTCAGCGGATCCATTATTCCTTCTTCCGGGATCTGGAACCGGTGGCCGAGCGACCCCAGGCCAAGAAATCAGAGGACGCTTCCGTGAGTATGCAGATCCTGGAGACACGTTACAGTCACGAGAATCAACTGATGCAGGCAGTATCTCTCGGGCAGACCCACAAAGCCCTGATGCTTCTGCCTCTGCTCTTCCGTGAGACCTGGGAGGCGCGGACGCCCGATGCGGTCCGCAACACAAAGAATTATATGATCATCGTCAACACTCTGCTCCGAAAAGCCGCTGAATTCGGAGGGGTGCATCCTCTCCACATCGACAGCCTTTCCACCCGGTTTGCCCTGCGCATCGAGCGGCTTTTCTCGGAAGAGGAGGCGGAAAAGCTGCGCCGGGAGATGGTGCGCAAATATTGTCTGCTGGTACGTAATCACTCCATGAAGGGATATTCTATCCTGATACGGAAAGTGCTCACCAGGATTGATTCGGATCTGACCGCAGACCTGGGACTGAAGACCCAGGCGGAGCTTTTAAATGTCAACTCCAGTTATCTTTCCGCGCTTTTCAAAAAAGAAACGGGAAGCACCCTCACCGAGTATGTGAATAAGAAGCGGATTGAATACGGCATTTTCCTGCTGAACACAACCAGTATGAAAATCCAGGATATCGCCCAGAACTGCGGGATGCCCGACGTGAATTATTTTACAAAAACCTTTAAAAAAATGGTTGGCAAAACCCCGAAGGATTACCGGAAAACCCTCGTTTAGCACTTTACCATTTCCCGAATTTATGCTATATTAAGAATGATACTGTTTTTGTGGCCGCCCGACACATCCGTATTGAGAGCGGTTACATATTAAATCAGACGAAGTGGGGTTAGCAATTATGCATGTAAATGAATCAGCAGAAAATTATCTGGAAACCATCCTTATGTTAAGTCATCAGCTTCCGGTGGTCCGTGCCGTGGACATTGCCACGGAGCTGGGATTTAAGAAGTCCAGCGTCAGCATCGCCATGAAAAACCTCCGTGGGAAAAATCACATTACCGTGGCGGATTCCGGCTACATCACCCTGACTGAGTCCGGCCGGGCCATCGCGGAGGAAATTTACGAGCGCCATCAGTTCCTCTCCGCCTGGCTGACCCAGCTTGGAGTGGACCCCAAAGTCGCAGTGGAGGATGCCTGCAAGATCGAGCATGTGATCAGCCGGGAGAGCTTTGAAGCGATCAAGAAATATGTTGGCAAACTGAAATAAGCGTTCTTTTTGTCCGTTTTCCCCAATATATATACAGAAACGCTTTCAGGTGTTTCATGGAACGAACCTTTCTTTTCTCAAATCAGTTGGAGGATGCTGCGCCGGCAGTGTCTGCAGCTTTCGGAGAAGTCATTCTGCAAAACAAGATACTGCCGACCCTGGAGTTCGGCGACGTTGGGCCGTTTCTGACCGTACAGGTTAATTCCCAGTACAGTGTTTTATATCTGCCTCTCCTGGCCTGGCGTTTTTATTCCAGCGATTTTACCTATTACAACATACCCAAGCTTTTTACTTTTATTGATACGGTCAGCCTGGAAGAAGCCGGCATCCTGTCCGCCCAGCTTCAGCCCTTTCTGAATCTGCGGGGCGAGGGCGTCCTGCTTGGCTTTCTGGATTCCGGGATCGATTATACCCATCCGGCTTTCCGGGGCCCGGACGGGCGTACAAGGATCCTGCGCATCTGGGATCAGTCCGCCCGGGGCGGTCCGTCGCCTGACGGCATTCCCTACGGAACGGAGTACACCCGGGAACAGATCAACGAAGCGCTGTTCTCGGGCAATCCTTATGATATCGTGCCCCAGAGAGACGAACTGGGGCACGGCACCGCCGTATGCGGAATCGCCTGCGGAAGCGGGGATACGGAAGCCGATTTTACCGGCGCCGCACCCGACAGCAGCATCGCTTTTGTCAAGCTCCGCCCTGCCAGGGATTACCTGAGGGATTTTTTTCTGACGCCTGAAGATGCGGACGTCTACCAGGAGACGGATCTGATGCTGGGCGTCCGTTATCTCACCGATCTGGCGCTGGAACTTGGGATGCCCCTTGTGATCTGTATGACCCTGGGCAGCAATCAGGGCGGGCACACCGGAGATACCCCTTTGGAAAATGTACTCGTCCAGGCTCAGTTCAACGCCGGAATTTATGCGGTGACAGGAACCGGCAACGAGGCAGGGCAGGCGCACCACTACCGGGGTAGCGCAGACCGGGCCGGAGAGGCTGTGGATGTGGAACTGCTGGTGGATCGGGAAACCCAGGGCTTTACGATGGAGTTGTGGGCTGATCCCAACGAGCTGTACAGCGTGGGCTTCACCTCCCCGCTCGGGGAAAGTATACAGCCTGTCCGGCCCCGGTCCGGATACAGCCAGGAGCTTGGATTTATACTGGAAAACAGCCGGATCCATCTCAGTTATTATCTCGTGGAACTTCTAAGCGGCGCCATGCTGGCCCAGATGCGGTTTCGTTCCCCCACTCCGGGACTCTGGCGGATCCGGGTGGAGAATCTGACTTTTATGAGCGGAGTCTTCCATATGTGGCTGCCCATCACCGGCCTGGTGGATCCCGGCGTAAGCTTCTATACTCCCAGCCCGGACACCACGCTGGTCATCCCCTCCTGCGCCGAATCCCTGCTGACCAGCAGCGCCTATAATGCCTACAACAACAGCCTGTATCTTCGTTCCGGCCGGGGCTTTACCAGAAACGGTCTGATCAAGCCGGATCTCGCGGCTCCCGGCGTCAATCTCACCGTCCCAAGGCCCGGCGGCGGATACGGGACCCTCACCGGCTCCTGTGCGTCCTCGGCCCTTACTGCCGGCGCCACTGCCCTGCTGGCGGAGGCCAGCCTGCGCCGTCCCCTCCCCCGGGTCTTCACCGCCCGCGAGATCAAAACCCTTTTTCTGCGGGGCGCGCGGCAGAGCAGCATTTATAGCTATCCAAACCGGGAATGGGGCTACGGGACTCTGGATCTGTACGGCGTTTTTGAATCCTTCCTCACGTAACAATTCCGCCCCATCCGCATATGATACACTGTAAATGATAATTTCGGAGGAAACAAAATGAGCGATTTGACAGCAACCAACTGCGGATGTGGATGTGAGGGCAACAACGGAATATCCTGGATCTGGATCCTGCTCCTGCTTTCCTGCTGCGGATGCGGCAATGGTCTTTCCGGCAATAGCTGCAGCGGCACGGATAGCTGCTGGATCATCATTCTTCTGCTTCTGTGCGGATGCGGCAACGGCAACGGCCTTTGCGGCAACAGCAACGGCTGTGGATGCGGGTGCTGATTCTGTCCCGTCATTCAGAAAGAGCGGAGCTTCCGGCTCCGCTCAGACTGTAGGCAAAGCGGCTCTGGACTTTGCATTCCAGAGCCTTTTGCTTTGATTATCGCTAACTTTTTCAGGTTCATTCTTCTTGTTTCTCAGGCGAATCTCCCCGGCCCTTCTGCCTGCTGCCCCTGCGGTCCTCCCACACCTGCGGCAGTATCCTGATATTCCGCAGAAGCTTTAATTTCTCTGCCGCCATCAACAAAATTTCCGGTCACTGCGGGTTCCCATCCTTCATCTGCCGTCCGATCCATTCCATCAGCACGTCCACCACATAATCCTGCTGCCGGCTGCTCAGCGCGATATGCTGCGGGATGCCGTGCCATTTTTCCAGGCACCCCCGGCAGCAGCAGGCGCAGGCATGTTGGGCGAGAAAGACCGGATGCCCGCGCATTGGCGTCTGTTTTCCGTCGTTGGGGATCTCTGCCGGAGCAAGACGCTTCCGGATAAAATCATAAGCATGTTCCCTGATTGTATCCATTCCCTTTTCCCTCACATACTCCCTGTCCGCTTCTTTCAGCCGGAACCTGCTTCGGAACCCGGACTGCGCGATCCGGTCAAACAGGTCGAGCTTCAGCCACTCCTCATGGGAGATCCTTGCAGCTTCACCCTCCGGTTCCGGATTTCCGGCGGCTGTCCTTTCCGTTCCCTGCCCTGGTTTCGCTCCGGAGGTTTCCCCGGACAGCCGTTCTTTCAGCAAGGTGTTCCGCTTCGTCACCGTCACGTTATGCACCGCATAAGCCAACGCTTTCTTCGTCCCGACAAGGACCAGAATCTTCTTTGCCCGCGTGATGCCGGTGTAGATCAGGTTTCTCTGCAGCATGACGTAATGATTCATCAGCACCGGCATCACCACGATGGGATACTCCGAACCCTGCGCCTTGTGGATCGTTGTAGCATAGGCGTGGACCAGCTCATCTAATTCTGTCACATCATACTCAACCAGCCTGCCGTCAAAATCGACCTTCAATGTCCGGTCTTCGGCATTGACGGAGGCGATGATGCCGATATCTCCGTTGAAGACTTCTTTGTCATAATTATTCCTGATCTGCATGACCTTATCGTCCTGCCGGAATGCGAAACCGCTCCGCCGCAGGCAGTCTTTGGGCATAGTAACGGCTCCCCGCCCTCTTAGATAAACTTCGTGTTCCGCAGGATTCAGCGCCTCCTGCAGCGCAAGGTTTAAATTGGTCGCGCCCACCACGCCCCTCTGCATCGGCGTCAGCACCTGGATCTGTGTCGCTTCTACATGATAATATGCAGGGAGCTTTGTCCTGACCAGCTCCACGATCTGCGGCGCGACGCTTTCCGCATCCTCATTCTCCATAAAAAAGAAATCCGTATTCTTCCCGTTTGAGATATCCGGCATTTTCCCTTCATTGATCCGATGGGCGTTCATAATGATACGGCTCGTCTGTGCCTGACGGAAAATTTTTGTCAGCCGGATCACCGGGAAAGCCCCGGAATCAATGATGTCCCGAAGGACATTTCCGGCTCCCACCGACGGCAGCTGGTCAATGTCCCCCACCAGAATAAGACGCATGGTAGGAGGGATCGCTTTCAGCAGGGAATTCATCAGGATCATGTCGATCATGGAGCACTCGTCCACGATCAGGACGTCTCCCTCCAGTGGGTTCTCCTCATTTCTCTGATATCCTTCCGGCGGCTTACATTCCAACAGCCTGTGGATGGTTTTTGCTTCCAACCCCGTCGTCTGCGATGAAACAGTCCCCCGGACTGTTTCACTGCACGCTATGGCGTCTGTCATTCTCTTCGCCGCCCGTCCGGTGGGCGCTGCAAGCAGGATTTTCAGCCCATAAGCCCTGTATGCGGAAATGATGCCCTGGGTTGTTGTCGTCTTCCCCGTTCCGGGGCCGCCGGTCAGAACCATGACTTTCGCTGTCGCCGCCTGACGGATGGCGTCCGCCTGTATCCCGTCATAGGTCATTCCCAGCTTCTTCTCGATGGCATTCACATCCACGGAGAGACTCTGGTTCCCGGTTTCCCGGCGTGCTTCCATCAGCTTCGTGTACAGCCGGTCTCCCGCCGGGGAAGACGCCAGCTTCTTTAATTTGCCCGCGACGCCGATCTCCGCGTAATAAAGCGGCGGGAGGTAAATCGCGCTCTGCGGGTTTCCCGCGTCATCCGTTTTCAGGATGTTCTTTTCCAGAATTAATTCATTCTTCCGGAGCATTTCATCCATCGTCATGACGATCGTCTCCGGGGCTGCCTCCAGAAGCTGAGAAGCCCTGTCGGTCAGCTGCTGCTTTTTGGCATAGACATGTCCTTCATTCGACAGTTCCGACAGCGTATACATCAGGCCGCTGCGGAGCCGTACAAAGGATTCTTTTCCAAATCCCAGCTTCTCCGCGATCTGATCGGCGGTCTTAAAGCCGATCCCCCAGATATCGTCCGCAAGCCGGTATGGATTTTCCTTCATGACAGCAATGCTTTCATTCCCGTACTGCTTGTAAATCTTCGCCGCGAACGAGGTGCTTACCTGATGCTCCTGCAGGAAAAGCATGATGTTCTTCACTTCCTTCTGCTTCTCCCAGGACTGCGCGATCATCTGCACCCGTTTCTTCCCGATTCCTTCCACCTCGATCAGCAGCTCCACGTTGTCCTCAATGACCGCGAAGGTATCCGCGCCGTATTTCTGGACGATGCGCTTTGCGAACTTCGGCCCGACGCCTTTGATCAGGCCGGAGCCCAGGTATTTCTCCATGCCGTATACGGTTGCCGGAAGCGTCTCCTCCCAGTTCTCCGCCACGAACTGCCTGCCGTATTTGGCGTCCACCTTCCAGTTCCCGTCCGCCAGCAGGACGGAGCCGACATTCGCGTCCAGCAGGTTCCCGACCACCGGCACCAGGTCGCTGTAATCCTTGACCCTGCATTTCAGGACAGAATATCCGTTCTCCGGGTTCTGGTATGTAATTCTTTCCACCACACAACGAATCCTGGCCACCGCGCCGCCTCCCTTCTCAAAAAGCAGGGAAGCGGGGCCATTCATTCCGTAAACCCCTGGTTCAGGAATTCATTCCACCTCGCATTGCTGCTTTCTGTTTTCTTTTTCTGCATGATCCTGTTTCTGTCGCCTACAGAAGCTGCCACCGGCAGCTTCTTTCGGATGCATGGCAGCTTGAAATAGCGGGCATTTCATCTGCAATCTCTTGCAAACGCAGTTTTTTATAATGGGAAAGGCACCTGGTCATCCTTTGCGCAGCCCGGTCAGTATTTAAATTCTTTGCAACTTCATCGTCTGCAGAAAGCTCCACCGGCGCTTTCTTAGGGACGCCTGGCAGCAGAATGGCTCCGGGCTGCCCCTGCGGAGCATCCGATGATACAGCTCCATGCTTTCCCCCGCTTTCGCCTTCATGATTCCAGTCCCTTAAATCTTGTTTTTCGGTTTCATCTGTTCTGAGAGTCACGCATCTCAGTCCTGCGTCTTTGCCAGGTTTCGGTGTGCCGTCGCCTGATGGTAGAGCTTCTGCGTTTCTGGATCAAACGCCACCAGCCAGACTTCAAAATCCTCCGGAACCTTGCCGGACGCATAGTCCAGGATCGTATTGACTGCAATCGCTGCGGCCTGATCTTTGGGATATCCGTATACCCCTGTGGATATCGCCGGAAAAGCGATGGACTTCATGTCCTGATCTATGGCGATCTTCAGTGAGTTTTTATAGCAGTTTTTCAGCAACTCCGGTTCGCCGTGATTTCCCCCCTGCCATACTGGCCCGACCGTATGGATTACATATTTTGCCGGCAGGCGGTAGCCCTTCGTCAGCTTCGCCTCCCCGGTATTGCATCCATGCAGCTGCCTGCATTCTTCTAATAGTTCCCTCCCGGCGGCACGGTGAATTGCGCCATCCACGCCACCACCGCCGAGCAGCGTATGGTTCGCCGCATTCACTATGGCATCCACTTCCAGTTTTGTAATGTCTCCTTTTAAGATTTTAATTTGCATCCTGTTCTCCTTTCCACCGGAAGTTTCCCCGGTCAGACGCTCCTCTTCGCCCTCAGCGCTTCTTTCAGATATTCATAGCGAAGCCGTTTCTCCTCTTTGGCAAAATGGACTTCGCGTGACTGCTTCGGGTTGTCCTCATAGGAGAGAACCTCTTCACCGAACTGCTCGCTGGTCAGGTCAAACACGCAATCGCCGACCACATTATAGCAATGGTAATTTCCGCCTGCTCTCAGAATGCCATACACATCTCCGCCAAAAATATCCTGCGCCAGGAACGCCGTAATGGAGCACTGTCCCAGGGTTCGGTTATCCTTTGTCCAATTATCCCTCAAGCGCGGGGCACAGGTTTCCTCGCACCAGATCTCCGAGAGCAGCTCGTAGAGATGCCTCGGATTCTCAATGTATTTATATTCCTCTGACACAGCCGGCACATCCGCCGTCTGCCAACCGTAAAATCTGTATTCTTCCATAATCCGCTCCGCATTCTCCCTTCCCAGACGCGAAATTTTCAAGACCGGTCTGTTATGCCCATATCCAGTCACATTTGTTAAAGCCAGGAAGGGTACTCTGTTCGCATCCTTAAAATCTACTTTATTCAGGCAGGCCACAGCCATTGAAACATATTTGGATAAGTAAAATTTCTTCTTATCATAATTGCGCGGATCTGCCTCAATGAGATGACAGAATCCCTTCCCATCGAATTTATACAGACTGTAACAGCAGTATTCCTGTCCCCGGTCGGGCTCATAAGCGCAAACCCCAGGATTTGATTTTTGCCCTCAATTCTGTTTGACCACACCAAAACAAGTAAATCCAGTATCTGCGCAGAAGTCAATTCCCATTAGAGAACATCCCTGCGTTTTTATTTATCTTTTTTATGTGTTTAACAGGTCCCATCATAATAAAGCTTTTATCTCTGGCAAACTTCTGATTTATGCAAACAATTAATTTTTGCTCAAGTTTACGGTTCCCGACAAAAGCGCCTAATTCTACTGCCGAACCCATGCTCTCACAAATAATACAAACCATATCAGAATTGTCTGCCAGAAGATTTTCATATTCTAGCAAATCCGTTTTTTTATCCCTATTCAGCATATCCATAAATAAATCTTCAGGATATAAAATTTGAAGTCCATTTGATTCAAGTAAAGATCTTATTTTGTTTCTGATGTGATTCTGATCCGCACCGCCACATAAAAAGATAAAAAAGGATTGGCTAAAGGTTTTGCAGATAACATTGTTAAATATCATTTCATATATATTTAAAGTGTTCAGGATAATCCCTCCCGGTAAAAGTGTACAATATATATTTGTGTTTTTATTTCTTATGCTCTTATTATACGAAATCTTAACATAGCATACAAGAACTTATTCAAGCGTAATTTGTGCTATGGACATCCATTTCGATTCGTAGTATTCTTTTCATTCGGCGCCCGCCTTTTGTATGCGGTAATCCCTGTTACCATTGTTTTTACAAACTCCAGTATACAGGTAAATCCACGTTGCTGCAAACGTGAGGTCACTTCATATTGTCCTTATATTCCGCATAGGCCGCCTTTGCCGCCGGGGATAAATACTTATCTTCCTGAATGAGCCTGCGGATACGTTTCTCCACCACTTTCCAGGATAAAAGCACATCATTATACGGCTCTAAAATACTCCCTTTTTTCAGCCGTATGCCTTTCGCATCGTGATCCTCCCAGCTGTGGTCAGATCCGGCAAGCGCATGGGACTGACCTCCCGTGCCATATTCGTTTTTGAGGAATTGGGCTGTTTCCCTGCTGTCATGCCCCTCCATGAAATAATCATAGATACGGAAATTTCCGTTATGAAAACCGCTCCCTCCTGTCAGCCGGGCGTCTTTCTCATCCTGTGTGATGAAATCCTCTTTTTTTACTTCCGCGCTGTCAGCTACGGGAAATGTCTTTTTCTCTAAGAGCAGGTTGTTTTCTTCGGGATTTTTTTCGGGCGTTTCAACGCCCTGCTGTCCGATATGTACCCCGTCTGCCCTTTCTTTTGCCTTATTCGAGGCTTTCTGCCCTGCAATCTGGCGGTCATATGCCGCAACGGTCTTTCCGATTTCCATAAGGAGCTGTCACTATTGGTTGCACCGTATGTTTTTTCAAGCTATGCCAGCACTGTGTCCTTGTGTTCCTCCCTAAGTTCCCACAGATACGGGTCTTTCCCTATCCGCCTTGCCTTATGCACATCCGACACATCAAAGACCTATTTCAGCCTTGGCGCTTGCTTTCCCGGTCTAATAATTTCCATCACCTCCCAAAGTGTGAAAGAAAAGAGATGCCGAAACCGACATCTCCATTTCTGCTTTATTCTTTCATACTTCGTTTTATCCAGGTTCCGCCCTATTAAGTACAACTTTCTCATCAAAAGCTGAATTGTATCAAACTCTGCACTTTGATTTCTGTTGCCGTTCTATAAATGATACAACATAACGAACCGAAATTCCGTACTCGCATAACGATGAACACCCGTGTGCAGAAAATGCACACCCCTCATAACGATACCGCATACACCGTTACGGAGTAAGGGATTTGCATATCACACAGTCATAAAAAGAGAATGAGAAATTAACCTCGCTCTCAGGAAAAATGAGCTGACCATTGTGATCAGCTTCGAAATATCTATTTATATATGCTATTACTGTTTATGCAAATCTATACTGGATCTGAGTATTAACCTGAACATTATCTCGTACAGTTCATCATAATCCCCTGTCTCATCAGCACAAGATAAAGCCGCAACATACTCCTTTTTGTCTTCAACCTTAATGTATATCGGCGTAATTCCAGCCCGAACCAATTGAACATTCATAAAGGCTCTCGACGTTCTGCCATTGCCCTCTGGAAATGGATGAATCACCGTAATCTTATGATGTATACGGATCACATGTTTCAAATAGTCACTAACCAGAATCTCGTTCCTTCTCGAAAAGTAATCTTTTACCTCTGCATCCACCTTTGCCAGTTCGTTGAATATTTCATGATAATCCACAGTTTCAAATTTGGCTCCCAGCACGAGAGTATTATTCTGACGAGCAGATCCACCAAACTCCGGATGGGGATAATGTGAGAACAGCAGTTTGTTAAGAGTGAAAAGATAATAAGCATCCAGAGACTCTTTTACCGGTTCAGCAAAAATCTCCTGATACATGTCATAATGACCTGCAATCGATAAATATGCCTCATTCTCCTGATTACAATATTCGCTGTTCTGCATATTAAGCCGTAGATCTGTAACAATCTCTGAGGCCTGTTCAATAGTGATATTTAAGCCTTCCATGCGACTGTCATTATAGATGTATTCGTTCTGAAATACATATCTTGCATAGTCTGACGGCTTGAAAGCCAGCTGCTCCTGATACGCATTTATCAGATCTCCATAAAGACGCGTATAGGTCATGTGCCTTTGCTTACGCACTTTTTCAGGGCAATACTTTGTTGCCCGTCTTCTCAATTCATCCGGTTCCGTATTCCCCGGGATTGCATGTATCAGATAAGCAATCCTGAAAAGACAAGCCTGAAAACTCACACCAAAATAATCTGCAATCTCCAGCACATCATCAAGTGAAATGTTGTGATTGCTGTTTTTCCGCTTATTAACCTGAGCCCTTAATTCTCCGGCAGGCATCAAAAGGGCTGCCGCAAATCCTTCGGCAAATTTTTCAATAGCGTTTTTCGATCCAATCGGACATGAAATCTGCTTATCCGCATCGCGGAAATGATGGCATAGCTCATGCGCTGCTGAAAACCGCTGCCTGGTAATGGGTCTGTTCGCATTAATACCTACTGCAGGAACATCATCCGATGAAACAGCCGGAATATAAACCCCTTCCAACTTCTTAAAATCCATCAACGAAAACAGAACACCCTCATCCTTTAGCATCTGAAAAGGATTGATAGGGTATTCTATTTTCTGATTTCCAAAGTATTTCACCAGATAAGCCGCTGCCATTTTTCCCGGATCATTATATTTTTTTGCTTCTGTATCAAATTGCATTACTCAACCCTCTGTGCCTTAACCTGCTCCTTGAATCTAATCAGATTCATGATTTCTGCCTGGTCATTTTCGTCAAGTTTTTCAAAACTCCGTGCAAACATCGTGGCTGGCTGGCTTATTTCAGTATTATTTAGCAAACTATCGGCTGAAACTCCGAATAAGATGCTCAACTGAGCCACTTCGTCCGCTAAAACCTTACGTTTTCCATTCTCCATTTGCGTATAGGTGGAACGGTTAATTCCCAGAAACTTAGCTACATAATCCTGTGAAAGATGTAGCTGGTTCCTCATTTCTTTAATGCGTTCATGAATATTTGCCATTTTGTATCCTCCTTTGCCTTGCCAGCAACTTCATTATACCATTGAGTGTTAGATTTTGCAACTAAATTTTGTTAGTTATTCTAACAGCTTTCACCTATTCCCTCAGTCGTCCTTCTTGTAGAAAAAACTCAAAGCCTGCGGCGTTCAGGATATTGGCGATTAGCCATTTCGCAAGCCTGTAATCGACTTCAGTTTCAAACAACTGCAACTCCTCCTTCCAAGTTTGTAGTGCCCATACATCACTCTGAGAGGCAGAGAAGTCAAGGGGATTCAACGATATTTGATATAATCAACAATCTGCACACCCTCATAACGAAGTATTCTGTCAATCGTTACGGGACGGATCTTTTCGTTAGGAGTGTGTGCGGAAAGACAGGATGAACACCCTTCGGAGTCTCTACCACGGGCAGCGCAACACTCTGCGGGCAAAAAAAGCCCTCCACACACCCTTCGGTGTCGGAAGGCAAAGAAAGACAGCGTTTTTATATAACATAACGAAAAGCCGAAAAGCACACCGTATTATCTACGCAACGGCTTCATCTGTTGCCGTTCTATCAATGATACAACATAACAAACCGAAATTCCGTACTCGCATAACGATGAACACCCGTGTGCAGAAAATGCACACCCCTCATAACGATGCTGTGTGCATCGTTACGGAGTACCCGGCAGTGAATATCCACTTGTCGTACTGCGGCAAAGGCTGCTTTGCTCTCCGTCATTTTCCAAATTATGCATCCATACTTGCCTTGTAATTTTCTCCCCATACTCGCATTGCGTCAAGTATCGGACGCATAGATTCGCCAAGTTCAGAAAGTGCATATTCCACTCTCGGAGGCACTTCTGCATAAACAGTTCGGGTAATAATGCCATCTGCTTCCATAGAACGCAGACTGTCCGTCAATACTTTCTGGCTGATGCCGTCAAGGGACTTTTGCAATTCATTAAAGCGCCACGGACGCACAAGCAGATTTCGCATAATCAATAATTTCCATTTATTGCCTATCAGCTGCACCGTTGTAGCCACCGGGCATTCCGGCAGTTCGGCTTTTGTTTTCATATTCTAACCTCCAAAACTTCAAAAAGGAATGTTACATTCTTATTATGCTGCAACACAGCTCATAATTCAATATGGCTGCAGCAAGTCATAAAAAATTTACATACGCAGAAAAGGCCATCCCTCCGCAATGGTTACAAAAAAGTGCGTATCTAATAAAAAAGTGCGTACTTGTTTTGGTCAAAGAAATACGTAAAATTGTAAGTACAGAGAGCGTTAAGCCCCTGAATATAAATATTGGAGGTCTAAACAATGGCACTTTCTAATCTTGCTGGATGGAATGAAGACAAGACTCCCGCAGCGTGCGGTACAGCTTGCGGTGCTTCCGACAAACCCGCCGAGACTCCTGCTGCCTGCGGCTCTGCTGACAAGCCGGAAGAGAAGCCTGCAGCTTGCGGTGCTTCCGATAAGCCTGCAGAGGCTCCTGCTGCCTGCGGTGCTTCTGACAAGTAACAGGCTTCATTCAAAAAAACGGCTCCCGGCGGGAACTCTGCCGGGAGTTTCGATTATAATCCGGTTATGCCGGATTTACATAGAGGTGCGCTATGAACCAATCATTTGCTTTCCAATGGCATATCACAGATGACTGTGACCAGCGGTGCAAGCACTGTTATATTTTTTCGGAAAACAATTGCAAAAAGCCTGACTCCATGACATTCCCCCAGATGGAGGATGTGCTGGCAAATATCGAGGACTTCTGCCAAATTTATCACCGCACGCCCTATCTGTATCTGACAGGCGGCGATCCAATCCTCCACCCGGATTTTTGGCGGCTGCTCGAGCTGCTGAAGTCTAAAGAAATTCGGTTTACAATCATGGGAAACCCCTTTCACTTGACGGAGGAAGTTTGTAAACGAATGAAAGACTGCGGATGTGTCCGCTATCAGCTTTCCATTGACGGGCTGCGTGAAACGCATGATTGGTTCCGCAAACCCGGCAGCTTTGACGCGACATTGGAAAAAATCGGCGTTATCAACGCTTCCGGTCTGCGCTCCATTGTCATGACCACGGTATCCGGCACGAACATCAAAGAGGTGCCGGACATCATTGATGCAGTTGTTGAAGCCGGTGCAAATGTCTATGCTTTTGCCCGTTACTGCCCTACCAGCGGCGAGAAAGGCACTGGCATAACGCCGCAGGAGTACCGTGCGCTCCTGGATATCTGCGACAGGAAATTCCGTGAATACGAAGCGGCAGGATGCCAGACTTACTTCAACAGGAAAGACCACCTCTGGACGCTGTACGAATACGAAAAAGGCACATTCAAAATCCCCGAAAACGCAAAGGACGGCATGATTTATGGCGGCTGCAACTGCGGCAACTGCCACATGACGATCCTGCCCACAGGCGATGTGTATGCCTGCCGCCGCGTCCAGAACAGCAGAGTCGCAAATGTATTTGCGGACAGGCTGGCGGATGTCTGGGTATGTGAGATGGAAGCATACCGTGATTATACGAAATTCAAAAAATGCGGCAAATGCGAGCTTTTAGCCTGGTGCCGTGGCTGTCCTGCCGTGGCAAGTGGCACTTACGGAGATTTTTATGATGCTGACCCGCAATGCTGGAAAGCGGTACCGGGTTTTAATCAGGAGGTGGACTAAAATGCTGATGGATTTAATCAAAGCCCGTCATTCTATCCGCAAATACACAGACAGGCAAGTCAGCCGTGAGGATCTGGCAATGATTCTGGAAGCCGGAAACTACGCCCCCAACGCCGGCGGAGGTCAGCGGAGCATGATGGTCGGCGTCCGCAATGCGGAGCTTACAAGGAAAATCGGCATGATGAACCTTGCGAAATTTGACCGAAGCAATCTTGTTGGTTCTTATGTTTCCAGGGAGCAGCCCAGCGTGATTGATGATGCGTCAATGCATGACGGTTTTTATGGCGCGCCATGCGTGGTCTGCGTTTTTGGACAGGACAATTTCCTCTTTCGTGACGCGGACGCGTTCTGCTGCGCAGAAAATATGATATTGCAGGCTGCGGAACTTGGGATTGCGTCCTGCATTATCTCACGCGGGCCGGAAACCTTCACAAGCCCGGAGGGAGAGGCATTGCTTAAGGAATGGGAGATCCCCGAAAATTACATCTGTGTCTGCTTTGTCATTCTCGGCTATATTGATGGAGAGCAGCCGCATACAAAGCCACGGAAACCGGAAAGAGTAAAAATAGTGGAGTAAAACATATGAACCAAAACGAGCGCAGACGGTTCCTTGTCCGGTATCTGTTGGAGGAGGAACCGAAATACAATAAAATTGAGATGCCCTCATCATTGGAGGAACAGCGGCATCTTCTCCGGGGACTTATGAATGTGCGGATGCCAAAAGCGATCGGAGAGGATTTTCTGCGGGTGCAGGACGAATATCTGTCAGAGGCCGCACGAAAAAAGGGCGTCGTCCGCCTGACTGATTTATCACCTGTTCAGGATGGTATCTATCTTTGGCAGGGCGAGATCACGCGGCTTGGCGTGGATGCGATTGTGAATGCGGCCAATTCCGGTTTGACAGGCTGTTATCAGCCAAACCACGACTGCATTGATAACTGCATCCATACCTTCAGTGGAGTGCAGCTGCGGCTTGCCTGTGCGGAAATTATGGAAAAGCAAGGTCACGAGGAACCGACCGGTCAGGCAAAAATCACACCCGGCTACAATCTGCCCTGTAAATATGTCCTGCATACAGCTGGCCCAATCATTGAGGGCAAAGTGACAAAACAGGACGAGGATCCGGCGTCATGCGATCCATGTATGCCCGCATGAGCATTTCCAAATCAGTTCTCAGGTTCCATGTTACATCCCTGAAAATATCCGACGTTACATTTGCCCTCCATTGCACCTGGTTTACACCTTGTAGCACAATGTCCTTTTTCCCCTCGAATTTACGGAACAGGGTGCATTCATTCACCCCCGCTTCTCTTGCGATCTCTTTTGTAGTGGTCGCTGTATAGCCTTTATCACGAATAAGCCGCATCGCCGCATCAATGATTTTCTGGCTTGTATCGTCCAAAATATCACCTCCATGCAAGTGATCACCCCTGTAAGCACTGCAAGTCACAAAGGCTATTTTTTCCTTCCCAAATATCTGCCGGTCATCCTTCTATAATCCAAATACGCCTCTGCGAATGTCTTCTGCAAAAACGGTTCCTCCACATACACGATCTGTATATGGAACAGGAGCATCGCAAGCGCCGATACTGCGAGCAGCGGCCAGCTGAAGAACATGAGCAAAATCCCCACATACAAAAGATCGAATCCGAGGAAGGCGGGATTCCTGCTGTACCTATAAATTCCGTCTGTCACAAGCTCGGTTTTTTCTTTCTCTGATACGCCTGCCCGCCAGTTATCGCGCATCGTAACGACCGAAACGATGAAAACAACCGCTCCAACAGCGGAAAGTATCATCCCGCCAATCCTGAAAGCCTCCGGTTCCAGATGCCGGTTTAAGGCAATGCTTACAAGTTCGGCTGCCGGCACGAGGAAGGTCACTGTTTTCAGGGCAATTTCAATGATTTTTCTTTTTCCGTCTTTTCCACGGCCCAGCTGATCGCTTCGGATGCCTTTGCGCCTTAAACACAGTGCTTTGGCCAGATAACAGCCGTAAAATGCAGCCATTATTATCATGGCAGCTGCCTGATATAAGATATCCCGTCCCATTCTGTTTTTCACCTTCCCTTATGCTTTTCCTTTTTCTTCTGCTGCCGCAGCTCAAACCGGCGTTTTT